>JBIQKN010000025.1:12330-39101 GCA_044506565.1 Sphingomonadales bacterium | reverse complement strand
GGCCTGCCGTGGCCCGAGCTGCCCGCGATCACGCTGGCCAAGGTCCAGGCGGTCATGCCGTCGGCGTTCACGATCGCCTTCCTCGCCGGGATCGAGGCGCTGCTGTCGGCGGTGGTGGCCGATGGCATGGCCGGCACGCGGCACCGCCCGAACCAGGAACTGGTCGGGCAGGGTGTCGCCAACCTCGCGTCGGGCCTATTCGGGGGCCTGCCGGCGACCGGCGCTATCGCCCGCACCGCGACCAACATCAAGGCCGGCGCGCGCACGCCGGTCTCGGGCATGTTCCATGCTGCGTTCCTGCTGCTGTTCGTGCTCTTCGCGACCGACCTTATGGCCTACGTGCCGATGGCGGCGTTGGCCGCGATCCTTTTCACGGTCGCGATCGGCATGAGCGAGTATCGCCGCTTCGTGCAGCTGCTGCGCATGCCCGGCGGCGACCGCACGGTGCTGCTGCTGACGTTTGCACTGACCGTGATGGTCGACCTGACCGTGGCGATCGCGGTCGGCGTGACCCTCGCCTCGCTGCTGTTCATGATGCGGATGAGCGAGGCTGTGCAGGTCGAGGGGCGCTCGGAAATCGAGGCGAGTCCCGACCTCGACGACGACGGTATGCGCCAGCGCGAGGGGCTGCCGCCGGGCGTCGAGGTGTTCCGCATCGCCGGGCCATTCTTCTTCGGTGTCGCCGGCGACCTGCTCGATACTCTGCGCAACCTCGGCCAGCGGCCCAAGGTGGTGATCCTGCGCATGCGCCGGATGCCGTTCCTCGATGCGAGCGGCGCGGCCGCGCTCGACCAGTTCGTCGATCAGGCCAAGCATTACGGGATCAAGGTGATCTTCTCGGGGGTGCAGCCGCAGGCGATGGAGGTGCTCGCTCGCACCGGGCTCGGCCGCGACTCGGTGCGGGTCGAGCATGCGCCCGATTACCTCGCGGCGCTCGAGCGAGCAGGAGCGGAAGTCGCGCGCACGCCCGGCTAGTCGCGGATCAGGTTCCTCAGCGTCTCGATCCGGTCGGCCTCGTGCGCGGGCTTGTCCCAGCGGATCCGGCTGATCCGCGGAAAGCGCATGGCAAGGCCCGACTTGTGCCGCTTGCTCGTGTGCACGCTGTCGAAGGCGACTTCGAACACCAGGCTGCGGTCGGTCTCGCGCACCGGGCCGAAGCGGTTGACGGTGTGGTTGCGCACATAGCGGTCGAGCTGCCTGAGCTCCTCGTCGGTGAAGCCGAAATAGGCTTTGCCGACCGGCAGCAGCTCTGCCCCCGTGTCGGGATCGCCGTCCCAGCAGCCGAAAGTGTAGTCGGAATAGAAGCTCGAGCGTTTGCCGCTGCCGCGCTGGGCATACATCAGCACGCAATCGACCAGCAGCGGATCGCGCTTCCACTTGTACCACAGCCCGGCCTTGCGTCCGGCGACGTAAGGTGAATCGCGGCGCTTGAGCATCAGCCCCTCGATCGCCGCGTCGCGCGCGCTGCCGCGAATCTCGGCCAGGTGCTCGAAGTGGTCGGCCTCGACCACCGGCGACAGGTCGAACCTTTCCGGCGGCAGCCGCGGCATCAGCGCCTCGAGACGGGCGCGGCGTGCCTCCCACGGCAGTTCGCGCAGGTCCTCGCCGTCGAGGATCAGCACGTCGTAGAGCCGCACGAACGCCGGGTACTCGGCGAGCATCGCCTTGGGGACGGTCTTGCGCCCGAGCCGCTGCTGCAGCGCGTTGAAGCTCGCCGCGCCGCCGGCCTCGCCGCCCTGGTGGCTCCCGCGCACGAGCAACTCGCCGTCGAGCACCGCCGGGACCGCCAGCGCCTCGGCGACTTCGGGAAAGGCACCGGTCACGTCGTCGCCCGTGCGCGAGTAGAGCCGCGTCTCGCCGCCCGCGTGGACGGCCTGCATGCGGACGCCGTCCCATTTCCATTCGGCGACGTAGTCGGCGAGATCGAGCACCTCGTCCTCGAGCGCATGCGCGAGCATGAACGGGCGGAACAGCGGTCGCTCGGCCGTGTCGGGCGGATCGGCACCCTCGGCCGCCCAGGCGAACAGGTCGCGGTAAGGCGGCTCGAGCGCGTGCCAATATTCTTCGACCTGCTCGACGTCGACCGCGAAGGCCTGCGCGAACGCAGTCTTGGCAAGCCGCGCCGAGACACCGACGCGCATCGCCCCGGTGGCGAGTTTGATCAGCGCGTAGCGTCCGTCCGCATCGAGCCGGTCGAGCAGCCGGGGCAGTTCCGACATGACCGTCGTGCGGGTCATTTTGCTCAGAAGATCAACGGCTTCGCTCACCGAGGGTGACGGCATGGCGTCAGCTTCAGGTTGCGGCCAGAGCAGGCTTGCCGTCTCTGCCGTGTCGCCGACGAAGTCGCGGCTCAGCGTCCACAAGACCGGATCGACCCGCTCGGCCATCAGCGTGCGGATCGTACCGCCCTTGACCGCCGGGAAGCTCAGCCCCTCGGTCAGCGCGGCCAGCGCCCAGCCGCGGTCGGGGTCGGGTGTCGCCTGCAGGTAGTCGGCGATCAGCCGCAGCTTTTCGTTGCGGCTGCGCGTGTAGACCAGCGCATCGACGAGGGCGGCGAACTCGATCATCGAGCGCCGCCGACGGGTGCGCGTGCTTCGACAGGCTTGGCGCCAGCGGTCCGGGGATCCGCGGCCGCTCTCTGACCTCGTTCGTCCTGAGCCTGTCGAAGGAGCCGGCGAAGGATCTCAGTCATCCTCGTCCTCGTAGCCGACCAGCGCCAGCGCCCGGGCACGGCGCTGGTGCAGCTGGCACCAGCGCAGCAGCGCCTCCTCGCGGCCGTGCGTGATCCAGCTTTCCGCCGGGTTCACTTCCTCGATCGTCGCGGTCAGTTCGCCCCAGTCGGCGTGGTCGGAGATCACCAGCGGCAGTTCGACCATCCGCTGGCGCGCGCGCTGGCGGACCCGCATCCAGCCACTCGCCATGGCCGTGATCGGGTCAGGCAGCCGCCGGCTCCAGCGGTCGTTGAGCGCCGAGGGCGGACAGATCACGATTGCGCCACGAAGCTGGTCCTTCGTGGCGTCGCCGACCAGCCGCAAGTCGCCGAGCGCGACGCCGAAGTCTTCGTAGAGCCGGCACATCCGCTCCATCGCCCCGTGGAGCCAGATCGGCTCGTGGTGCCCGGCGCGGCGCAACTCGGCGATCAGCCGCTGGGCCTTGCCGAGCGCGTAGGCACCGACGAGCACGCAGCGATCGGGATGGTCGGCGCGCGCCTTGAGCAGCTTGCCGATCTCGCGCTCGATCGGCGGGTGGCAGAACACCGGCAGGCCGAAAGTCGCCTCGGTCACGAACACGTCGCACGGCACGCATTCGAACGGCGGGCAGGTCGGGTCGGGCCGGCGCTTGTAGTCGCCGGTCACCACCACGCGCTCGCCGGCGTGCTCGAGCACGATTTGCGCCGAGCCGAGCACGTGGCCGGCGGGTACGAAGGTCGCATCGACTCCGCCGGGAAGCCCGATCGTCTCGCCGTAGGCCACCGGCAGCGCACCCTCGCGGGTCTGGTAGCGCAGCTCCATGATCGCCAGCGTCTCGGCGGTTGCCATCGTCCGCCCGTGTCCGCCGCGCGCGTGGTCGGCGTGGCCGTGGGTGACGAGCGCATTGGCGACGGGCTGCGAGGGATCGATCCAGCAGTCGGCCGGGACGACGTGGATGCCGTGCGGCTCCGGGCGGATCCAGCTGAAGGGCGCGGCCATGAGGGAAGAAGTGTGGCGGCCCGCCTCGGGTTCCGCAAGGAAGGAGCCCTCATCGCGTTCGGACCAGGCCCGCTGCAGGCCAGGTCGGCGGACGAGGGCTCCTGCCCCTTACTCCTCGGTCGTGGGCTTGGCCTTCGCCTTGGCCTTCTTCGTCGCCTTGGGCCGCGCGACCTTGGGCGCCGCCGGGGTCAGCTCGAAGGCCAGTGCATCGTCCTTGACGCTGACGTGGACCTCGCCGCCGTGCGCGAGCTTGCCGAACAGCAACTCCTCGGCGAGCGGCTGCTTGACCTTGTCCTGGATCAGGCGGGCCATCGGCCGAGCGCCCATCAGCTTGTCGTAGCCGCGCTTGGCGAGCCACGCGCGCGCGTCCGAATCGAACTGGATGTGCACGTTCTGCTCGGCCAGCTGCAGCTCGAGCTGGAGGATGAACTTGTCGACCACGCGGCTGACGGTCTCGGTCCCGAGGTAGTCGAACGGCACGATCGCATCGAGCCGGTTGCGGAACTCGGGGGCGAACATCTTCTTGACCGCCTCGTCGCTCGCTTCCGCCTTGGTGCCGGCGCCGAAGCCGATCGACTGCCTGGCCATGTCGGCCGCGCCCGCGTTGGTGGTCATGATCAGCACCACGTTGCGGAAGTCGACGGTCTTGCCGTGGTGGTCGGTCAGTTTGCCGTGGTCCATCACCTGCAGCAGGATGTTGAACAGGTCGGGGTGAGCCTTCTCGATCTCGTCGAGCAGCAGCACGCAGTGTGGGTGCTGGTCGATCGCATCGGTGAGCAGACCGCCCTGGTCGTAGCCAACGTAGCCCGGAGGCGCGCCGATCAGCCGGCTGACCGAGTGCCGCTCCATGTACTCCGACATGTCGAAGCGCTTGAGCTCGATGCCCATGATCTCGGCCAGCTGGCGCGCGACCTCGGTCTTGCCGACGCCGGTCGGGCCCGAGAACAGGAAGCTGCCGATCGGCTTGTCGGGATCGCGCAGGCCGGCGCGCGACAGCTTCATCGCCGTCGACAGCACCTCGATCGCCTTGTCCTGGCCGTAGACGACGCGCTTGAGGTCCTTCTCGAGCGTCGCGAGCACCAGCTTGTCGTCCTTGCTGACGGTCTTGGCCGGGATCCGCGCCATCGTCGCAACGACCTTCTCGATCTCCCTGGCGGTGATCGTCTTGCGCCGCCGGCTCGGCGGCACGAGCATCTGCATCGCGCCGACCTCGTCGATCACGTCGATCGCCTTATCGGGCAGCTTGCGGTCGTTGATGTAGCGCGCGCTCATCTCGACCGCGGTCTTGATGGCGTCGGGCGTGTACTTGACCTTGTGGTGTTCCTCGAACGCCGAGCGCAGGCCCTTGAGGATCTTGATCGTGTCCTCGACGGTCGGCTCGTTGACGTCGATCTTCTGGAACCGGCGCAGCAGCGCGCGGTCCTTCTCGAAGTGGTTGCGGAACTCCTTGTAGGTGGTCGAACCGATGCAGCGGATCGCACCGTTCGACAGCGCCGGCTTGAGCAGGTTCGAAGCGTCCATCGCCCCGCCGCTGGTCGCGCCCGCGCCGATCACCGTGTGGATCTCGTCGATGAACAGGACTGCCTCGGGCAGCTTCTCGAGCTCGGCGACGACCTGCTTGAGGCGCTCCTCGAAGTCGCCGCGATAGCGCGTCCCGGCGAGCAGGGCGCCCATGTCGAGCGAGTAGATCACCGCGTCGGCGAGCACCTCGGGCACGTCGCCCTCGACGATCTTGCGGGCCAGACCCTCGGCGATGGCGGTCTTGCCGACGCCGGGATCGCCCACATAGAGCGGGTTGTTCTTCGAGCGGCGGCAGAGGATCTGGATCGTCCGGTCGACTTCCGGGCCGCGGCCGATTAGCGGATCGACCTTGCCGTCGAGCGCCTTCTGGTTGAGGTTGACGCAGAACTGGTCGAGCGCGGAATCCTTCTTCCCGCCCTTGTCCGGCTTGTCCTCGCCCTTGCTCTCGGGTTCTTCGGCCCCCTGTGGGGTGCGGCTCTCGAGCTGGCGCCCGCCCTTGCCGATGCCGTGGCTGATGTAGCTGACCGCATCGAGCCGGCTCATGTCCTGCTGTTGCAGGAAGTAGACCGCGTAGCTGTCGCGCTCGGAGAACAGCGCGACGAGCACGTTGGCCCCGGTGACGGTGTCCTTGCCGCTCGACTGCACGTGCAGGATCGCCCGCTGGATCACCCGCTGGAAGCCGGCCGTCGGTTGCGGGTCGGCCTCCTCCTCGGTCTTCAGCGACTGGTATTCCTGGTCGAGGTACTGGCGCACCACGTTGCCGAGCTCGACCAGGTCGACGCCGCAGGCGGTCATGACCTCGGCCGCCTCGGGATCGTCGACGAGCGCGAGCAGCAGGTGCTCGAGCGTGGCGTACTCGTGCGTACGATCGGTCGCGTGCTGCAGCGCGGTGTGGAGGGTTTTCTCGAGGCTCTGGGCGAAGCTGGGCATGTTCAATCAATCCAAGGGGCGAATATACGATCCGACAGTTGCCAATGTACGAAGGGCTCCATGAATGCACCGAGAACGGTGCCTGCCCTCTCTCGTTAAGCAGGATATGGGGCGCGGCCGGCGCGAATGCGAGTGCAGCAGGACCGGCGGCGGCCCCATCAGCTCGGCTCTCGCGGCTTGAACAGCGAATCCGCCAGCGAGCGGTGGCTGGCGGCCTTGGCGTGGTGCGCCCTCACCCGTTCGATCTCGGCCTCGAGCAGGGCGATGCGTTCGAGCAGCTCGTCCTGCGAATAGGTGTCGAGCGGTTCGCCGGCCAGCCGGCTCGCGGCATCTCCGCGCGCACGGGGGAGATCGTCGTCCATCGCCTGGCAGGATGATTCCGCCCCCGCTTGCTGTCAATGGGGGCGGGCCTTAGGGCTGGGCATTAGCGAGGGGCACCGTGGCATTAGGGGTACAGGGGTCGTGACCGTTCCGCAGACGATGCAAGCCATTGGAATCGCCGCGCCCGGCGGGCCGGACGTCCTCCGGCTCGAGCGGCGCCCGGTGCCGCAGCCCGGCCCGGGGCAGGTCTTGGTCGAGGTAGCCTTCGCGGGCGTCAACCGCCCCGATGTGCTCCAGCGAATGGGCCGATATCCGCCTCCGCCCGGCGCACCCGACGTGCCGGGGCTCGAGATCGCCGGAAGGGTCGTGGCAGCGGGCGAGGGAGCGGACGAGATGCTGCTCGGGCAGCCGGTCTGTGCCCTGGTGACCGGCGGCGGTTACGCCGAGTACTGCCTCGCCGAGGCCGGCCACTGCCTGCCCGTGCCCGCGAGCCTGCCGCTCAACGAGGCGGCGGCCCTGCCCGAAACCCTGTTCACCGTCTGGCACAACGTCTTCGAGCGCGGCTGGGCGCGGGAAGGCGAGGCGCTGCTGGTCCATGGCGGCACCAGCGGCATCGGCACCACGGCGATCAAGCTCGGCAAGCTGTTCGGGCTGACCGTCATCGTCACCTGCGGCAGCCAGGCCAAGTGCGACGCGGCGCGCGCGCTCGGCGCCGACCACGCGATCGACTACCGCGAAGAGGATTTCGTCGAGGCGGTCCGGACGATTACCGGCGGCCGTGGCGCCGAGCTGTGCCTCGATATGGTCGCGGGCGACTATACCCAACGCAACCTCGACTGCCTCGCCGAAGACGGCCGGCTGGTGACGATCGCCGTGCTCGGCGGTGCGCGGGCGACGGTCGACATGGCCCGGCTGATGGTCCGCCGCCACACGCTGTCCGGCTCGACGCTGCGCGGTCGGTCGGTCGAGTTCAAGTCCCTGCTCGCCGACGAGATAGCGCGAAACGTCTGGCCGCTGGTCGAGTGCGGCCGCTTGCGCCCGGAGATCGACCGTGTTCTCCCGCTCGCCGAGGCCGCGGCCGCGCACGCCGTGATGGAAGCCGGCGAACACATCGGCAAGATCGTCCTGGAGATCCAATGAAACGTACCGAACTCTACGCCGTCGCCGAATCCTACCTCGAGGCGCTCGTCGCCAGGGATCCGTCGCGGCTGCCGTGGGCGCGGGACGCGCGGTTGACCGAGAACAACGTCCGCCTCGAGCCCGGCGACGGGCTATGGAACACGATCAGCGCCCGGCGGCCGGACTACGACCTCAAGGCCGCCGATCCGGTGACCGGCCAGGTGGCGTGGTTCGGAATCGTCGAGGAGCACGGCCATCCGGCGATCATGGGACTGCGCCTTGCCGTGACGGACGGCCGGATAAGCGAAGTCGAGACGATCGTCTGCCGGGCCATGGAGTTCGGGCCGTTTCCCAGCATCGAGACCTACGTCGCGCCGCGGCCGCTGATGCTGGCCGATGTGCCGGCGTCCGAACGCGTGCCGCGCGATAGGATGATCGCCATCGCCAACGGCTATTTCGACACGCTGGAGCTCAACGACGGCACGCTCCATACCGAGTTCACCGACGACTGCGACCGGATCGAGAACGGGCTGCAGACGACCAACAACCCGAACATCGAAGGCTATCCGATCGCGGCGATGGGCTGCGCCGAGCAGTTCCGGCTCGGGCAGTACATCTACGACGATCGCTTGCGAGACCGCCGCTTCCCTCTGGTCGACGAGGAGAAGGGCCTCGTGCTGGCCGGCGGTTTCATCGATCACACCGGCAAGGTGGTCGACGTGACCTGGACCGATGGGGTGACGAAGACGAAGTCGGTGTTCCACTTCCCGCACAGCTTCGCGTTGCTCGAGCTGTTCAAGATCACCGGTAGCAAGATTGCCGGGGTCGAGGCGGTGTTCATCACGGTGCCCTACAACATGCGATCGCTCTGGGGTTCCTGATCTCTCTCGCCTCGAGAGAGGATGCCTGCAAAGCCTTCATCGCTCGACGCCGGCGTCCGGCCTCCAAACGCTTGCCGTTTTCCTGCAATCCGCCTACATCGCCACCGCGGCGGCCGCTCCGGATGGGGCGGCCCTATCTATTTTCAGCGGAGACATCTCGTGGCCCAGCCCACTCCTCTCATGCCCCATGCGACCGCCTCGTGGCTGGTCGACAACACCTCGCTGAGCTTCGAGCAGATCGCCGAGTTCTGCGGGCTCCACATCCTCGAGGTCCAGGCGATGGCCGACGATCTCGCCAGCTCCAAGTACACCGGGCGCGATCCGGTGCACTCGGGCGAGCTGACCCACGAGGAAATCGAGCGCGGACAGGCCGATCCCAACTACCGCCTGAAGATGCAGCGCGCCCCGGTCGACGTCAGCCGGACCAAGGGCCCGCGCTATACGCCGGTCTCCAAGCGGCAGGACAAGCCCGACGGCATCGCCTGGATCCTGCGCAACCACCCGGAGATCTCGGACGCACAGATCGGCAAGCTGATCGGCACCACGCGCAACACGATCAACGCGATCCGCGACCGGACCCACTGGAACATCCAGAACATCCAGCCGAAGGACCCCGTCACCCTCGGCCTGTGCTCGCAGCGCGAGCTCGATGCGGCGGTCGCCCGGGCGGCCAAGCGCGCCGGGTCGGGCGACGAAGCCGGCGAGGCCTCGGGCGAGGCGCGCGACGACCGCGAGACGCTGATCGCCGAACTGCGCGCCGAGCGCGAAGCCGCGGCCAAGGCCGCGGTCGAGGCGGCGCAGGAAGCCGAGGCCGAGGCCTGGCTCACCGCCAAGCGCGCCGCGGAAGCGTCCAACGAAGTCTGAAGCGGCGGGCGCGTCCCGCCGCAGGCGTCAGCTCGCCAGCGAGAGCCGCGCCTCGTCGTCCTTGCCGAGGTCGAGCACCCCCGGCTGCGCGGCGGTGGTGGCCTTCGGCTGCGCCGCGTCGGGCGAGAACTTGCCTTCGACCTGCGCGCCCTGCTCGATCGTCAACGCCTCGTAGTGGACGTCGCCCTCGATCCGCGCCGTCTTGAGGACCACGAGCTCGCGCACGTTGATCGTGCCCTTGACGGTGCCGGCGAGGCGCGCGGAGTCTGACGCGATCGCTCCCTCGATGCGGCTCGATTCGCCCTGGACCAGCGTGGCGCAGGCGATGTCGCCGACGACCGAGCCGTCGACGTGCAGGTCGGCCGAGGCCTCGACATCGCCCCTGATGGTGACGTCCGCCCCGATCACCGAGAAAGTCGAGCCCCCATTAGCCACGGCGCGCGCCGGTGGTCGCGGCGACGCGACGGGTGCTGTCGGCTCGGGCTTCTTCGAGAACATCGGGAGCGGTCTCCAGGAACGGGCGCGGGTTGACCGCGCGGCCATGAATGCGGACTTCGAAATGGAGGTGCGGACCGGTCGATCGACCGGTGTTGCCGATGAGGCCGATCACGTCGCCGGCTTCGACCTGCTGGCCGACGCGGGCGCGCCAGGCGGACATATGGGCGTAGCGGGTCATCATGCCGTTGCCATGGCTGACTTCGACGACCTTTCCGTAACCGGACTTGGTGCCCACGAAGGTAACCTTGCCGTCGGCCGCCGCGTGGATCGGCGAGCCGAGCGGCCCGCGGAAGTCGAGCCCGGCGTGCATCGCCGCGCCGCCGTGGAACGGATCCGCGCGATAGCCGAAGCCCGACGAGATCATGTGCATGTCGGCCGGCATGACCTGCGGGATGCCGTTGAGTCCGCGTTCGAGCGCGTCCATCCGCGCGAGGCTCAAGCCGAGCCGCTCGAAGCGCGGGTCGAGCGAGCCGTCGCGTTCGGTCGAGAGGCGCTCGAACGGACCGCCCATGCCGACCCGCGTCGCGGCGATCATCGCTCGCGGGTCGAGCCCGAGCTTGCGCAGCGCGGCCTCGGCGCGTGCGGCGCGCAGGTCGGCGAAATGGGTGAGGCGCTCGACGAGGGCGAGCTGGCGCGCTTCGACGCGGGCCAGCGTGGCGGCCTCGGGGATCGAGGCGCTGACCTTCTCGACCGTTTTCGCGGCCTCGCTCGAGCTGTCGCTGACGGTCTCGCTGTCGAGCGCGTCGGCCGGGAGCATCTCGGTCATTTCCTCGAGGAACTGCTGGCGTCGTTCGAGGTCGCTGGTCACCTGGGCGAGATCGTCGCGATAGGCGTCGACCCGGTTTTCCGCGGTCGCTACCTCCGCCTCGCGCTCGAGCAGCGACCAGCGCGCGGCTTCGGACTGATACTGCCGCACCGCCATCACGCCCATCGACAATGCCCAGCCGCCGATCAATGCGACGACCAGAGCCGCTGCAGTAATCTGC
This sequence comes from Sphingomonadales bacterium, assembly GCA_044506565.1. Lineage (GTDB taxonomy): Bacteria > Pseudomonadota > Alphaproteobacteria > Sphingomonadales > Sphingomonadaceae > Croceibacterium_A. Next base: position 28,292 of record JBIQKN010000025.1, on the reverse strand, counting down.
ATCCGTGAGGTGATGGTGATGAAGCGGACCTGGCCTTGGGAACGCATGAAGAATTCGCGCTCCGGAAACCAGTTCCGCAGGCTCTCCCGAAGAGTGCCGGCGGTTATCTTTTTCAAGTGGACCCCGTTTGTCCCGACCCAATCGTTGCAGGGGGGCTACCGGCCGAACCGGCCGGCGTCGAATCCATGCGTTAACGTTTCGGGCGAGTCGAACCTGAATCACGACGAGCCGTTTGCAAGGCGTCTTCCTGCCGGGAACCCGCCCGCCGCGCGCGCGAATCGCGCTCGCTTCAATTCGCGCTGACAGCCCGCGAGGCGGATGATAAGGGCGGCCGCATGTCGACCCAGCCGCAGCCCGTCGCCGATCCCGAATCGCTCGTTGCCGAGCTCGCGCAGGCCGGCCGCGCGGCGCAACGCGAGCTGGCCCGGATGGACGATCCCGCCAAGGCTGCGGCACTGCGGTCGGCCGCCGCGGCGCTGCGCGCGGCTTCGGCACGGATCCTCGAGGCAAATGCCCGCGACCTGGCGGCGGGGCAGGCGAACGGGCTCTCACCCGCGATGCTCGACCGGCTCAAGCTGGACGAAGGTCGTCTCGGGGGAATTGCCGCCGCGCTCGAGCAGGTTGCCGCGCTGCCCGATCCCGTCGGCCAGGTCATCGACCGCAGCACTGTGCCGAGCGGTCTCGAATTGACGCGGATCCGCATCCCGATCGGGCTGATCGGAATCATCTACGAGAGCCGGCCGAACGTGACCGCCGATGCGGCGGCGCTGTGCCTCAGGAGCGGAAACGCGGCACTGCTGCGCGGCGGCAGCGAGGCGGTGCACTCGAACCGCGCGATCCACGCCGCGCTAGTCGAAGGTCTCGCCGCCGCCGGCGTCCCTGTCGCGGCGGTGCAGCTGTTGCCTACACAGGACCGCGAGGCGGTCGGCGCGATGCTGCGCGCGGCCGGACTGATCGACATGATCGTCCCGCGCGGCGGCAAGAGCCTCGTCGCCCGTGTGCAGAACGACGCCCGCGTCCCGGTCCTCGCCCATCTCGACGGCATCTGCCACACTTACGTCCATTCGGCGGCGGACCCGGCGATGGCGGCCAGCCTCGCGCTCAACGCCAAGATGCGCCGCACGGGTATCTGCGGGGCGATGGAGACGCTGCTGCTCGATGCGGCCTTCCCCGGCTCCGTCGACGTCGTGCGCGCGCTGCTCGACAGCGGCTGCGAGCTGCGCGGCGATCCGCGCGCGCTGGCGCTCGACCCGCGTATCGATCGCGCGAGCGCCAACGACTGGGATACCGAGTACCTCGATGCGATCCTCTCCGTTGCGGTGGTCGACGGGCTCGACGCCGCGCTCGAACACATCGCGCGGCATTCCTCCGGCCACACCGACGCGATCGTGACCGGAGACAGCGACGCCGCCGAGCGCTTCCTCGCCGAGGTCGACAGTGCGATCGTGATGGTCAACGCCTCGAGCCAGTTCGCCGACGGCGGCGAGTTCGGTCTCGGCGCCGAGATCGGCATCGCCACCGGCCGGCTGCATGCCCGCGGGCCTGTCGCGCTCGAGGGGCTGACGACCTACAAGTGGCAGGTCCGCGGCCACGGCGAAACGCGGCCTTGAACGCCTCGCTCCTGTCCGCCTAGACCGGCGCGAACAGGAGACGTTCCATGCGCTACAACCGCCTCGGCCAGTCCGGCCTCGTCGTCTCGGAGCTGTGCCTCGGGGCGATGACTTTCGGCAACAAGCCGAGCGGGTTCTTCCAACACGACCTCGACCAGGAGGGCTCGACGGCGCTGGTCCGGCAGGCACTCGAGGCCGGGGTCAACTTCATCGACACCGCCAACCTCTACACGGCCGGCCAGAGCGAGGAGTTCGTCGGCGGCGCGCTGCGCACTCTCGGCGTGGCTCGCGACCGGGTGGTGATCGCGACCAAGGGCATGGGGCCGATGGGCGAGGGGCCCAACGACGCCGGCGCCAACCGCTACCACCTGCTGCACCAGATCGACGCCAGCCTCGCCCGGCTCGGGCTCGACCATGTCGACCTCTACCAGGTCCACGGCTGGGACCCGAACTGCGGCATGGAGGAAACGCTGCGCGCGCTCGAGGACATCGTCCGCTCGGGCCGCGCGCGCTACGTCGGCGTCTCCAACTGGGCGGCGTGGCAGATCGCCAAGGCGCTCGGCATCTGCGAGCGCCGCGGATGGGACAAGTTCGTTTCGGTCCAGGCGCTCTACACCGCCGCCAACCGCGAACTCGAGCGCGAGCTGGTGCCGATGATGCAGAGCGAGGGGCTCGGGCTGATGGTGTGGAGCCCGCTCGCCGGCGGGCTATTGTCGGGCAAGTACGCGCGCGGTGCGGACGACACGGCCGAAGGCGAAGGCCGCCGCGCCAAGCTCGACTTCCCGCGGACCGACAAGGCGCTCGCATTCGACCTCGTCGACGCTATGCGGCCGATGGCGGAGAGCCGCGGCGTCGCGGTTTCGGCGATCGCGCTCGCCTGGCTGCTGCACAAGGACGTCGTCTCGAGCGTGATCGTCGGTGCGCGGCGTCCCGACCAGCTGGCCGAGAATCTCGTCGCGAGCGACGTCGAACTGACCGCCGATGAACTCGCGAGGCTCGACGCGCTCGGCGAGCCCGAGCCCGAGTACCCGGCCTGGGCGATCGCCTCGCAGAACACCCGCCACGGGTTCCGCGTCACGCCGCGCCGCCAGCCGAAGTGAAGAGGACCGGGCTCCTCGGTGGGAGCTTCAACCCGGCGCACGGCGGGCACCGGGCGATCAGCCTGTACGCCGCCCAGGCGCTGGGCCTCGACGAGATCTGGTGGCTCGTTTCGCCGGGCAACCCGCTCAAGCCGAGGGAGGGCATGGCCCCGCTTGCGGCACGGGTGCGATCGGCGCAGGCGATGGCGCGGCGAGCGCCGATCCGCGTGACGGCGATCGAGCGCGAGCTCGGCACGCGCTACACGATCGACACGCTGCGGGCGCTGAAGCGGCGCTTTCCGCGCCGCGGCTTCATCTGGCTGATGGGGGCCGACAACCTTGCCCAGTTCCATCTGTGGAAGGACTGGCGCCAGATAGCCCGGGAAATGCCGATTGCGGTGATTGCCCGCCCCGGATATGATGACGTCGCCCTCGCGAGCCCCGCGATGGCCTGGCTGCGGCGTTACCGGTTGGCTGCGGACAGCATGAAGAACCGGGACGAATGGAGCGCTCCCGCGCTGATTGAACTGCGTTTCGACCCCGATCCGCGCTCGGCCACCCAGGTGCGCCTTGCGGATCCCGACTGGGCCAGCCGCTTCGGCGGGCCATCGCCCAGGGACGGGGTGACGCATTCCCTCATTCACGATCCGGCAGGGGCCGATCCGGCCCGGGGGGCGAGCGCATGAGGCTTGCGCCCGTGCTGCCGCCGTCCATTCCCGCAAGGAGCATGACCCGCTACGATGACGTCCGCGACCCCAGGGGCGCAAGCCCGGCCGGAACCTTCCGCGCCTTCGACCATCGTCTCCATCACTGACATGCCCGACACCGCCCCCGCCGCCCCCGGCTCCGTCCATGCGCTGATCCTCGACCAGCTCGACGAGGACCAGGCGCAGGACCTCGTCACCATCCCCCTCGAGGGCAAGTCGAGCATCGCCGACCACCTGGTGATCGCCTCCGGGCGCTCCACCCGGCAGGTCGCGGCGATGGCGACCAAGCTCGCCGAACGGCTCAAGAAGGAGGGCCACGGCACCCCGCGCATCGAGGGGCTGCCTGCGGCCGACTGGGTGCTGATCGACGCCGGCGACGTAGTCGTTCACCTGTTCCGTCCCGAAGTGCGCAGCTTCTACAACCTCGAGCGCATGTGGGGCTTCGGCGAAGGCACTGTCGCCGCCGGCGGGCGGGCCTAGCATTTCTTCGCCCCGCAGCGTCGGCTAGGCGTCGGCCATGCTGCTGCACGTAATCGCCCGCGGGAAGATCGGCCGCTCGCCCGAGGCGGAGCTGGTCGAGCGTTACGCGAAACGCATCGCCTGGCCGCTGCGGCTCACGGAGCTGTCCGACCGCGGCGGGCGGATACCCGAGCCGCAGACGCCATTCCGCACGATCCTGCTCGACGAGCGCGGCTCGCAGGTCTCGTCCGAGGAGCTTGCCGAATTGCTGCGCGACTGGCGTGACAACGGCATTCGCGAGACCCGCTTCCTGATCGGCGCCGCCGACGGCCATACCCGCGCCGACCGCGACGCGGCGGACCGCCTAATGGCCTTCGGCAAGGCAACCTGGCCGCACCTGCTCGCCCGGGCGATGCTGCTCGAGCAGCTGTTTCGCGCGACCAGCCTGCTTGCCGGCCATCCGTATCATCGGGCAGGGTGATCGCATGAGGCACGCCTTCGTCCTGACGGCGCTCGCATCGGCGCTCGCGGCCGGGGCTCTCCTGATGGTCCCGGGCGCCGGTGCGCAGCGCGGCGCCGTCCTCGAAGGAACCGCCGAAACCCGCGCCGCCCTCGCAGCGGCGCTGGCTGCACGCCGTGCGGCCGAGACGCGTAGCGCCCGGCTCGAGCGCGAGGCCGACAGCGCCAGCGACGCTCTCGAACGGACCGCGCGCGAGGCCGCCGCCGTCGCCGCGCGGATCCAGCAGGCCGAAGCCGGAATCGCCGCCGCCGAAGCCCGCCTCGCGCTGGCTGCGCGCGAACGCGCCACCCTTCGAGAGCAGCTCGGCCGCGAGCAGCAGCCGGTCATGCACCTGACGGCCGCGTTGCAACAATTCTCGCGCCGGCCGCTGGCGCTCTCGCTGCTTCGCGCCGGATCGGTCGAGGACGTCGTCCACCTGCGTGCCTTGCTCGACAGCACGGTGCCGCAGGTCCGCGCGCGCACGGCCGGGCTCCGCGCCAGGCTAGCCCGCAGCCGCGAGCTGCAGGAGGAATCGTTCGCCGCGACTGCGTTCCTCCGCGCCGAGGAAGCCCGGCTCGCCGAGCGGCGCCGTGAACTCGCCGCGCTCGAGACGCGCCAGCGGGAAGCGTCGCGCGAAGCGCGCGCGTTCGCGGCTCGCGAGGCGGAACGCGCGCTGGCGCTGGGTGAGGAGGCGCGCGACCTCGACGCGCTCGTCGCCGAGCTCGACCGCGCCGCCGCGCTGCGCACCCGACTTGCCGCGCTGCCGGGACCGCTGCTGCGCCCGGCCCGGCCCGAACAAGCCCTCGCGGCTCCGGCGGCCGAGCCGGCCCCGGCGGCAACGCTTGCCGCGCCCCCGACACCCTACCTGCTGCCGGTCGACGGGCGCACGGTGCGAGGCTTCGGCGAAGGCCAGGGCGCTTCGGCCAGTCGCGGGCTGACTTTCGTGCCGCGGCCAGGCGGGCAGGTCGTCGCCCCGGCGGCAGGCCGGGTGGCGTTCGCCGGATCCTATCGGGGGTACGGGCGCATCGTGATCATCGAGCACGCTGGCGGGTGGACCAGCCTGGTCACGGGGCTCGCGCGGACCGACGTCACGGTCGGCGAGACGCTGGTGGCAGGGGCGCCGCTGGGAATCGCGGCCAGGGCCGATCCAGAGGTCACGCTCGAGCTGCGCAGCGGCGGAGAGCCGGTCAATCCGTTGCGGTTCGTCGGATGAAAACGCGCGTTGGTCGCCTCATCTGGCGTTAACGCACGGCGCGCGATACATTGAGGGCCAATCGAGGAACCCGATTCATGACGCTTGCCCAACGCCTTTCCGGGCCTGTTCGCGCCGCCGCCCTGCTTACCGCAGTCGCGTTGCTGCCGGCGACGACCGCGGTCTTCGCCCAGGTCGAAGGCCGCTCATCGCCGGAGTTCGCGAAGCTTTTCGCGACCTACCAGAGGATCAAGGCGAGCTACGTCGAGCCGGTCGAGGACGAAGTGCTGATCCGCGGCGCGATCGATGGCATGCTTGCCGCACTCGATCCGCACTCGGCCTATCTCGACGGCGCCGCGCTCGAGCGGCTCGAGACGATGATCGACGGCAACTACCAGGGCCTCGGTATCTCGGTGCAGATGGACGACGGCGCGGTGAAGGTTGTCTCGCCGTTCAAGGGCAGCCCGGCCGACAAGGCCGGCATCAAGGCCGGAGACTACATCACCCACATCGACGGCAAGCTGATCTACGGGCTCGAGCTCGACGAGGCGGTCAAGCAGATGCGCGGGCCGGCCGGCAGCGCGATCCAGCTGTCGATCTTCCGCCCGGGCCGCGACGAGCCGTTCGACGTCACGGTGACCCGCGGGGTCATCGAGCTCGAACCGGTCACCTGGACGCTCGAGAGCGGCAACATCGGCGTGATCAGCATCAACGAGTTCAGCCGCGACGTCGGCGCCGACGTCAACGACGCGCTCGCTGCGCTGAGGCGCGACTCGGGCGGCCGGCTTGCCGGCCTGGTGCTCGACTTGCGCAAGAATCCTGGCGGTTCGCTCGACGAGGCGGTGGCGCTCAGCGACCTGTTCCTGACCGAAGGGCAGATCGTCTCGCAGCGCGGCCGCCACACGCGCGATTCGGTCTACTACGAGGCCGAAAGCGTCTACCGCGGCGACGCCGCCGCAGGGCTGCCGATGATCGTTCTGATCGACGCGGGCTCGGCTTCGGCGAGCGAGATCGTCGCCGGCGCGCTGCAGGACCACCGCCGCGCGCTGGTCATGGGCGAGCGCAGCTTCGGCAAGGGCTCGGTCCAGACCCTGCTGCCGCTGAGCCGCGACGCGGCGCTCAAGCTGACCACGGCGCGCTACTATACGCCGTCGGGCCGCTCGGTGCAGGAAGGCGGGATCGAGCCCGACATTCGCGTGCCGCAGCTGTCGGACCCCGATGCGGCCAAGCGCGCGCAGTACCAGCTGCGCGAAAGCGACCTGCGCGGCCACCTGGTCAATGAAGTCGATCTCGAGGACGAGGCGCTCGAAGCCGACCGGCGCGACGATCCGCGCTTCACGCTGACCGCCGCCGAACTGGAAGAGCAGGGGATCACCGACTTCCAGCTCGACTACGCGCTGCGGACCTTGCGCCGTACCGGCGGAGCGGTCGTGGCGCGCGGCAACTGAGCCCGGTTCGACGCGTGCAATCCGACACGAGGCTCGCCCAGGGGCTGGCGCTCGCGGTGTCGGCGCTGCTGCTCGCCGGCGCCTATGTCTCGCAGTACGGGTTCGGGCTCTATCCATGCGAGATGTGCTGGTGGCAGCGCTGGCCGCACTTCGCGGCCGTCGTGCTGGCGCTGGTCTCGTTCGTCGCCCGGCCGAAGGCGCCGTGGATCGCGCTGGCCGCGATCGCGATCCTCGTCTCGGGCCTTATCGGCGTGTTCCATGCCGGCGTCGAATACGGCTGGTGGGAGGGCATCACCGCCTGCTCGAATCCCGTCGGCAGCGGCGGCGGCGATCCGCTCGAGGCGATCATGAACGCGCCGCTGATCCGCTGCGATGTCGCGCCGTGGACCCTCGCCGGCATTTCGCTCGCCGGGTTCAATGCGATCTTCTCCGTAATCTCCGCAGTGGCGGTGTTCGTCCTGCTTGCTAAGGCTCGCCGCGGATGAGCGACCGTGCAGCCATGATCCGCGTCGACCAGGCGGGCGAATACGGAGCCACCCGGATCTATGCCGGGCAGCTCGCGGTGATGGGCGACCGCGCGCCGCACTCGGGCGAGGTCCGGGCGATGGCGGACCAGGAACAGGATCACCTGCGGGCGTTCGACGCGATGATGGCCGAGCGCGGCGTGCGGCCGACCGCACTGCAACCACTGTGGTCGGTTGCCGGCTACGCGCTCGGCGCGGCGACCGCGCTGCTCGGACCGGAAGCGGCGATGGCCTGCACCGCAGCCGTCGAGACCGAAATCGACCGGCACTATACCCGCCAGCTCGACAAGCTGGCGGCGGATGGCGACGATCCCGAGCTGGCCGGACTCATCGAACGCTTCCGCGACGACGAGCGCGCCCACCGCGATGCCGCGATCGCCGCGGGCGCCGAGCGGGCGCCGGCCTATCCGCTGCTCAGCGCCGCGATCCGGTTCGGCTGCCGTGCGGCGATCCGTCTCTCGGAAAGGGTCTGACGTGGCTCGGCATGGAACGGATCGCGCCCGTCGCGCGCTTCAGCCAATGTTCACGGGCGCTGGCGCCCATTTGCGTTTCGCGCCGACGCCCTCAGGAAGGACCTGACATGACACGCCGTCTCGCTCTCGCCGCCGCCACCGCTGTCGTCGCGTTTGCGTCCGCGCCCGCGGTGGCGCAGGACCAGGCCGGCGACCGGGTCAACACGGTGATCGTCTATGGCGACGATGCGTGCCCGGAGTCGACCGGCGACGAGATCGTGGTCTGCGCGCGGATGGCCGAAAGCGAGCGCTACCGCATTCCCGAGCCGCTGCGGCAGAGCAGCGATCCGGCCAACGAACCGTGGGTGAACCGGGTGCTGGCCTACGAGACGGTCGGGCAGTTCGGCGCGCTGTCGTGCTCGCCGGTCGGTGCGGGCGGGGAACTGGGTTGCACCGCGAAGATGATCGAAGCCGCCTACCAGGAACGCGCGACGGGTTCCGACGTCCGCGCCGGCGAGCTGATCGCCGCGGCCCGCGAGGAGCGCCTGTCGACCATCGACTCCGAGGCCGCGGCGACGCAGGCGCGCGTCGAAGAGCTCGAAAGGCAGTACATGGAACGGCTGAAAGCCGAGGAAGCCGGCACGGTCGCCCCGCGCCAGACCGATCCGAACGTGCCCGTGGTGGTCGACCCGTCGGACATTCGCCCGGCCCCGTGATTTCGTAAGCGCGCGCTTAACCCCGATGCGCTAGGGCGCGGCGTATGCCCCGGCGCGTCCTCACGATCTTCGGCACCCGCCCCGAAGCGATCAAACTGTTTCCGCTGGTCCACGCCCTGGCGCGGGACGCGCGCTTCGCCAGCCGCGTCTGCGTCAGCGGACAGCACCGCGGGATGCTCGACCAGGTGCTCGAGATCGCCGGGCTCGTGCCCGACCACGACCTCGACCTGATGCGGCCCGACCAGTCGCTCGACGCGCTGACCGCCGCGCTGCTCACCGGACTCGGGCGGGTCATGGACGCGGAGCGTCCCGACTGGGTCGTCGTCCAGGGCGACACTGCGACTGCGATGGCCGGGGCAATCGCCGCTTATTACCGCAAGATTCCGGTCGCGCATGTCGAGGCGGGACTGCGCAGCGGCAACATCCATCACCCGTGGCCCGAAGAGATCAACCGCAAGATCATCGGCACGATCGCCGCGCTCCATTGCGCTCCGACCGAGACGGCAGCGGCCGCGCTGCTGCGCGAGGCCGTCGACCCGGCGACGATCCACGTGACCGGCAACACGGTGATCGACGCGCTGCATTGGATCACCGCGCGGATCGACGAGAAACCCGAGCTCGCCGCGGGCCTCGCCGAGCTCGAGCGACGCTTCGCCGGCAAGCGGATCATCGGCGTCACCAGCCACCGGCGCGAGAGCTTCGGCGAGGGCATGCAGGCCATAGCCGCGGCGATTCGCCGGCTGGCTGCGCGCCCGGACGTCGCGGTGATCTTTCCGGTGCACCTCAATCCGAACGTCCGCGGGGTGATGCAGGCGGAGCTCGACGGGCTCGACAATGTCGCGCTGCTCGAGCCGCTCGACTATCCGCACTTCGCGCGCCTGCTCGGGCTCGCCCACCTGATGCTGACCGACAGCGGCGGCGTGCAGGAGGAAGCGCCCGCGCTCGGCAAGCCGGTGCTGGTGATGCGCGAAACCACCGAGCGGCCGGAAGGGGTCGAGGCGGGGACCGCGCGGCTCGTCGGCACCGACGCCGACCGCATCGTCGCCGAGGCGGGGCGCCTGCTCGACGACGAGGCCGCCTATGCGGCGATGGCGCGCGCGCACAATCCGTTCGGCGATGGCAGGAGCGCTGCGCGCATCGTCGAGCTGCTGGCCGGCTGATCCTCCCCGTTCCGGGCAGGATCGTTACCGCTTCTTTCACCCTTTCGCGCCTAGGGCTTCCGCAGGTTTTCCGGCGAAAGGCACATCACTTGCGCGGCGAGGCACTCCCAACCGTCAGCGTCATCGGGCTCGGCTACATCGGGTTGCCGACGGCGGCGATTATCGCCCGGGCGGGCATGCAGGTTCGCGGTGTGGACGTGTCGCCGCACGTGGTCGAGACGATCAACCGCGGCGAGATCCATATCGAGGAAGTCGACCTCGACGGTCTCGTCCGCGGCGTGGTCCAGCGCGGGCTGCTGTCGGCGGCGACCGACGTCGCCCCGGCCGACGTGTTCGTCATCGCCGTGCCGACTCCGTTCGCCAAGGACGGCCGGCACACGCCCGACGTGTCCTACGTGCTCGACGCCGCGCGCAGCGTCGCCGCGGTGCTCAAGTCCGGCGACACGGTGATCCTCGAATCGACCTCGCCGGTCGGCACGACCGAGGCGGTGCGCGACCTGATTGCCGCCGCGCGCAGCGACCTGCGCCTGCCCGGACTCGTCGACGGGATTCCCGACGTCTCGATCGCCTATTGCCCTGAGCGCGTGCTGCCCGGACGGATCCTGCAGGAGCTGACCGACAACGACCGCTCGATCGGCGGGATCACTCCGCGCTGCGCGAGGAAGGCGCTGGCGTTCTACAAGCGCTTCGTGCGCGGAACCTGCGTGACCACCGACGCGCGCAGTGCCGAGATGACCAAGCTGGTCGAGAACTCCTACCGCGACGTCAACATCGCCTTTGCCAACGAGCTGTCGATCGTCGCCGACGCGATGGGGCTCGACGTGTGGGAAGTGATCCGGCTCGCCAACCGTCACCCGCGCGTGAACATCCTCTCGCCCGGCCCCGGCGTCGGCGGTCACTGCATCGCGGTCGACCCGTGGTTCATCGTCCACGGCGCGCCCGAGCACACCCCGCTGATTCGCACCGCGCGCGGGGTCAACGACGCCAAGATCCACCACGCGATCGCTCGCGCCGCGGCGCTCGTCGAGGCGCACCCGCAGGCCCGAGTCGCCTGCCTCGGGCTCGCCTTCAAGGCCAATATCGACGACTTCCGCGAGAGCCCGGCGCGGCTCGTCGCAGCGACGCTCGCGCGGCGGTTCGGCGATCGCATCGCGGTGGTCGAACCCTATGCGAACGAACTGCCGCGCGAGTTCGAAAGCACGGGTGCCGAGCTGATCGACCTCGACGCCGCGCTCGAGACCTGCGAGGTGCTGATCGTGCTCGTCGACCACGACCTGTTCCGCTCGGTCCCGCTCGCCGAGCGCGCAGGCAAGACGGTTTACGACACGCGCGGCATCTGGCCCGACCAGCCGGCCGCCGAGGCCGAGCCGGAAGCGCTGCGCAAGGCGGGCTAGGAGCCCGGCCAGCGCTCGAATTCGGGCAACTCGCCGAGTTTCGCCATGTAGCCGAGCCGTTCGGCGCACTGGATCTGCACGGCCGGCGCCCAGGCATCGGCATCGTCGAGCGTTGCCGACTGGACATCGGCGATCCCGGGAAGCACGGCCTCGTTGAAATAGAACAGCCCGGTGCCGCAGGTGCCGCAGAAATAGCGCTCGGCGCCGCCGCTCCCGTCCCAGCGAACCGGCTCGCCCGCGGTGACCGAGAAGCTCTCCTTCGGCACAGCCATCCACGCGACCGCCGGAGCGCCGGCGGACCGGCGGCAGTCCTCGCAATGGCACAGCCCGTGGCGCGTCGGATCGTCGACTCCGGCTTCGTAGCGCACGGCTCCGCAACGGCATCCGCCTGTCAGCATCATTTTGCTCCTTCCCCGACTCAGGTTAGAACATAACATGAACGAGGCGAGGAGCAACCCGGCTCGTTCGCCGACCCTATCGTCCCAGCTACACCAGCGAGATGTCGGGCGCGTCTTCCTGCTTCATCCCGACGAGATGGTAACCGGCGTCGACGTGATGAACTTCGCCGGTCACCCCGCTCGACAGGTCGCTCAGCATATAGAGGCCGGCACCGCCGACGTCCTCGATCGTGACGTTGCGGCGGAGCGGGGCGTTGAGTTCGTTCCACTTGAGGATGTAGCGGAAATCGCCGATCCCGCTCGCCGCGAGGGTCTTGATCGGTCCGGCGCTGATCGCGTTGACGCGAATGTTCTCCGGGCCGAGATCGTTGGCGAGGTATTTGACCGAGGTTTCGAGCGCGGCCTTGGCCACGCCCATGACGTTGTAGTGCGGCACGACCTTTTCGGCGCCGTAATAGGTCAGCGTCAGAACACTGCCGCCATTGGGCATCATCGGCCGGGCACGGTTGGTCACCGCGACCAGCGAGTAGGCCGAGATGTTCATCGTCATGAGGAAATTGTCGAGGCTGGTGTCGACGTACTTGCCGCGCAGCTCGTTCTTGTCGGAAAACCCGATCGCGTGGACGAGGAAGTCGATCGTCTCCCACCGCTCGCGCAAGGTGCCGAACGCGGTGTCGAGAGCCTCCATTTGCGAGACGTCGCAGTCGAAGCAGAAGTCGGAGCCGAGCTGCTCGGCGAGCGGGCGCACGCGCCGCTCGAGCGCCTCTCCCTGGTACGAAAAGGCCATCTCGGCGCCGTGTTCGGCAAGCTTCTGGGCGATTCCCCAAGCCAGCGACTTCTCGTTCGCCAGCCCCATGATCAGCCCGCGCTTGCCCTGCATCAGCCCGTTCGACGGTGACGTCATCGGCGGTTTTCCTCCCGGTCCCTTGCAGTTGTGCCGTCCTGGCCGATGCGGTCCTCCTCCTCTTCGGGAGTGACGGCCAGCGCCGCGTTGAGCTCGGCACCCATGACCATCCCTAGTCCGACGAGCCAGAAAAAGAAAAGCACGATCATGATGCCGGCGAGCGAGCCGTAAGTCGCGTCGTAGCGGAAAACGTCGTGCAGCAGCGGCGGAAGCGCCGCCGTCACGCCGGCCCACCACGCGGTCACCAGCAGCGCCCCGGGCCACTTCGGATAGCGCTTCTTGCTATAGGCCGCCGGGGTCAGCGTGTAGAACAGCAGGTAGACCGATCCGTAGAGGACCAGCACCGGCCCGAACCGCGCCAGCGCCAGCTCGTCGACCGCCGTGTAGAGCTGCGGCATGTAGGCGGCGATGACCTGCTGTGCGGTGCCGATCATCACCTGGGCGATCAGGCTCAGCATGACCAGCACGACGGCGCCGACGATGATCCCGGTCGACAGCAGGCGGTACTTCCAGAAGGCCTGCGTCGCACGCGTGCCGTAGGCCCGCCGCAGGATGTCGCGGATCGTCTCGATCAGGCTGCCGACGGTCCACAGCCCGACCAGCCCGCCGATCCACAGCAGCCACCCGCTGCGCTGTTCGACCACCGTGCGGGCGACGGGTTCGATCACGCTGCCGACCACGGGCGGCAACGCGATGACGATGGCATTGATCGCCGCCGCGCGCTCGGCTTCCTCGCCGACCAGGCTGAACAGCGCCGCACCGGTGATGAAGAACGGGAAGATCGCCAGCACCGTCATGTAGGCGAGGTTGCCGGCATGGATGAAGCCGTCGTTCCACGCGCCTACCACGACGCGGCCTGCGACTTCGTAGGCGCGCGATCCCGGGCCGACGCGGCGCGAGACCTGTTCGGTCAGGCCTGCCTTGTGCTTGAGCGCTTCCTTGCGCCGCCCTTCCGGCGAGCGGTCGGGCAGCGGAGGGCCGGGCCGGTCGTGGTCCGTCAGTCCGCCTGCCATCGAGACCTTTCCTCGCCGCTTAGTTCGGGCAATGGCTCAGACGCCAAGCCGGTTCCGCACACTGGTGGGGTCGCTCCAGCCCTCAAGTCGCCCGGCGAGCTCGCCGAGGTCCTTGGGCAGCTGGATCTCGAGCGTAACCAGCTGGTCGCCGCGGCCGCCGCCCTTCTTCGAGAAGCCCTTGCCTTTCAGGCGCAGGACCTTGCCCGAGCCCGAACCGGCGGCGACCGTCAGCATCACCGGGCCGTCCACGGTCGGAACCTTGACCTTGGCCCCACGGACGGCCTCGTCGAGCGTGATCGGCAGCTCGAGCCGAACGTCGGCTCCGTCGCGCACGAAGAACGGGTGCGGTTCGATCTCGATCGTGACCAGCGCGTCGCCGGCGCCGCCGGGACCGGGCTGGCCCTTGCCCTTGAGCCGCATCTGCGTGCCGCTCTCGACGCCGGCCGGCAGCTTGAGGTCGACCGTCGAGCCGTCCGACAGCCCGATGCGCTGCGGCTTGAGCGTGGCCGCATCGACGAACGGGACCTTCAGCCGATAGCTGACGTTGGCCCCGCGCTGCGGCGGGGCCTGGCGGCGCGAGCCGAAACCGGATCCGGCGCTCCGCTGGCCGCCCAGGCCGCCGAACAGCCCCTCGAAGATGTCGCTCAGGTCGACGTCGTCGCCGACGCCGAAACCCTGGAAATCCTGCGCCGAGGGCCCGCGTCCGCCGCCCGCGCCGGGGTGGAAGCCGCTGCTGCGGAACCCGCCGCCGAACGGCATCGCCGGATTGCCGTCGGAGTCGATCTCGCCGCGGTCGAACCGCGCGCGCTTGTCCTTGTCCGACAGCAGGTCGTAGGCCTTGGTGACGTCCGAGAAGCGCTCGGCCGCCTTGGGATTGTCCTTGTTGCGGTCCGGATGCAGTTCCTTGGCGAGCTTGCGGTAGGCGGACTTGATGTCCTTCTCGCTCGCGGTGCGGGAAACGCCCAGGGTCGCGTAGGGATCTGCCATGGCGTGTTAGCTAGGCAGAACAGTTGCACCGCGCAAGCTGCGAGGCTTTCCACCTTTCGGGCAACCCGATAGGTCAGGATCATGGAACCCGAGCACGACGCGATTCCCCACGGCGACCCGATTGCGCTGTTCGAAACCTGGTTCGCCGAGGCCGAGCTCAGCGAGCCGGACGATCCGAACGCGATGGCGCTCGCTACCGCGACGCCCGACGGTGTGCCCTCGGTGCGGATGGTCCTGCTCAAGGGCCACGGACCCGACGGGTTCGTGTTCTATACCAACGCCGAGAGCCGCAAGGGCGGCGAGATCCGCGCCAACCCGCGCGCAGCGCTGCTGTTCCACTGGAAGTCGCTGCACCGCCAGATCCGCATCGAGGGCCCGCTGGAGGAAGTGAGCGCCCCGATGGCCGACGCCTACTTCGCCTCACGCCATCCGGATTCGCGCCTCGGCTCGGCCGCTTCCGACCAGTCGCGGCTGCTGGATTCGCGGCGCACCTACCTCAGGCGCGTCGAGACCTTGCGCAGCGAGTATCCCGACGGCGCGGTGCCGCGCCCGCGCCACTGGACAGGCTTCCGCCTGGCGCCCGAGCGGATCGAGTTCTGGCTCTCGCGCCCGCATCGCCTGCACGAGCGGCGGCTGTTCACCCGTACGGCCGGCGGGTGGGCGAGCACGCTGCTGTACCCGTGAACCCGGGCGACGCCCGGTTGAACCGCAGCGCGGCGTTCGCGTCGATTGCGCTGGCGCTGTTCCTTTCCGCTCTCAAGGCCTGGGCCCTGGCGCGCACGGGCTCGACGGCGATGCTGGGAAGCCTCGCCGACACCGCGCTCGACCTCGTCGCGAGCCTGGCGACGCTGACCGGCGTGTGGATCGCCGCGATGCCGGCCGACGAGGAGCACCGCTTCGGACACGGCAAGGCAGAGGCGCTTACCGCGATGCTGCAGGTGATCCTGATCGCGCTGTCCGCTGCGGCGATCATGTTCCGGGCCGTGCTCCACCTGGTCGAAGGCGGCAGGGTCGAGGCGGCAGAAGAGGGCATCGCGGTGTCGGTGGCGGCGATTCTCGCGACCTTCGCCCTGCTCGCCTGGCAGCGCCACGTGATCCGCCGCACCGGGTCGCTCGCGATCCGCACCGACAGTGTGCACTATCAGTCCGACCTGCTGCTCAACCTCGCGGTGATCGCGGCGCTGGCGATCGATTCGTACCTCGGCTTTGCCAAGGCCGATCCACTGTTCGGGCTCGGCATCGCCGCATGGTTGCTGTGGGGCGCGTGGCGGGCGTCGCGCGAGGCCGTCGACAACCTGATGGACCGCGAATGGCCGGAAGAGAAGCGCCAGCGGTTCGTAGAGCGCGCCGCCGCTCATCCCGAACTCGCCAAGCTGCACGACTTGCGCACGCGAACCAGCGGCCACCGCGATTTCGCCCA
>JBIQKN010000025.1:0-12230 GCA_044506565.1 Sphingomonadales bacterium | reverse complement strand
GTGGCTGCCCGATGCGACGCTGCAGGCGATCGCCGCCGAAAACCTGTTCGCCGAGACGGCCTTCGTCGTGTGCGATTCGACGGGGGCGGCGGACTGGGAACTGCGCTGGTTCACCCCCGCCGTCGAAGTCCGGCTGTGCGGCCACGCAACGCTGGCGAGCGGTCACGTGCTGCTCGGCCGCGACGGCGGCGACCACGTGACGTTCCGCACGCGCCAGGCCGGGGGACTCGAAGTGCGGCGCAGGCCGGAGGGCGGCTACGAGCTCGCGTTGCCGACGATCGCGACCGCACCCGGCGAATGGCCCGAGGCCGTCGCCCTGCTCGGCGCCGAACCGCGCGAGGTTTGGCGCTCGCCCGACCGCTACAGCGTGTTTCTGTTCGACGGCGAGGATGAGATACGGGCGCTCGCGCCCGACCTGCGCGGCCTTGCGGCGCTCGGCGACGACCAGTTCATCTGCACCGCACCCGGCCGCACGACCGACGTGGTGAGCCGCGTGTTCGTGCCCGGCGCCTGCGTCGACGAGGACAGCGTTACCGGCTCGGCCCATGCAGTGCTGGCCCCCTTCTGGGTGCCGCGCCTCGGGCGCGACGCGTTCACCGCGCACCAGGCTTCGGCCCGCGGTGGCGATCTCACCTGCCGGCTGGACGGCGAGCGCGCCTGGCTCGGCGGCGCGTGCACGACGGTGGTCGCAGGAACCTTCTACGTTTCGGGGTAGAGCTCGACGACCCCGGCCAGCGCATCGACCAGCGCCGGCCGGTCTTGCTGGTCGGTCTTGCCGAGCCGGACCACGGTGAGCTTCTGCGACGGGGAAACCAGCACGTATTGCCCGAGATGCCCGATGGCGGCGAACAGGCTCGCCGGGCCCTGGTCGGGGAACAGCATCTCGCGCTCGCCGCCCGAATCGCGGTTGAGCCAGGTCTGCGCACCGTAGTCGGGCGCGCGCGGGCTCGGCGCGACCATGAACTCGACCCACCCGCGCGGCACGATCTGCGCCCCGCGCACCGAACCCTTGTGACGCAGAAATTCGCCGAACCGCGCCCAGTCGCGCGCGGTCGCCCAGATCATGCTGCCGCCCATCATCGTCCCGGCGCGGTCGTACTCGGCGGTCAGCGAATCGAGACCGAGCGGGACCGCCAGCCGCGCGCGCAGGAACTCGTCGACCGCGCGCCGGCGTTCGGCCGCGCCGCCCCTCGGCGCCAGCACCCGCGCGGCGATGTCGGCCAGCACCATGCTCGTCGCCGTCGAGTACTCGAACTCGCGACCCGGCTCGTGCTCGAGCGGCTGCGCCTCGGCCCACGCCGCCATGTTGTCGCGCCCGTCGAGGAACATCATCCGCACCTCGCTCGAGGTGTAGACCGGATCGCCCTTTTCATCGTGTCGCAGGCCCGAGCGCATCTGCAGTAACTGGCGCAGTGTGATCTCGCCGCGCGGGTCGCCGGCACGCTGCCAGCGCGGGATCGGCGGCGAGCGGTCGAGATGCAGCCGCCCATCGGCCACGAGCATGCCGATCAGCACCGCGGTCACCGTCTTGGACATCGACCAGCCGACGAACCGGGTATCGCGACCGTATCCGTCGGCGTAGCGCTCGGCGACGATTTCGCCACCGTGCATCACGACGAGGGCGCGCGTCTCGCCGATGCCGTCGGCGGTGAACACCGCGTCGATCGCACGGGCCAGCTTCTCGCGGTCGACACCGGGATCGTCGGCCACGGCCTCGAGCGCTTCTGACGACAGCGGCAGTACCGGCGGCGGTCCCGCCTCGCCGCACCCTGCGACGAGCAGGGCTGGCAGCACGGCGGCGAGGAAGCTAGGAGACGGGACGCGCGGCATCGGCGCCGCTTCATCCTCCAGGCACGGGAACATGGCAACCGCTAAGCGAGGGACGATCGGCAGGCCCAGGCGCCGGATCTGGCTGCGAGTGCTGCTCGCCGCCGTTGTACTCGCCGGGGCGGCCGGCTGGTACTATCGCGAGCCGATCGAGGGCTACGCCCGCACGGGCGCGGCGTTCGGCGCGCGGACGGCCTGCTCGTGCCGCTACGTCGCCGGCCGGAGCCTCGCCGACTGCAAGAAGGATTTCGAGCCGGGGATGGAAGTCGTCTTCCTCAGCGACGACGAAGACAGTCGCAGCGTGACCGCCTACGTGCCGCTGATCGCCAGCGAAACCGCGCAGTACCGTGACGGGCCCGGCTGCCTGCTCGAGCCGTGGCAGGAATGAGGGCGGTCTAGGCCGGCTCGGTCGACTCGATCCACCCGCCCCCGACAACGCGATCGCCGGCATAGAGCACCGCCGCCTGGCCCGGAGCGACGCCGTACTCGGGCTCAGCGAAACGAATCACGGCCTCCACGCCGTCACCGAACGCGCCTTCGAGCGCCACCGGCACCGGCCTTGCCAGCGAACGGACCTTGGCGGTCAGCGGCAGGTCGGGCAGCGGGCCGATTCTGTTGGTCTCGACGATCCTCGCCGAGCTGACCGCCAGCAGCCGCCTCGGCCCGACCCTGACCTCGGCGGCCGCCGCGTCGATCCCGACGACATAGAGCGGCTCTGGCTGTCCGCCGATCTCGAGTCCACGCCGCTGGCCCACCGTGAAGTGGATCACCCCGGGGTGCTCGCCGAGCGTCTCGCCGGTCTCGGCATGGACGATGCGGCCCGAGCGCACACCTTCGGGCCGCACCGACCGCACGATCCTGGCGTAATCTCCGTCGGGCACGAAGCAGATATCCTGGCTGTCGGGCTTGGCCGCCACCGCGAGCCCGAAGCCCTCGGCGATGCGCCGCACGTCGGCCTTGGGCAGCCCGCCGAGCGGGAAGCGGAGGAAGCCGAGCTGTTCCTCGGTCGTGCCGTAGAGGAAGTACGACTGGTCGCGCGCCGGATCGCATGCCCGGTGCAGCTCCGGGCCGGCGGCTCCGGCCATGCGCCGGACATAGTGCCCCGTCGCGAGGCAGTCGGCCCCGAGTTCGCGGGCCATGCGCAGCAGGTCGGTGAACTTGGGCCCCATGTTGCAGCGGATGCAGGGAATCGGCGTGCGCCCGGCGAGGTAGTCGTCGGCGAAGCGTTCGACCACTTCGTCACGGAAGGCGCTTTCGTGGTCGAACACGTAGTGCGCGAAGCCGAGCCTGTCGGCGACGGCCCTGGCGTCGCGAATGTCGTCACCCGCGCAGCACGCGCCCTTGCGGCCGGTCGCGGCGCCATAGTCGTAGAGCTGGAGCGTCACGCCGATCACTTCGGCCCCGCTCGCCGCCGCCAGCGCCGCGACCACCGAGCTGTCGACTCCTCCCGACATGGCGACGACCACGCGGGATTCGCGCGGCGGTCGCGGCAGGTCGAACAGCGCGGCGGCCTCGGCGGAGCCGGGCAGGATCGTACGGGGGGCGGGCTTCATCGCGCGCGCCTTACACCGCGGCCGGGCCCGCGCCAAATCGTGCGCGCCCGAGCCTGAGGCGCGGGTTTACCCGATCTTGACCCTTGCGCGGCTAAGGACCGGGCATGTTCGAGGGAAAACCTCTGCGTCCAGGCGATAGCCGCGCGCTCGATCCGGAGTCGTGGGAGGACGAAGTCCTGCGCCCGCTGAGCTGGAGCGAGCTCGTCGCCCGTCTTTCGGCAGCGCGTGACCTGCGGGCCTCGTTCGCTGCCGGCGGCGACTGCGGCGACGCCAGCTTCGACGCGGGGTCGGCGCGCCGGATCGCAGCGCATCACAATGGTAAGCTGGACGTTAACCTTGATGTTTCAGGCAATGGCAAAACCGCAGCGGGCAGAGGTTTGCGCACTCCGTTCGGTGACGAGCCGGCGGCCACGAGGGATTAAATGATCGAGAATCAGAAAATTCGTCCGGCGCAAGTGATCGGCCCCCTCGGCGAGCCGCTGACGCTGGCCGATCTGCCGTCGCCGACGACGAAGCGCTGGGTCGTGCGGCGCAAGGCCGAGGTTGTTGCCGCGGTCAACGGCGGCCTGCTGACCATCGACGAGGTGCTCGAGCGCTACAACCTCACGCTCGAGGAATTCGCCGGCTGGCAGCGCGCGGTCGACCGTTCGGGCATGCAGGGCCTGCGCGTCACCCGTATCCAGCACTATCGCGATCTCTACGAGCGCCAGCTCAAGTACTGACGCCGGCGGCGCCCGGGCGCCACATTTCCTCCGGAATTCGCTCGTACCCCCATGGCGGGTCGAGGGAACGCATCGGCGCACGTCCCGTTGGGACAGGTGCGCACAACGGGTGCGGATAACAGGAGGACCTGGGTCATGGGCTGGATTGCAACGATCATCCTCGGCGGCATCGCGGGCTGGCTCGCCAGCATGGTAATGAACCGCGACGCGTCGATGGGGATTCTGTGGAACATCGTGGTCGGCGTGATCGGCGGTCTGATCGGCAGTGCGATCGGGAACGTCACCGGATTCCTTACCGACGATGGCAACTGGTTCATGTACCTGATCACGGCGTTCGTCGGCGCGATCGTGTTGCTGGCCGTCGTCAACCTCGTGCAGCGCGGCCGCGTCCGCTGAACTGACTCGCGTTCCGCCGCCGCAAGCGTCGGAAGCTGATACAAAAAAGTACACGGGGGCGGGTCGCACGGCGATCCGCCCCCTTCTATGGCACGCGTGCCGCTCTTCGTCGGCCCCTGGGCCACGTTCATGGAGTGTTGTATTGCGATAAGACACTTGCGGGGCTATGCGGCGGGCTTCGAACGCTGCGTCCGGGTGTGCAGCGGCGGCAAACATGGTATGGCCTCGCCGCTGCGAGGCTTTGGGGCTGATGCGCGGAATGAATTACGAAGCGAAAGTGGCAGACCTCAGCGGCGCTCCCGAAGTGCTGATCGGCGAGGTCGAGATCGAGCGCGGGCGACAGAAGCGGCGCCGGCTGATCATTGCCGCGGCGATCGTCCTCGCTCTGCTGGCTGGCGGCGCGCTGCTGTTCTCGGGCGGCGGCGAAGAGCAGCCCTTCGCGGCCCAGCAGGGTGAGCAGATTCCGACAGTCTCCGTGGCCGCACCCGGCCGCGCGACGGTCCAGGGCACGATAAGCGCCACCGGCACGCTCGCCGCGCGCCGCGAGATGCCCGTCGGGGTGGTCGGCGAAGGCGGCCGCGTCGTCGCCATCAACGTCGAACCCGGCGACTGGGTGCGCGCGGGCCAGGTGCTCGCGGTGATCGACCGCTCGGTGCAGACGCAGCAGGCCGAAAGCGCTGCCGCTTCGATCGAGGTCGCCCGCGCGGACGCCGAACTTGCCCAGGCCAACCTCGACCGCGCCCTGCAACTCGTCGACCGTGGTTTCATCAGCAAGGCCGATGTCGACCGGCTGACCGCCACCCGCGATGCCGCGCGCGCGCGCGTTCGCGTTGCCGAGGCGCAATACCGCGAACTGCTCGCCCGCAACGCGCGGCTCAACATCGTCGCGCCCGCCGCGGGCCTGGTGCTCGACCGCAACGTCGAGATGGGCCAGGTCGTCGGCGCCGGAGGCACGGCGCTGTTCACGATCGCCCGCGGCGGCGAGATGGAGTTGCTGGCCGACGTCAACGAGGACGACCTTGCCGTCCTTTCGGTGGGGGCGACGGCCGAAGTCACGCCGGTCGGCAGCGGCAAGACCTTCATCGGCCGGATCTGGCAGATTTCGCCGATCATCGATCCGGACGATCGTCAGGGAATCGCCCGCATCGAGTTGCCGTACGATCCGGCGATCCGTCCCGGCGGCTTCGCCTCGGCCTCGATCGCCCGCGGCGCGATCGTCGCGCCGCGCCTGCCCGAGAGCGCGATCCAGTCCGACGAGAAGGGCAGCTATGTGCTGATCGCCGATCGCGAGAATCGCGTGGTACGGCGCAACGTGCGCACGGGCATCGTGACCGACGAAGGGATCGCGATCGTCGCGGGCCTCGACGGGACCGAGCGCGTGATCCTGCGTGCCGGCGGCTTCGTCAACGAAGGCGATCGGGTCAACCCGGTCGCCGACAACGCAGGCCGCTAGGCTTCGGGCCAATGAACCTTCGGTACATTTCCGCATGGTCGATCCGTAACCCGATCGTCCCGATAGTCCTGTTCATCGGCCTGACGCTGGCCGGGCTGGTTTCGTTCAGCCAGATGGACGTCAACAACAGCCCGGACATCGATTTTCCGGCGGTCAACGTATCGATCAGCCAGCCGGGCGCGGCGCCCACCGAGATCGAGACCCAGATAACGCAGAAGGTCGAAGCGGCCGTTCGCTCGGTCAACGGGGTGGACGAAATCCAGTCGACCGCTCGCGAAGGCGGCAGCAACACCTTCGTGCAGTTCCAGATCGGGGTGGACTCGAACCAGGCCGTCAACGACGTCAAGAACGCGGTCGACCAGATCCGTAGCGACCTGCCCGACGGGATCCTCGAGCCGCGGGTCACCAAGGAAGAAGTCGCCGGCGGGCCGATCGGCTTCTTTGCGGTCCAGGCCGACGACATGACGATGGAGCAGCTCAGCTGGTTCATCGACGACACCATCGCGCGGCGCTTGCTGTCGATCCCCGGCATGGCGGCCGTCAGCCGGGCGGGCGGGGTCGATCGCGAGATTCGCGTCGTCCTCGATCCGGCAAAGATGCAGGCGCTGGGTGTCACCGCGAGTGCGCTCAACCAGGCGCTCCGGCAGGTCAACGTCGACGCCGCGGGCGGCGTTGCCGAGATCGCCGGTTCGCGTCAGTCCGTCCGCGTCCTCGGCAACGCCGACAGCGCGCGCCAGCTGGCCGACACGCGGATCAGCATCGGCGGGGGGCGGACGATCCGGCTCGACCAGGTCGCGCGCGTCTATGACGGCTTCTCCGAGCAGACCTCGATCGCCAAGATCAACGATCGGCAGGTGGTCACCTTCAGCATCGAGCGAGCCAAAGGCGCCTCGGACGTCACCGTGTACGACGCTGCGATCGAGGAAATGAAGCAGATCGAAGCCGACAACCCGGGGATCAGCTTCACGCAGCTCTATACCAGCGTCGAGTACACCAAGGGGCAGTACGAGAGCTCGATCGCCGCGCTCGTCGAAGGTTCGGTCCTCGCGGTCATCGTCGTGTTCCTGTTCCTGCGGGACTGGCGCGCGACGCTGATCTCGGCGCTGGCGATCCCGCTGTCGGCGATCCCGACGTTCTGGTTCATGGACCTGCTCGGGTTTACCCTCAACGAAATGACGCTGCTCGCGCTGAGCCTCGTCGCCGGCGTGCTGGTCGACGACGCGATCGTCGAGATCGAGAACATCGTCAGACACATGCGCATGGGCAAGAGCGCCTACCAGGCGTCGATCGACGCGGCCGACGAGATCGGCCTCGCGGTGGTTGCGACCAGCCTGTCGATCGTCGCGGTGTTTCTGCCGGTGGGCCTGATGCCGGGCATCTCGGGCCAGTTCTTCAAGAACTTCGGCCTGACCGTGGTCGCCGCGGTGCTGATGAGCCTTGCCGTGGCACGCATGATCACGCCGATGATCGCGGCCTACTTCCTCCACGCCAAGGGCCACGAGGCGCACGGTGAGGGCCGGCTGATGGACCTCTACATGAAGCTCCTCACCTGGACGCTGAACACCGAGAAGGTCGAGGCCTACAAAGCGCGGCTGACCCCGCCGCCGGTACGCCCGGTCTACGGGACTATCGAGTTCCTGTTCATGCTGCTGATGGTCGGGGCCGCGGTCGGAGCCTGGTGGGTTGTCGATGGGCTTCCCCTGGAAGGCACCTTGGGAATGGTCATCCCACTCGTCGCCGCCTTGGCCGCCTATCTCGTGGTGCGTTTCGTGATCGATGTGCTCGTACGCAACGCCGACGACGACTTCGCCGCTTGGCGTGACCATCTCCGCGCCCGGATTCGGGCGCGCTGGCGCGACCATCGCTTCTGGATGTTCCTCGCGGGCGGCGGCGCGCTCGGACTGACGGTCGCGCTGCTGATGCTTCTGCCGCAACAGTTCCAGCCGACGACCGACGAGGACACGACCCAGGTCACCATCGAGATGGTCCCCGGCACGACCATCGAGCAAACCGAGGAAGTGGCCGACCGGGTCACCGCGGTGCTGCAGAAAGAACCCGAGGTCGGGCGCATCCTCGAGCGGATCAACGAAGGCCAGGCGCGGCTGTTCGTCGTGCTCAAGCCAGACCGCGAGGTCGCCAGCTTCGAATTCGAGCGGCGGATGATGCCGGTGCTGCAGACGATTCCCGACGCCCGCGTGAGCTTCCAGGGCGGCGGCGGTGGCGGCGGAACCGGCCGCGACATCTCGGTCATGCTGACGGGCTCCGATCCGGCGCTGCTCGACAGCACCGCACAGACGCTGGTCGAACAGATGCGCGGCGTGGAAGGGCTGGTCGCGCCGCGGATCGCCGCCGATCTCCAGCGGCCCGAACTGATCATCGTTCCGCGGCTCGACCTCGCCGCCCAGCTCGGCGTCACCACCAGCGCGCTGAGCCAGGCGATCCGCATCGCCACGATCGGCGAGATCGACCAGAACGCGGCCAAGTTCTCGCTCAGCGACCGCCAGGTGCCGATCCGCGTCGTGCTGCCCAAGACGTCGCGCCAGGACCTCTCGACGATCGAGAACCTGCCGGTGCCCACTGCCGCCGGCGGCTCGGTCCCGCTCAAGCGGGTCGCGGAGATTCGCTTCGGTGCCGGCCCCACGCAGATCCAGCGCTTCAACCAGTCGCGGCGCGTGTTCGTCGGTGCCGACCTCGGGCCGAACCAGCTCGAAGGCCCGGTGATGGACCGGATCAATGCCCTGCCGATCATGCAGGACCTTCCGGCTGGCGTCTCGAACCGGCCGGTGGGCAACCAGCGCTGGCAGGCCGAGCTGATCCAGAACTTCATCATCGCGGTGATCAGCGGCATTCTGCTGGTCTTCGCGGTGCTGGTGCTGCTCTACCGGCGGTTCGTCTCGCCGCTGGTCAACATGACCTCGCTGCTGCTCGCTCCGCTCGGCGGTCTGATCGCGCTGACGATCGTCGGCTTCATCCGAACCGGCTCGCCCGAGCCCGTCTCGATCGCCGTCTACATCGGACTGCTGATGCTGCTCGGGATCGTCGCCAAGAACTCGATCCTGCTGATCGACTTCGCGATCGAGGAGATGGAAAGCGGTGTGCCCAAGAAGACCGCGATCATCGACGCCGGGCACAAGCGTGCCCAACCGATCCTGATGACCACGGTGGCGATGACGGCGGGCATGGTCCCCACGGCGCTTTCGCTGTCGGGCGACGCGGCCTGGCGCGCGCCGATGGGAATCACGGTGATCGGCGGCCTGCTGCTCTCGACACTGCTGACGCTGATCATCGTCCCGGCCGGCTTCAGCCTCGCCGACGGCTTCGAGAAGCGGGTCGGGCCATGGCTGCGCGACCGCCTGCTGACCTACAAGCCCCATCACGGCCCCGGCCAGGCCGAGGCCTATCCCGCCGAATAGCGAGCGCGGCGGGATGGAGCGCCTGCCTCCGCCGCGCCAGCCGGCCCGGCTGCCGGCGGCGGGAGCGGCGGCGCGAGTCGACCGGGCTCGGCGCATGCGCCTCGTGGCGACGTCGATGCTTGCGGCGATGGCGATGGTGTTCGTCGTCGGCCTTCAGTTCGAACACCTGCACCCTGCGGTAGGCTACGTCATCGCTTTCGCCGAAGCGGCCATGGTCGGCGGACTCGCCGACTGGTTCGCGGTCACGGCGCTGTTCCGCCATCCGCTCGGCATTCCGATCCCACACACCGCGATCATTCCCGAAAAGAAGGATCGCATCGCCGACACGATGGCCGGGTTCCTGCGCGACAACTTCCTCACGCCGACCGTCGTCGCGCGGCGGATGAGGGGGATGAATCTCGCCCGCGCCGCCGGCGATTTCCTCGCGGAGCCGCGCCCCGCGGGCAAGAGCCGCATCCGCGAGGGCGCCGCCGGGCTGCTCGCCGAGATGCTCGAATCGCTCGATCCGGAGCGCCTCGGTAACCAGGTCAAGGCCGGCCTCGCGCGCCAGATCGAGCGCATGGAGCTCGCCCCGGTACTCGGCAGCGCGCTGAGTGCGGCGATCGCCGACGGCCGTCACCGCCCGCTGCTCGAGGCGCTGATCCGCTGGGCCGGCGTGGCGCTCGAGCGCAACGAGGAGATGGTCCGGTCGATGATCCAGGCGCGGGCCAACGCCCTACTGCGCTGGACCGGGCTCGACGGCAAGGTCGCCAACTCGGTGCTCGACGGCCTCTACCGCCTGCTCGCCGAAGTGCTGGTCGATCCCGAACACCCGTTGCGCAAGACGGTCGAAGAGGGGCTCGAGAAGCTCGCGAACGACCTCGTTCACGATCCCGAGACGCGCGAGAAGGTCGAGGCGGTCAAGCGCGACGTGCTGGCCAACCCGGCCGCCGGCGACTGGTGGATGGGCGTGTGGGAGCGGATGCGCCTGTCGCTGATCGAGATGGCTCGCGATCCCGACGCCGCGCTCGGCGGCCAGCTCGGCGAAAGCCTCGCCGAGCTCGGCCGCTCGCTGCAGAACGACCCGGCGCTGCAGTGGCAGGTCAACCGCTTCGCCCGGCGCACCGTGGTCGGGGTGGTCACGCGCTATGGCGCGCAGATCGCCCAGCTCGTGTCGGAGACGGTAAAGCGGTGGGATTCGGGCACGCTGACCAGCCGGCTCGAGAACGCGGTCGGCCGCGACCTGCAGTTCATCCGCATCAACGGCACGCTCGTTGGCGGGCTCGTCGGCGTGACGATCCACGCGATCTCGCAGTGGTTGTGACGGACGCGCCGCTGCTCCTGACCGAGCGGCTCGAGCTGTGGGTGCCGCAGTGCGACGACATCGCGCCGATGCTCGCGATCGTCGACGACCCCGAGACCGGCCGCTACCTCGGCCGCATCGCCACGGCGGCCGACCACTTCGCCCGCTTCAGTCGCAACGCCGGCAGCTGGCTGCTCTACGGCTACGGCAGCTTCGTGCTGCGTGAGCGCGCAAGCGGAGAGGTGATCGGCAACGCGGGGGTGTTTCATTCGTGGCGCGGGCTCGGCCGGGAATTCGATGACTGTCCCGAAGCCGGCTGGATCCTGCGCAGCGACCGGTCTGGCCAGGGTCTCGCGCGCGAAGCGATGGAGGCGGCGCTCGACTGGTTCGCGCGCACGCAGGGACCGCAGCGTGTGTTCTGCATGATCGATGCCGCGAATGACCGCTCGATCGCGCTCGCCACGAAGCTCGGGTTCGAGGCGCACGGCGACGCCGAATTGCCCGGCGGCGAGGCCGTCCGGCTATTCGTTCGCCGGCGCCCGGACGACTAGCGACGTCCGCCGGGAAACGGCGGGCCGAGGAACATCGGCGAACCCATCCATACGCTGGCCATCGCCTGGCCCTCGGCGTCCTTGGCCGGCTGGAACGAGGCGCGTTCTTTCGCCAGCTCGCAAATTCGCGTGTTGAGGGTCTGCGACAGCGACGGCGAATAGATCGCACAGTCAGTCACCTTGCCGTCGGTCCCGATCAGCAGGCGAACCTGGTTGGCGCTGCCGCGCAGTTTGCCGAATTCGCCGAACGGGATCGTGCCTTGCGGCAAGACGCCGGTCGGACTGGGATTGAGCACGGGCGCCGCGCTCATCGTCTTGTGCTTCTCGGCGTCGAGTCCCCACACGGTGAGCAGGTCGTCGGTGCAGGCCTGCAGTGCTTCGATCGGTGCCCGCAGCGATCCCGTCTCGACGCGCACCGGCGAAGTCAGCCCCTCGCCCAGCGCAAACCCGTCGATTGAGCGCGCACTCTCCAGTTCGGCTGCGCGATCGTATGGTGGCGGCGGAGCGGGCGGCGTCCCGGGCGCCGGGGGCGCGAACGTCGGTGGGGCGGCGAGCGTGAGCGGGTCGAAGGCGAAGAATTGCTGTCCTTCGGGTGTCTCCGAACGCACGTAGCGTGCCTTGCCGGAGGCACCCGCCGGCTGAAACGCGTACCCGATCTGCTCGGCGTTGCGGAACGGCCGCAAGCCGTCGCCGACGAAGATCAAGCGGACGAACGCGCCCGGCTGAAGGCGCTCGAGGGCAACGCTCATCTCGCGCTGGCCGTCGGTGAACGTGCGGATCAGCCGGCAGTAGTCTTCGCCGTAGTCGGCGGTCCACGGTCCGTTCGGCCGGAACACGGCCGCGTCGTCTTGCGCCTGCGCCGCCGGTGCGGCGACCATGGCTGCCGCTGCGATCCAAGAAAACACGCGCTTCATCGCATCCTCCAATCCCGGAGGAGATGCTATTTCAGCCGTTTGTAGGGAGCAAGGTCGCTCGCGCGCTTGCGACAATCGGCGACAAGCGCGGCAGGGCCGACAGCGCGACGGATGCGCCT
>JBIQKN010000122.1:0-6074 GCA_044506565.1 Sphingomonadales bacterium | reverse complement strand
CCGCAATGGGTCGAAAGCCGACGCTCTTTCCAGCAAGCGGAGCGCCATACTGCCAAAACGAAACGGCCCCGCATCGCTGCGGGGCCGCTACATTCGCGTCCTGTGGGGCGCTGAAAAGGCTTACGCCTCCTCCAGCTCCTCCGCGTTCACCACCGGTCCGCTGTCCTGGCCCTTGGCCTCGGGATCGCGGTCGACCAGCTCGATGATCGCCACCGGCGCGGCGTCGCTCGCGCGGATGCCGGCCTTGATGATCCGGGTGTAGCCGCCCTCGCGGCTCGCGTAGCGCTCGGCCAGCACCTCGAACAGCTTCTTCTCCTGCGCCTCGTCCAGCAGCCGGGCGTGCGCCAGGCGGCGGTTGGAGAGCCCGCCACGCTTGGCCAGCGTGATCAGCTTCTCGACGTAGGGCCGCAGCTCCTTCGCCTTGGGCGTGGTGGTCTTGATCTGCTCGTGCTTGATCAGCGCCGCGGCCATGTTGCGCAGCAGGGCGGCGCGGTGGCCGGACTTGCGCTGCAGCTTGCGGCCGGAAATGCCGTGCTTCATGTCGATTCTCCGTTCGTAAGGGGGCCGTGTCAGGTACCCCGGTCCAGGCGGGTCGCCCCGCCAGCGCCGCGCCCAAAGCCGATGGGGGGCGGAAAGTCAAGGACGGATGCAGCGGCCCGTCGTCCTCCCTCCGTCAGCTTCGTCGCCGGCAAGCACCCTCTTCGTGCCTTCGTGTCTTTGGGCGAACTCGCCTTTACCTCCCGGAACCCCGCGCCACCGCCGCCGTTCGGGCGGACAGGAGGCGTCGCATGTCCACAGCCCCGAAGGCCCAGCACCCCGAGATCAGCTCCTACGCGATCGCCCTGCGCGAGGAACTGCGCGCCGGCACGATGCGCTCGCTCGGCAAGGCCGACCTCGGCGACCTCGACCTCGAGCTATGCAGCGGCCGGGACTCGGTCTGGCTCATCGTCCGCCGCCCGGGCCACGGCGGCCTCGCGCTGCGCGCCGCGCACGTCCCGGTCGCCGGCTTCACTTGCCGAAAGCTCGAGCCGCGCGAAGGCGAGGCGCTGCGCTTCGAGGTCGACAGCGCGTTCGGCCGACATGCGATCGCCGTCTCGGCCAGCAGCAGCGGGCTCCACCGCCTGCGCCTGCGCACCAGCCTGACACCGCAGCGCGATCTGCTGCTGCCCTACATTCCGCGCGACCTCTACCCGCTGGGTGCCGGCGACGACCCGCTGCGCGCCGAAGGCAACGTCGAGGCCGCGCAGCGCGGGCTCAACGCCGGCCTGGTCTACTTCCGCCTCGACCGCCCGGCCTTCGGCAGCGTGCTCTACTTCCAGAACTTCACTGTGCTCGACCGCTACTTCGAGCTGACCGGCACCAAGCCCGACGGCGTCGTCGGCGGCGAATGGCCCGAGCTCGGCTACGCGCCCCCGACCGCGATGCAGGACGAATCCGAGGAAGGCGCGCTGCCCGCCGGCGAGGAAGTGCTGCTGTCCGACGCGATCGTCGTGGTCCGCGACGACGCCGGCGACGACGAGCAGGAGATGGCGCGCCAGTTCGTGCAGATGCTCGGCACCGCCTACCGCGCGCTCGAGCGGCCCCCGGTCGAATTCCGCGACTGGCCCTGGCGCGCCGAGCGCACGCTGGCCGATCTCGTCGGCGACAAGCGCGCGACCGTGACCCACCGCGGCTGCCGCTTCGTCATGCCCTACGTCGAGGGCGAAGTGCCCGACAGCATGGTCCAGCTGACCGTGCTCGCCTCGCTGCACGACTACGGCAAGTGGCGCGGGGAGCCGGTCCCGCTCGAGGCGGAGCTGCGCAAGGGCCTCGAGCTGTTCCACGACCCGAAGCGCGAGACGCTCATGCGCTTCGTCCCCGGCCTCGAGGGCGGCAAGGACCCGGGCGAGGTCGATTCCTGGTACCTCTACCACCCGCTGATCAATCTCGCCCGCCTCGCGCTCGACGGCGACGAGGAAGCGCGCAAGCTGCTGCTCGGTTCGGTCGGCTTCGGTGTGCGCGCCGCGCATCATTTCGACTACCGCTGGCCGATCCTCTACCGGATCGAGGACTTCTCGGTCGACACCGCGACCCGCGGCGACGAGCGTTTCGGCCAGACCGACGTCAACGGCCTCTACGCCTACCTGATGCTCCAGCTCCACCAGCTGACCGGCGAATCGCGCTGGATCGACGAGGCCCGCGCCTCGCTCGAGGCCGCGCGCGGGCTGCGCTTCGACCTGCTCTACCAGGCCAACCTCAGCGTCTGGGGCGCGGTCGCGTGCCTGCGGCTGTGGCGCATCACGCTCGACCCGGTCTGGCTGCAGCAGAGCTACGTCTACGTCGCCGCGCTGCTGCACAACTGCGAGATCTGGAGCTCGCGGATCGGCCACGCCAGGCACTACGACAACTTCCTCGGCGCCACCGCGCTGCACGATTCGCCGTACATGGCGATGTACGAGTGCTTCGAGTGCTTCGCCGGCTTCCAGGAATACCTCGACCAGGGCGGCCCCGAGCTCGATCCCGCCGCGCGGATGCTGGTCGGCGAGTTCTGCAAGTACGCGCTCGACCGCGCCTGGCACTACTTCCCCGACACCCTGCCCGCCGAAGCCGTCCACCAGGGCGAGCACCAGAGCGGCAAGGTCGACCGCAAGCTGTCGTTCCCGCTCGAGGACCTCTAC
The DNA here is from genome assembly GCA_044506565.1 of Sphingomonadales bacterium. GTDB lineage: Bacteria > Pseudomonadota > Alphaproteobacteria > Sphingomonadales > Sphingomonadaceae > Croceibacterium_A. Next base: position 3,417 of record JBIQKN010000122.1, on the reverse strand, counting down.
GGCGACGGCCAGGAAGCGGGCCAGATCGGCCAGGAGATCTACGGCTGCGGCGCCCCGTTCGTGTTCACCGCCGCCGCCTTCCGCCGCATCGAGGACGCGCCGTTCCTGCTGTTCTGCAACCACGCGCTGCGCGGGTTCGAGCGCACCGGCCACCGCGCGCTGAGGCTCGAGCTCGGCGGCGGCGAGACGTGCAAGGCGCTGGTCAGCGTGATCCGCCGCAAGCGCCGCAAGCTCCCGTCCGTAACGCTCGCCCTCGCCTCGGGCGAAGCGCTGGAGCCCGCCTCCGCCAGCCCCGACCGCATCGACTTCGAGGTCCCCGCGAGCGGCGGCCTGACGCTCGGCTGGTAGCGTCCTTGCCTTGCCCGCCGCCGCGCCTGTAAGGCCGCGCGAACGCCCTCATTCAAACGGACAAGGCCCCATGACCACGACCCCCGAAGCCACCCCCGCCGAGCTCGCCCGCGTCTTCGCCCTGCAGCAGGCGCACCAGTGGGACGTGAAGGCCTCGACCGCCGACCAGCGCAAGGCCAAGCTGCAGCAGCTCAAGGACGCGGTCGAGGCCTACGCCGACCGCATCGTCGCCGCCGTGCGCGAGGATACCCGCAAGCCCGAAGGCGAGATCCGCGTCACCGAAGTGCTCAACGTGATGGGCAACATCCAGCTCGCCATCGACAACCTCGACGAGTGGATGAAGCCCGAGCAGGTCGAGCCGTCGAAGAACCCCGCCGACCGCGCGATGATCGTGCGCGAGGCGCGCGGCGTGTGCCTGATCCTCGGCCCGTGGAACTTCCCGCTCGGGCTGACCTTCGGCCCGCTCGCCGCCGCGGTCTCGGCCGGCAACTGCGCGATGGTCAAGCTGACCGACCTGTGCCCCGCCACCGCCCGCATCGCCGGCGAGATCGTCCGCGAGGTGTTCGACGAGAACGAGGTCGCGCTGTTCGAAGGCGGGGTCGAGGTCGCCGAGGCGCTGCTCGAGCTGCCGTTCAACCACATCTTCTTCACCGGCAGCACGCGCGTCGGCCGGATCGTCATGGCCGCCGCGGCAAAGCACCTCGCCACCGTCACGCTCGAGCTCGGCGGCAAGTCGCCGGTGATCGTCGACAAGGGCGCCGACATCGACAGGATCGCCGCCGACCTCGCCGGCGCCAAGCAGTTCAACGGCGGCCAGGCCTGCATCTCGCCCGACTACGTGTTCGTCCCCGCCGCCGAGCAGGACCGCCTCGTCGAGGGCTTCCGCGCCAACGTCGAGAAGAACCTCTACGACGGCGGCAAGCTGAACAAGGAAGCGATCGCCCAGGTCGTCAACAAGGCCAACTTCGACCGCGTGAAGGGCCTGTTCGACGACGCGGTCGAGAAGGGCGCCACCGTCGCCGTCGGCGGCACCTTCGAGGAGGAGGACCTCACCGTCCACCCGACGATGCTGACGGGTGTCACCCCGCAGATGAAGATCCTCCAGGAGGAAATCTTCGCGCCGGTGCTCCCGGTGATGACCTACGACGACCTCGACCAGGCGATCGGCTACGTCGAGGCGCGCGACAAGCCGCTCGCGCTGTACGTCTACAGCAACGACCAGGCCCACATCGACCGCGTCCTCGCCCGCACCTCCTCGGGCGGCGTCACCGTCAACGGCGTGTTCTCGCACTACCTCGAAAACCGCCTCCCATTCGGCGGCGTCAACCAGAGCGGCATGGGCAGCTACCACGGCCGCTTCGGCTTCAACGCCTTCAGCCACGAGCGCGCGGTGTACATCCACCAGTAGTTTCACGCGGAGACGCGGAGACGCGGAGAAAGACGGGCTCGCGCAGAGATCGCAGAGGGCGCAGAGGGGTCGCGCTTGCGGCGAAGCCGCCTTCGATCATCCGCCCCGCCTGGCCCGTCCCGCGCCAGCTAGCACCGGATGATGAATCCCGCGCGAAGACGCGAAGACGCAAAGGCGCAAAGGCGCCTTCCTATCTCCCGCGAAAGCGGGAACAATCGCCTCTACGGCACGAACCGCAACGGCGACTGGATCCCCGCTTTCGCGGGGCTGACGAGTGAGGCGAGTCCCCCTCCGCGCCTCCGCGTCTCCGCGTGAAAATCACCCATCACCCCGCCCTCGGCCAACAGGGCAGCGTCGCCACAAGCGCGCCCCCTCCTGCGCCCTCTGCGATCTCTGCGCGAACCAACACCTCCGCGCCTCCGCGTTTCCGCGCGCCCCCCCTACACCCCCCACACCCGCGGCTCCGCCCGCGGCGCGAGGCACAGCGCCCACAGCGCCCAGACCATCGCATCGGCCCGGTCCGGCGACGCGCCCGGCACCGCGTAGCCCGCCGGAACCATAGCCCCGAGCTCCGCCTCGAGCGCCTCGAACCGCCCCGCCAGCCGCGCCCGCCCGCTCTCGAACAGCCCCGCCACCGGCTCGGCCCGCGCGCCCTTGCCTTTCGTCGCCGTGGCCAGCGTCACCGGCAGCGCGATGCCGGCCGAGCGCAGCACCGCGCGCACCATCTCGCCGCCCTGGTTGCCCTCGGCGACGACCCGGTCGGCGCCGTGCACCTCGCACGCCGCCGCGACCTTGCGCGCCCAGCCTTCCGGCGACAGCCCGCTCGCCGAGTGATCCGCGAGCACCCACGCCACGCCCTCGCCGTCGAGCCCGCAGGCGACGATCCCGCAGGTCCCCTCCGGCCCCGCCGGCGGGTCGACCCCGACTGCCACCCGCACCAGCGCCTCGCGCGCCGGCATCGCCCCGCGGCTCCGCTCGAGCAGCGCCACCGGCCACAGCGATCCCGCCACCTCGGCGATCCACTCGCCGCCGATCTCCTCGCGCCCCATCCGCGTGCCCGCGTAGGCCGCCTCGACCGCCTCGAGGAACGCCGCCGGCAGGTGCGGATTGTCGCGGCTGCTCCCACCGCTGGTCACCGTGTCCGCCGCCGCGAGGATCCGCGCCAGCGCCTCGCACCCGCCGCGCGGCGTCGTCGTCACCAGCGCCCGAGGCCGTTCCCCGCACCGCAGACCCAGCTGCAGCATGTCCCAGGTCCGCAGCGGATGGCGCCACTTGGCCAGCTCGTCGCACCACGCGAGGTGATGCTGCGGCCCGCGCAGCCGCTCGGGGCTCGCCCCCGAGAACAGCGTCGCCACCGCCCCGCCGGCGAACCTGAGCTCCCCGCGCGACGGCGCCCAGTCCTCGATCTCCCCGGCCCGCGCGCAAGCCAGCACCCCGCTCGCCCCCTCGACCATCACCCGCCGCGCCTCGTCCACCGACGCCGCGACGAGCGCGATGCGCAATTCCCGCTCTCCCCCTCCCCCGAACGGGGGAGGGTCGGGGTGGGGGCCTGCCACGCCGGCGAGCGGAGAACCCCCACCCCCAACCCCTCCCCGCCGGGGAGGGGAGTTATCTCCGCTCATCCCTCCCCGCCGGGGAGGGGAGTTATCTCCGCTCATCCC
>JBIQKN010000121.1:1165-6101 GCA_044506565.1 Sphingomonadales bacterium | reverse complement strand
TTGGTGCCCTCGAGGCGCACCACCAGCGGCACCGACAGCGAGACTTCCCTGGCCGCGGCGACAATTCCCTCGGCGATCACGTCGCAGCGCATGATCCCGCCGAAGATGTTGACGAGGATGCCCTTCACCGCCGGGTCGGAGAGGATGATCTTGAACGCCGCGGTCACCTTCTCTTTGTTGGCGCCGCCGCCGACGTCGAGGAAGTTCGCCGGGAACGCGCCGTTGAGCTTGATGATGTCCATCGTCGCCATCGCCAGGCCCGCGCCGTTGACCATGCAGCCGATGTCGCCGTCGAGCTTGATGTAGGCGAGGTCGTACTTGGAGGCCTCGATTTCCATCGGGTCCTCCTCGGTCTCGTCGCGCAGCGCCTCGACGTCGGGATGGCGGTAGAGCGCGTTCGAATCGAAGCTCATCTTGGTGTCGAGCACCAGCAGGTCGCCCTGGGTCGTCTCGACCAGAGGGTTGATCTCGATCATCGAGCAGTCGAGCGCAACGAAGGCCTCGTAGAGCTTCGCGGCGAGCTTCTGCGCCGCCTTGTCGGTATTGCCCGTGAGCTTGAGCGCGAACGCCACCGCGCGGCCGTAGTGCGGCATGAAGCCGGTCGCCGGATCGATCGTCAGCGTGGTGATTTTCTCGGGCGTCTCATGCGCGACGTCCTCGATGCTCATCCCGCCCTCGGTCGAAACGACCATGGCGATCCGGCCGGTCGCACGGTCGATCAGCAGCGCGAGGTAGTACTCCTTGGCGATGTCGACCCCGTCGGTCACGTAGAGCCGGTTGACCTGCTTGCCTGCCGGGCCGGTCTGCACGGTCACCAGCGTGTTGCCGAGCATCTCGCGCGCGTTGGCCTCGACCTCCTCGATCGACTGCGCCAGTCGCACGCCGCCCTTGGCCTCGGGCGGCAGCTCGGCGAACTTGCCCTTGCCGCGGCCGCCCGCGTGGATCTGCGCCTTGACCACGTAGAGCGGGCCGGGGAGCTGCTTGGCGCCCTCGACCGCTTCCTTGATGCTGCGTGCCGGGTGGCCCGCGGGCACGCCGATGCCGAACTTCGCGAGGAGTTGCTTGGCCTGGTATTCGTGGATGTTCATCGGGAGTCCGTCTTTGCCGGATAGACGCGCGCGCCTAAGCACAGCGCCGGGCGGCTTGCAAACCCTTCGCGCTTCCCTAGTTGGCGCCGGATGATCGACCGCGCGCGCCTGGAGGAAATCTGCCGCGAAGCCGGCCGCATGGCCCTGCGCCAGTGGCCCGGGCACGGCCATTCGCCCGAAACCTGGGAGAAAGTCCCGGGCAGCCCGGTCTGCGCCGCCGACCTCGAGGTCGACGCCTTCCTGCACCGCGAGCTCGGGCGCCTGCTGCCGGCGGCCGGCTGGTTGTCGGAAGAGACCGCCGACGACCCGCAGCGGCTCGGCAAGGGGCTCATTTGGCTGGTCGATCCGATCGACGGCACGCGCGATTTCATTCGCGGTCGCAGCGGCTGGGCGGTCTCGGTAGCGCTGATCAGCGAAGGCAAACCGCTGATAGGGTACCTGATCGCGCCCGCGCGCGACGAGGAATGGGGCGCGGTCGCGGGGCAGGGGTCGTGGCTCAACGGGCGGCGGCTCAAGGCGAGCACGCGCCGCGAGTTGCCCGGTGCGCGCGTGCCGGCGCAGGTCCTGCCGTTCGAGGACCGCGACCTCGTGATGGTCGAGCGGCCGAACTCGATCGCGCTGAGGATCGCGATGGTTGCCGACGACCGCGCCGACATCCTCGCCACGCTGCGCTGGGGATTCGAATGGGACATCGCCGCCGCCACGCTGATCGCACGCGAGGCCGGGGCCGCGGTCAGCGACGCCTTCGGCCATGCACTCAGCTTCAACAAGCGCGACCCGCAGGCCTTCGGCGTGCTGGTCAGCGCGCCGGGGATCCACGCGGCCGCAGTCGACCGGCTGGCCGACCGGGCGGCGCATTACGCGGCGAACCCGTAAGCCCTGGCGATCGCGCCGGTCGTCAGCCGTTCATGACGAACGAGGCCGGCCCCAGGGGGAGGCCGGCCTCGCTGCGCCGCTGCGCAGGGGACGAACCGGTCAGTTGCGCGCCGCGCTGGCTTCCTCGGCGCTGATCGGGGTGATGCGGATCTCGACCCGGCGGTTGAGCGCGCGGCCTTCCTCGGTCGCGTTGTCGGCGCGCGGGTACTGCTCGCCGTAGCCGACCGTGGCGATACGCGCGCCGGAGACGCCGCGCATTACGAGATAGCCCTTCACCGATTCCGCCCGGCGCCGCGAGAGGTCGAGATTGTAGCTGTCCGAGCCGGTCGAGTCGGTGTGGCCCATCACGTCGACCAGGCTGTTCGGGTACTTCTGCAGGCTCGACGCGACCTCGTCGAGCGCGGCGCGGAAGCTTGGGGAGATCGTCGTCGAATCGACCGCGAAGGTCACGTCGGGCAGGTTGACGAGGATGCTCTCGCCGTCGGGCGTCTTGCTCACGTCGACGCCGGTGCCCTCGGTCGCCTCGTCGAGTTCGCGGATCTGCTGATCGAGCTGGTAGCCGATCACGCCGCCGGCGACGCCGCCGATCCCGGCTCCGACGATACGCGCGGTCTTGCCGCCGATCAGGCCGCCCAGGAGGTAGCCGAGCCCTGCGCCGCCGACGCCGCCGATCGCGGTGCGCGACACGTGCCGCTCGCCGGTGTTGGGATCGGTCACGCAGGCGGAAAGGCCGATGAGCGACGCCGCGGCGATGCCGGAGATGATGAGGCGGGACGTTTTCATGAGGTTCCTCGCTTGTTGTTATCGGGCGACCGCTGGTGTCAGGCGACCGTCGCCCACGGCGAATCGCCGCCAACGGCGGTACGCCCTCGAAACGCACCGCCGCCGCACCCGTTCCACGGCCGGTTCGCGGTGACTATCGGGCGAACGGCCGATCTGCTAGCCGGGCGCTTCCGATGTCGCCTTTCCCCTGGTCCGATCTCGCCGTACTGGCCGCGTTGATCCTGCTCAACGGGGTCTTCGCAATGTCCGAACTGGCGATCGTCTCCGCCCGCACCGCGCGCCTCAGGGTCGCTGCCGAACGCGGCAGCGGCGGTGCGCGCGTGGCGCTGCAGCTGGCCGCCAATCCGGGCAAGTTCCTGTCGACGGTGCAGATCGGCATCACGCTGGTGGGCATTGTCGCCGGCTACGTTTCGGGTGCTACGCTCGGCGGACCGCTCGGGGAGCGGCTGGCCCTGATCGGCATTCCGGCAGAATATGCCGACAACGCCGGCGCGGTGCTGGCGATCGCGCTGACGACCTATCTCAGCGTGGTCGTGGGCGAACTCGTGCCCAAGCAGTTCGCGCTGCGTGCGGCGGTGCCGATCGCGCTGGTCATGTCCCGGCCGATGGCGCTGTTGGCAAAGATCGCCGCGCCGTTCGTCTGGTTGCTCGACACCTCTTCGGGCCTGCTCATGCGGTTGCTGGGGATCGGGCAGCGCGGCGAACACCGGCTGACCGCCGAGGAACTGCACATGCTGTTCAGCGAAGCGACCCATTCGGGCCTGATCGAGGAGCAGGAGCGGGCGATCCTCTCGGGCGTCATGCGGCTCACCGATCGCCCGGTGCGCGAGTTGATGACCCCGCGTACCGAAGTCGACTGGCTCGACGTGAACGCCGAAGAGGCGGAGATTCGCGCCACGATCGCCGCCTCCCCGCACTCGCGGCTGCCGGTCGCCGAGGGCTCGGCAGACCGGGTGCTCGGCGTGGTCAAGATCGGCGACGTGCTCGCCCGGCTGCTGGCCGGGGAACCGGTCCGGCTGCGCGAGCTGATGCGCAAGGCGCCGGTCGTGCCCGACCAGCTCGACGCGATGGACGCGCTGCGCCTGCTGCAGAAGTCGGGCACCGGCATGGCGATGGTCCACGACGAGTACGGCCACCTCGACGGGATCGTCACTCCGGCCGACCTCCTCAGCGCGATCGTCGGTAGTTTCGTCAGCCACCTCGACGAAGGCGACGAGCCGCTGGTGGTCGAGCGCGAGGACGGCTCGCTGCTGATCGCGGGCGCGCTCGGCGCCGACGAGTTCGCCGAACGCCTCGGCCTCGAGCTGCCCGAAGACCGCGAGTTCGCGACCGCCGCGGGCTACGCGTTATGGATGCTCAAGCGCCTGCCGCAGGAAGGCGAACGGTTCGAGGACCAGGGCTGGCGATTCGAGGTGGTCGACATGGACGGGCGGCGGATCGACAAGCTGCTGGTCAGCTCGCTCGGGTAGCCGGATAGGATTTCGCACAAGAGCGCCAAGCCGCGAAGAGGCCCGCCCCTGCGGTGAAGCCGACCCAAACTGGTGGTTGTCGGTGAATGCGAGGGCGGCTCGCCGGACGCCCCCCATTCCCTTGGCGGCTTGGCGCCTTTGTGCGAAAAACTTCGCCCGCTGTCGGTCGAGGCTCAGCCCGGAATGACGGCCCGCGCGTCCTGCCCGTCGCCCTCGGGCGCCGCGATGATCGTGCGGGTCGTGGTGCCCTTGTCGACCGTGTGGGTCAGCGGATCGCCGACGGAAGTGCGAATGCCCTGTTCGGCCTCGCCCGCGCGGCGGAGCGCGCTGGTCTCGACCGCGCTGCGCGGCGACGGTCCGCCGAACAGCGCGTCGAGCGCCTGCTGCGCGGCGGTGCCTTCGGCCGGGCGCGGGGCCCCGGGCTGCGGCGGGACGAGCTCGAAATCGGGCGGGACCACCAGCGGCGCCTGGCGCTGGACGGCAAACTCGTCGGGCCGCTCGCGATTGGCGATGCCGCCGGAGCCGCAGGCCCCGAGCGAGGCCGCGCCGGCGGCGACGAGAACGAGTTGGGTCACTTTACGCATCTGATGTCTCCGCGGAGGGATCCGCCTCTTGGGCGTCCTGCTGGGTGGCCGGTTTCTCGCGCATGAACAACGCGCGGGCAAGGATAATCACCACCCCGATCGAGATCGCCGCGTCGGCGACGTTGAAGATCAGGAA
>JBIQKN010000121.1:0-1065 GCA_044506565.1 Sphingomonadales bacterium | reverse complement strand
CCTGCGCTCGCGCAGCAGCCAGACGAACACGACCGTCGCGATCACCGCGGTCAGCCCGACAAGGCCCCAGCGCATCTCGGGCGAGGTCGCCTCGAACATGCCCAGAGAGACGCCGTAGTTGTGCGTCAGGGTGAAGTCGAAGAACGGCAGCAGGTCGAGATGGTCGCCGATGCGCGTGAGCCCGAGCGGCCCGGTGACGTACCCTTTGAGCCACTGGTCGGCGGCGAAGATCGCCGCGGCGAGGGCGAGGCCGGCCGTGCGTTTGGTCCAGGGGGAAGTCATGCGCAGCGACTCCCGCTCGAGCGCGAAAGGCCCCCCCTCCCCGGCGGGGAGGGGGTCGGGGGGTGGGGGAGCGCGCCGCAGGCGCGCGTCGACCCCGCGGGCGTCGAGCACCCCCACCCTACCCTCCCCCTCAAGGGGGAGGGAGGCATGGGCTGCGCGAGGGCCGTCGAGCGCGCCGTCACAACGCGGCATCCAACTGCACCACCACGTCCGCGCAGCGATCGCACAGCGCGCCGTCCTCGGGCACTTCGGGCAGCAGCCGCCAGCAGCGGCCGCACTTGGCGTCATCGGTTCTTTTGATGACGATTCCCTCTTCCTTGGCGAGTGTCACGCGAGACACGATGAAGAGTTCAGCCAGGAAATCTACGTCAACAAAGCCGCCCAAGATCGCAGTAAGATCGTAGATCTGAACCTCGGCTTCGAGGCTGGATCGAATGATCTTATCCCGTCGGAAGGGCTCGATCTTTTCGGTCACTCGTTCTCGGAGCGCGCGCATTTCGCTCCAGCGAACCCGGTCGACCTCGACTTCGGCAACCTCCGGCCACTCGAGCAGGTGCACGCTGCCGGCCTCGGGATAGCGGGTTCCCCACACTTCCTCGGCGGTGAACACCGTCACCGGGGCCGCGTAGCGGATCAGCGCGTGGAACAGCGTGTCGAACACGGTTCGCGCCGCCCGCCGGCGCGGATCGTCGGGCGCGTCGCAGTAGAGGCTGTCCTTGCGGATGTCGAAGTAGAACGCCGACAGGTCCTCGTTGCAGAAGTCGATCAGCGCGCGGGTGTAGG
>JBIQKN010000024.1:12244-40236 GCA_044506565.1 Sphingomonadales bacterium | reverse complement strand
ACCTTTCTGCTGCTTCTGGTGATCGGGATCGCCGTGTTCACCGACACCGGGGCCTATTTCGCCGGGCGGGCCATCGGCGGACCGAAGATCGCACCGAAGATCAGCCCGTCGAAGACCTGGGCCGGTCTTGCCGGCGGGATCGCGGCCTCGATCGTCTGGATCTTCGTCTGGCTCTTTGCCATCGACGCACCGCTCGGCTGGCCGCGGTTCGACGTCGGGCTCAATCTCTCGTTCGAAAACACCGCCGGTGCGGTGGTTCTCGCCGCGCTGCTGGCGGTGGTGGCCCAGGCGGGAGATTTCCTCGAATCCTGGCTCAAGCGGCGCGCCGGGGTGAAGGACGCGTCGAACCTGATCCCAGGCCACGGCGGCGTGTTCGACCGCATCGACGGACTGGTGCCGGTGGTGCTGGTGGCCGGCGCGTTCGCCGCCTGGATGGCGGCCTGAGCGATGCGCAGCATCACCATTCTCGGTGCGACCGGCTCGATCGGCGCCTCGGCGCTCGACCTGGTCGGGCGAAATCGCGAGGACTGGCGGATCGTCGCGCTGACCGCCCACGCACAGGCGCGCGAGCTGGCCGTGCTGGCGCGGGAATTCGGTGCCGAGCTCGCGGTCGTTTCCGACGAAAGCCGGTTGCCCGAGTTGCGCGAGGCGCTCGCCGGCAGCGGTGTCGAGGCCGCCGGCGGACCCGCCGGCCTGCTCGAGGCCGCGGCGCGCGGCGCCGATCTGACCCTCGCGGCGATCGTCGGCTGCGCGGGCCTGGCACCGACGATGGCCGCGATCGAGCAGGGCGGCATCGTCGCGCTGGCCAACAAGGAGGCCTTGGTTTCGGCCGGCGAGGTGATGACCGCGGCGGTGGCAAGGCAGGGGGCGACGCTGCTGCCGGTCGATTCCGAGCACAACGCGATCTTCCAGTGCCTCGCCGGCAACGATCTCGCCGACGTACGCCGGATCACGCTGACCGCGAGCGGCGGCCCGCTGCGCGACTGGACCCCGGCACAACTCCGCGCCGCAACCCCGGCGCAGGCAGTGGCGCATCCCAACTGGCAGATGGGCGCCAAGATCAGCGTCGATTCGGCGACGATGATGAACAAGGGCCTCGAGTTCATCGAGGCGCAGCACTTGTTCCAGGTCGGGCTCGACCGGCTGCGGATCGTAATCCACCCGCAGAGCGTGATCCACTCGATGGTCGAGTACCGCGACGGTTCGACCCTCGCGCAGCTCGGGCCGTCGGACATGCGCGTGCCGATCGCCTCATGCCTGGCCTGGCCCCGGCGGATGGATACGCCGTGCGCCCCGCTCGATCTCGCGGCGATCGGCGAGCTGACCTTCATGGCGCCCGACGAGGAGCGCTTCCCGGCGACGCGGCTCGCGCGCGAGGCCGCCGCCGCGGGCGGGGCCGCGCCGGCAGTACTCAACGCGGCCAACGAGGTCGCCGTCGCCGCCTTCCTCGCCGGTCAGATCGCGTTCACCGATATTTCGCCATTGGTGGCGCAGACCCTGGATCGCGACCTGCCGCCAGCGCCGCTCTCGCTCGACGACGTCCTCGCCGTCGACCGCGAGGCGCGGGCGCGGGCGACGGAAATGCTGGAGATACGCCGAGTTGCTTGAATCCGTGCCCTGGTGGATGTGGATCGTCGGTTTCCTGCTGGTGCTGGGGCCGCTGGTGACCGTCCACGAACTCGGCCATTACCTCGTCGGGCGCTGGTTCGGCGTGAAGGCGGACGCCTTCTCGATCGGGTTCGGCAAGGAATTGGCCGGCTGGACCGACCGCCGCGGCACGCGCTGGAAGGTGTCGGCCCTGCCGCTCGGCGGCTACGTGCAGTTCGCCGGCGACATGAACCCGGCGAGCCAGCCGAGCGCCGAATGGCTGGCGCTGCCGGAGGAGGAGCGCGCAAGGACTTTCCAGGCCAAGCCGTTGTGGCAGCGCGCGCTGATCGTCGCCGCGGGCCCGGTGACCAACTTCCTGGTCGCGATCGCGATCCTCGCGAGCTTCAACCTCGCCTACGGCAAGCTCGAGATTCCGCCGGTGGTGCAGATGCTGGTCGAGGGCAGCGCCGCCGAGCGTGCCGGACTGCGTGTCGGTGACCGGATCGTCGCGCTGGACGGCGATCCCGTGGCCAGCTTCGAAGAAGTCGCCAACAAGATCGTGCCCTATCCCGGCGAGACCGTGGCGCTGGAAGTCGACCGTGCGGGCGAGCGGCTCAGCTTCGCGCTGACGATACCCTCGATCGTCGAGCGGGACCGTTTCGGCAACGAGTACCGCATCGGCCAGATCGGGGTCGGTTCGGTGACGGCGCGGATCGTCCCGGTGGGGCCTGGCGAGGCGCTTGTGCTCGGCGTCCGCCAGACGGGCGACATCGTCGAGATGATGGTCACCGGCATCTGGCAGATCGCCACCGGCCGCCGCTCGGTCAAGGAGCTCGGCGGGCCGATCAAGATCGCCAAGTTCTCGGGCGAGCAGCTGAGCCTCGGCTGGCGCCAGTTCGTGGCCTTCGCGGCGCTGATCTCAATTAACTTGGCATTCATTAACCTGTTGCCAATCCCGGCCCTCGACGGCGGGCACCTGGCTTTCTACGCGGCCGAGGCGGTTCGCCGGAAGCCGTTGGGGCCGCGCAGTCAGGAGTGGGCGTTCCGCACCGGCATAGCCTTCGTGCTTGCGCTGATGCTGTTCGTCACGATCAACGACATGGCTTCGCTGCCCATCTTCGGCGGTTAGGTCCTCGAGAGGGTCGTCCCGGCCATTTCGGGCGGGACGGGGATAAGGAAGGCACTGGCAGCGCATTTCCCGGCTTGTTCGCTTGATCGCTTGCCCGGCATGGGGCAAGGGCGCACCTTCGCAGCAACCTTGATGGCGGATCCCGCGGGGGCAGGGTCGCATCTCGGAGACCGGGACACGCGAGTGTCGTATGAATGGACGGGACATGAGCGCCAGGGCTAAGACGATTCCAGCCTCCAAGTTCGCCGCGGCCCTGCTCGGGTGCACAGTGCTCGCCGGTATCCCGTGCGTCGCGCTGGCGCAGGACGATGCGGCCCCTGCCGAACCGGCCCCCGCTCCGGCCGAGCCGGCCCCCGCTCCGGCCGGGCCGGCCCCGGCCCCGTCCGAACAGAGCAACATCATCCGCACGATCGCGGTGGCCGGCGCCCAGCGGCTCGAGCCGGCGACGATCGTCAGCTACATCCAGCTTCGCCCCGGTCAGCCCTATACGGCCGCCGCCGCCGACCAGGCGCTCAAGGACCTCGCTGCGACCGAGCTGTTCACCGACGCCACGCGGATCGACTTCAACAACGGCAACGTCGTGATCACCGTGCAGGAAAACCCGGTGATCAACCGCATCGTGTTCGAGGGCAACCGGCGGCTCAAGAACGACAAGATTCTTCCCGAGATCAAGCTCGCCCCGCGGCAGATCTTCACCCGGTCCAAGGTCCGTGCCGACGTCGCCCGGATCATCGAGCTGTACAAGCGCCAGGGGCGGTTCGCGGCCACCGTCGAGCCGCAGATGGTCCAGCTCGATCAGAACCGCGTGGACGTGGTGTTCGAGATCAACGAGGGTCCGAAGTCCAAGGTCCGGGCGATCAACTTCATCGGCAACGAGGCGTTCTCGGACGGCGAGCTGCGCGGCGAGATGATCACCAAGGTCGCGAGCCTGACCAAGATCCTCAGCTCGACGACGAGCTACGACCCGGACCGGCTCGCCTACGACCAGCAGCAGCTGCGCGCGTTCTATCTCGAGAACGGCTACGCCGACTTCCGCATTGTTTCCGCGGTGGCCGAGCTCACCCCGGACAAGCGCGACTTCATCATCACTTTCGTGGTCGAGGAAGGCCAGCGCTACAAGTTCGGTGACGTGGCGGTGGAGAGCCAGCTGCGCGACTTCGACAGCGGGGCGATGACCCGCGCGCTGCCGATGAAATCGGGCGACTGGTACGACGCCAAGCTGGTCGAGGACACGATCGAGCAGCTTACCGAGACCGCCGGCACCTTCGGTTACGCCTTCGCCGACGTGCGCCCCGACTTCGAGCGCAACCGCGAGAACCTGACGATGGACGTCCGGTTCCTCATCAACGAGGCGCCGCGCGTCTACGTCGAGCGGATCGACATCAACGGCAACACGCTGACCCAGGACAAGGTCGTCCGCCGCGAGTTCCGCATCAACGAGGGCGACGCGTTCAACTCGCTGCAGGTCAGGCGCTCGACCGCGCGCATCAACTCGCTGGGCTATTTCCAGGAAAACTTCGAGATCGACCAGGTCGACGGCAGCGCACCCGACCGGATCGTGCTCGAGGCGAACGTGCAGGAGCAGGCGACCGGCGAGCTGTCGCTTTCGGCCGGGTTCTCGAGCCTCGAGCGGTTCGTGTTCCAGGGCTCGATCCGCCAGAACAACTTCCGCGGGCGCGGCCAGATCGTCGGCCTCGGCGTCAACTACTCGAGCTACTCGAAGGCGGCGAACATCAGCTTCACCGAGCCGTACATGTTCGACCGGAACATCTCGGCCGGCGCGGATATCTACCACCGCGACTACAACAACGGGTATTACAACCGGCGGACCGCGACCTACGAGCAGGCTACGACGGGTTTCTCGCTTCGTGCGGGCGTGCCGCTCACCGAGTACATGACGCTGCTGCTGCAGTACCGGTTCAACCACGATGACGTGACCATCGACGAGAACCAGTTCTTCTCCGATTTCGACGGCGATGGCGTGCGCGAATGCGAACCGTTGCTCGCCGGGCGTTACCTGTGCGAGGCGATCGGCACGACGACGACCTCGCTGGTCGGCGCGTCGCTGATCTACGATACGCTCGACAACCGCATTCGCCCGACCCGTGGCGAGACGGCCACCGTCGGCCTCGAATTCGCCGGCCTGGGCGGCAGCAAGAAATTCGTCCGCGCGACGGCGCGGGCGGCGAAGTTCTGGCCGCTGGGCAGCGGGTTCATCTTCTCGCTGACCGGGCAGAGCGGCTTCATTTACGGTCTCAACGACGCTCCTCCCGGCTCCGACCCGGTGCAGCTGACCGACCGTTTCTTCCTCAGCGAGGCCGACGTGCGCGGCTTCGACATCCGCGGGATCGGGCCGCGCGTCGTGCGCCGCTATTACGATACCAGCGATCCCGACAATCCGGTGCTGTTCCCGATCGACCACGACAGCACGCAGGACGACGCGCTCGGCGGCACCGCGATGTATGCGGTGCGCGCGGAGATCGAGATCCCGGTCAGTTCGGGCATTCGCGAGATGGGCATCCGCCCGTCGGTCTTCATCGACGCCGGTTCGGTGTTCGGCATCGTCGATCCGGTGGTCAACAGCAGCCCCTATCCCGACGGCATCTTCATCCCGACGCGCGACGCCGAGGGCAACGCGCTCTATACCCAGATCGACTCTGCGACTGTGATCAACACCGTCTGCACGGCAACCTCGACTTCGATCACCACCAATCCGGTCAACCCCAATCCGCCCGCGTGCCTCCCGTCGGCCAACAACTCCGCCATCGGCGCCACGCTGCCGCCGTTCGTCGAGGAGTTTTACGGCGACACCTGGAAGCCGCGCGTCGCGGTCGGCATCGGCATCAACTGGAACTCGCCTTTCGGTCCGTTCAGGGTCAACTTCGCCTACGATCTCTTGTCGTACGAAGGCGACGACCCGAAGACATTCTCCTTCAACGTAGGAACCCAATTCTGATGAAACCGCACCTTCTTTCGCTCGCCGCGCTGGCGCTGTCGGCCGCTGCGGCGGTGCCCGCCGCGGCACAGGTCAACGGGATCGGCGTGACCGATCCGGCCATCGCCATCGCCGGTTCGCAGGCGCTGCAGACCGCCTACAACCAGATCGGAACGACCTACCAAGCGCAGCGCACCCAGCTCGAGCAGCTGCAGCAGCAGCGCGACGCGCTGATCCGCCAGTTCGATACCGACGGCGACGGCCAGATGAGCGAAGCCGAGCAGCAGGCGGCGCAGGCGAACGCAAGCGCGGTGCAGCAGCTGCAGACGCTCGACCAGACGATCCAGCAGACCCAGGCACCGATCCAGCTCGCGCGGGTCTACGCGATCGAGCAGATCGCCATGCAGTACGGCCCCGCCGTGCAGCAGGTCGTCACCGCGAACAACGTCTCGCTGATCCTGAGCCCGGGATCGGTGGTCTATGCCAACGATGCCGTCGACCTGACCGACGAGATCGTCGCCCAGCTCAACACGCTGGTGCCGACGGTGTCGACGGCGGTGCCGGCCGGCTGGCAACCCCAGCGGCAGTCCGTCACGCTGTTCCAGGAAGTGCAGCAGATCCTGCTCAGCGCGGCGGTGCAACAGGCCCAGACGCAGCAGCAGGCTGCGCCGGCGCAGAACCAGGTCCAGGGCCGCTGATCCGGAACGGGGGCAGGGCATGAGCGGAGCATCGTCCGAAGCGCAAGTCTACGACATCGCGCAGATCCTCAACGCCCTGCCGCACCGCTATCCGCTGCTGCTCGTCGACCGGGTCAAGAGCCTGAAGGTCGACGAGGAGATTCACGCGGTCAAGGCGGTCAGCTTCAACGAGCAGTTCTTCCAGGGACATTTTCCCGGGCGGCCGATCATGCCCGGCGTGCTGCAGATCGAGGCGCTGGCGCAGGCCGCGGCGATCCTCGCGATCGAGACGCTGCAGCTCGCGGGCTCGGGTAAGCTGGTCTATTTCATGGCCATCGAGGACGCCAAGTTCCGCGCCCCGGTCGAGCCAGGTTGCCTGCTCGACCTCAACGTCGGCTTCGTCCAGAAGCGCGCCCGCGTGTGCAAGTTCTGGGGCAAGGCCAGCGTCGAGGGCAAGGTCACCTGCGAGGTGCAGTTCACCGCGATGGTCGCCGATCCGCCCGCCTGAGCTTGTCGAAGCCCGCCACGCTTGCGTTTCTCGCGGGTCGCCGTTAAGGGCGCGCCTTTCCCGACATTGCCCGGCCGGTCGGAACCGGCCTCGCGCAGAAGGACCTACGCCATGAAGGCCGATACCCATCCCGATTACCACATGATCAAGGTGCAGATGACCGACGGCACCGTGTTCGAGACGCGCTCCACCTGGGGCAACGAAGGCGACACGATGCACCTCGACATCGACCCGACCAGCCACCCGGCGTGGACCGGCGGCCAGCGCCAGATCGAGCAGGGCGGCCGCGTCGCGCAGTTCAACAAGCGTTTCGGCGGGCTCTCGCTCAAGTCGAAGTGAGGCTTTCCGCCGTTCGAACCTGAAAGGGCGGTCCCGGACGGGGCCGCCCTTTTCGATTCTGCCTCCGCTCCCGGAACCGCCATCGGCGTGCGGCCTTTCCTGATCCGAAGGAGAGGCCGCGATGAATGCTTCCGACGAACACAGCCGCTCGCTCTGGATGAGCGAGGGTCCGATTGCCGAGGTGGGACCGCTCACGGCCGACGCCGAGGCCGACGTCGCCGTGATCGGCTCGGGAATTGCCGGCCTCTCGGTCGCCTACGAGCTCGCCCGGCAGGGACGCTCGGTCATCGTCATCGACCGCGGCGCGATCGGCGGCGGGATGACCGCGCGGACCACGGCTCACCTCGCCTCCGAACTCGACGATTACTACCACGAGCTGATCCGCGTGCGCGGGGCGGACGAGGCGCGGCGGCTGCACGAGAGCCAGGTCGCGGCGATCAACCGCATCGAGGCAATCTGCCGCGACGAGGCGATCGATTGCGACTTCCGCCGGCTCGACGGCTATCTCATCCCCTCGGAGGCGGGCGGGATCGACGTGCTCGAGCGCGAGTTCGAGGCCTGCCGCGAGCTCGGCGTCGAGGTCGAGTGGGCGGAGCGCGCGCCGATGCCCGGCCTCGACAGCGGGCGCTGCCTGCGTTTCCCGAACCAGGGGCGGTTCCATCCGACGCGTTACCTGCGCGGGCTTGTCGGGGCTATCGGTCGCCACGGCGGGCGGCTGTTCGCCGACACCGTGTACGTCGATCATCGCCGGGACGACGGCTGGCTGGTGATCGAGACCGAGGCGGGGCCACGCCTCAAGGCGGCCGCGGCCGTGTTCGCGACCAACTCGCCGGTCAACAACCGGGTCAAGCTCCACACCAAGCAGATGCCGATGCGAACCTACGCGATCGCCGGGCGTGTGCCGCGCGGTTCGGTACCGGACGCGCTGCTGTGGGACACGCTCGAAGCCTATCACTACGTGCGGCTGCAGGAGCTCGGCGAACGCGAGGACTGGCTGATCGTCGGCGGCGAGGACCACCGCACCGGGGACGCCAGCGACATGGACGCGCGGATCGGTGCGCTCGCCGAATGGACGAGGCGCCGCTACCCGGGCTTCGGCAAGGTCGAATTCAGCTGGTCGGGCCAGGTCATGGAACCGATCGACTTCATGCCGTTCTCGGGACGCAACCCCGGCGAGGAGAACGTCTTCGTGCACACCGGGGACAGCGGCCAGGGGATCACCAACGGAGTGGCAGGAGCATTGACGATCGCGCCGCTGATCCTCGGGCAGGACAGCCGGTTCGCGGAGATCTTCGACCCCGGCCGCAAATCGCTGACTTCGGTGCCGTCGCTGGCCGAGTTCGCCGAAGGGCAGGCCGGGGTGCTGAAGAACATGGCCGAGCACCTGGGGCCGGGGGAGATCGCATCGGCCAACGATCTCGCGCCGGGCCAGGGCGGCATCCTCCGCCGCGGTGCGAGGAAGGTCGCCGTCTATCGCGACGGCGACGGCACGGTGAGCGAGCGGTCCGCGGTCTGCACGCATGCGGGATGCGTCGTTCACTGGAACGATTTCGAGAAATGCTGGGACTGTCCCTGCCACGGCTCCCAATTTGCCCCGCACGGCGAGGTGCTCAACGGGCCGGCCGTGAGGCCGCTGGGCGAGGTGTAGGCGTAGCCCTCTCAGTTTTCAGGCGAGAGGGCCCTTACGCGCTCATTCGGGATTGGGCTCGAATCTGAGCCTGCCGGCCAGGCGCATCTTTCCGGTGTCGCGCGAATGATGGATGCCGTCGACCACCGCGACGTCGGGAAAGTCGTGATACGGGTTGAGGCCGAGGCAGGCGACGTTGACGCCGTAGGTGTTCGGGTCCGAACGGCGCCGGTGGAAGGTGTAGGAGCCGCACTTCGAGCAGAAGTAGTGCTTCGCCGTGCCGGTGTTGAACCGGTACAGCGTCAGCAGCTCCTCACCCTCGACGATCGCCAGGCTGTCGAGCGGCGTGCCGACGGTAACCGCGCCCTTCATCGCGCAAATCGAGCAGTCGCAGCGCGCCCCGCGCAACTCGTCGGGGAGTTCGACGGTGAAGCGGACCGCTCCGCAGTGACAGGCACCCTCGCGCTTGGTCATCTCGTCACCATCCCCAGGGTTTTTCGCGGTACCACTTGGTGATCACGTATTTGGTGCCCTTGCGCACCTTCATCCCGTGATGGAGCGTCGCCGGGTTGAGCGTGCCGTCGGGACGGCGGTTGTTCCAGCAGACGAGCTTGCCGGTCTCCGGCTTGAACATCTTGTCGATCACCTTGAACCGCGTGGCGCCGCCGGCCTCGGCTTCGTTGAGGTAGATCATGAACGTCCAGGTGCGCTGGCCGGCGACCGAGCAGTACTTCTCGAAGTCGGCGCCCGAAGGCTCGAAGTAGTCGGTGTGCGCCTTGAACTCCTGCCCTACCGCGTAGCGCTGGCCCTGGACCGGCTCGCCGTGGGCGAGGTCGATCGCGTTGAGAGCGTGGAGCCGCGTTTCGAGATCGCGCACCGCAGGCTCGTCGGCATCGAGGTCGCAAGTCTCGCTGGTGCGGAAATAGCGGTCGCCGTTGGCGTCGGCGATCTCCGACGGGCGGCGCTCGAGATCGATCAGGGCGACGAGGTCGGCACAGAGTTCGGGTGGCAGGAACCCGGGACAGTCGAACAGTTCGAGCCGCGGGGACGGCACGCGCCGGACACCCGGATAGCGCAGCAGGTGCTCGCTCGTGGTCTCGCCCGGATTCGCCATGCGCCCGTGATAGCCTGCGAGAGGAGCGTAATAAAGTTGCGCGGCGTGCGGGGAGGCGTACATTTCGCTTTGCATCGCGGGACCTCTTGTGCAACAGGCGCTCGCCCGCGCCGATGCCGCTTGACGGCAAGGCGAGGCTGCCTAACTGCCGGTCCGCACAGCATCGGCCGCAGGGCTGTGGCGAATGTAGCTCAGTTGGTTAGAGCGCCGGTTTGTGGTACCGGAGGTCGCGGGTTCGGATCCCGTCATTCGCCCCATTCCCCCTTGTGTCAGCCGCTTGCGCACCCTTCACGAGGCGGACGAGATGGCGGCTTTCTGGACCGAAGCGGACTTCGACGATCACGAACTCGTGCAGCTCGTCCACGACCGGGCCTCGGGCCTGACGGCAATCGTCGCGCTGCATTCGACCCATCTCGGCCCGGGCGCCGGAGGAACGCGCTTCTGGCATTATCCCGATCCGGCCGGCGCGATGCGCGACGCACTGCGGCTGAGCCGCGGGATGAGCTACAAGAACGCGATGGCCGGGCTCCCGATGGGTGGCGGCAAGGCGGTCGTGATGCTCGATGCGCAGCGGACCAAGACGCCGGAGATGCTGGCCGCGTTCGGCGACGCGATCGACGCGTTCGGCGGCCGCTACGTCACGGCCGAGGACGTCGGGGCCAGCGAAGCCGACATGGTCGCGATCGCCGAGCGGACGCCACACGTCTGCGGCCTGCCGGTCGGTGAGGGCCACGCCGGGGGTGATCCGGGGCCGTTCACCGCATTCGGCATCTATCACGGGATCAAGTCCGCGGTGGCGCACAAGCTCGGGCAGGCGTCGCTCGCGGGCGTGCGGGTGGCGATGCAGGGGTGCGGCAGCGTCGGCGGCGGCGTGGCGCGCCTGCTGGCAAAGGACGGCGCGCGTCTGACGCTGTCCGACATCGATGCGGACAAAGCCCGCGCACTGGCGGCGGAGCTCGGTGCCGAAGCGGTCGCCGCCGAGGCGGTGATGGCGACGCCCTGCGACGTGTTCAGCCCCAACGCGCTCGGCGCGATCCTCGACGAGGCCGGGATTGCGCGGCTCGACTGCACGATCGTCGCCGGTGGCGCCAACAACCAGCTCGCCCGGCGCGAGCACGGCAGGCTGCTGGCCGAGCGCGGCATCCTCTACGCGCCCGACTATGTGATCAATGCCGGCGGGATCATCAACGTCAGCCTCGAATACCTCGCCCGCCAGCACGGCGAGGCGTTCGATGCCGAGGACGTGCGCCGCCGAATCCTGCAGATCCCCGAGCGGCTCGAGGCGATCTGGCGCGAGAGCGAGGAAACCGGCGACAGTCCCGACGTGGTCGCCGACCGGATGGCGCAGCGGCTGATCGGGCGGGGGTGAGGAGCAGGGTAAGGGGCCCTCATCCAAGCTACGCTAACTCGCTTCGCGAGTAAGCTTCGCTATCCTTCTCCCACCAGTGGGAGAAGGAAGTTGCCGCCGACGTGTGCGCTCCTTCTCCCGCTGGCGGGAGAAGGATACGGAGACTTGGCCCGCAGGGTCTAGTCGGAGTTGGATGAGGGCTCTTCCGTCCTTCGCTTCGTTGACAATGTCCGGAATGTTCGGTTCGCCCCTTGCTCCGGGGTTCAGCACCTGTCAAAGCGTCCCCCGTTACGCGCCCGCAGGACCCATGCACGGCTTTGCCAATCCCGCCCGCTTCCTGAGGATAGCCCGCTGGCTGACGCCGGCGCTGCTGCTCGCCGGGCTGGTGCTCGCGGCCGGCTCGCTCGCCTGGGGCCTGACCGGCCTGCCCGCCGAACGCCTGCAGGGAGAGACGGTGCGGATCGTGCTGATCCACGTGCCGACGGCCTGGCTCGGCATGGGCGGGTGGACCGCCATCGCGATCGCCAGCCTGGTCGAACTGGTGTGGCGTCACCCGCTCGCGGCGATCGCCGCGCGCGCCGCGGCGGCGCCCGGAGCGGCGTTCGCCGCGATGTGCCTTGCGACGGGCTCGATCTGGGGGCGCCCGGCGTGGGGCACCTGGTGGGTGTGGGACGGGCGGCTGACCTCGATGCTGGTGCTGCTGTTCCTCTACTTCGGCTACATGGCGATCGCCGGCGCGGTCGACCGCGAGGGCGGGTCGAGCCGGATCCCGGCGATCTTCGGGCTGGTCGGGGCGGTCAACATCCCGATTATCCACTACTCGGTGATCTGGTGGAACTCGCTGCACCAGCCGCCGAGCCTGTCGATGGGCTCGTCGGCGATGTCGTCCGACTTCCTGGTCCCCCTGGCAGTCTCGACGCTCGGCTTCTCGCTGCTGTTCGGCGGCGTCGTGCTGGCGCGGATGCGGGCCATCCTCGCCGACGTGCAGGCGCAGGCGCGGTTGCGGCGCAAGGCGCTGGAGGCCTGATGCGCGAAGCTCTCGACCAATGGACCTTCGTCATCGCCGCCTACGCGCTGACCGCGGCGGGAACGCTGGCGCTGGTGGCGTGGAGCTGGCTGGCGATGCGCGCGGCCGAGCGGCGCCGCGACGCCGGGCGCGGCCGATGAGCGCGCTCAAGCCCAAGCACCAGCGGCTGGTGCTCGTGGTCGTCGCCATGGTCGCGCTGATCGGGGCGGCGCTGCTGGCGATCTGGGCGCTGCGCAACCAGGCGAGCTACTTCTATGTGCCGAGCGACATCGCCGCCGATCCGCCCGCGGCGGGGCAGGCGATCAGGCTCGGCGGGATGGTCGAGGAGGGCTCCCTGCAGACGCGGCCCGACGGGGTGACGATCGATTTCGTCGTCGGCGACGGCGAGGCCCGCGTACCGGTGACCTTCTCCGGCATCCTGCCGGACCTGTTCGTCGAGGGATCGGGCGTGGTCGCAGAAGGCTCGCTGCGCACCGACGGGACTTTCGTCGCGACCAACCTGCTGGCCAAGCACGACGAGAACTACATGCCGCGCGAGCTCGAGGACATGGACGCCGCCGCGCGGCGCGAGGTCGTGGCGGAAACCGAATGATCGCCGAGTTCGGCCTCGCCGCGCTGTGGCTGGCGGCAGCGCTGGCCGGACTGCAGCTGCTCGGCGGCTTTGCCGGGCTGAGGCCGGGCGGGGAGCGCCTTGCGGCACTGGTGCGCCCGGCGGCGGTGCTCCAGGCGCTGCTCTGCGCGCTCGCCTTCGTTGCCTTGCTGTGGCTGTTCGCGCGCACCGACCTGTCGGTCGCGCTCGTCGCCAAGAACTCGCACTCGATGAAGCCGCTGATCTTCAAGCTGTCGGGTGCCTGGGGCAACCACGAGGGCTCGATGTTGCTGTGGGTCTCGGTCATGGCGCTCGCCGGCGGGCTGATCGCCCTCGTCGAGCGGCGCCTGCCCGAGCGGACGATGCTGGCGACACTCGGCGCGCAGGCTTTCGTCGGGCTCGGGTTCTACGCCTTCCTGCTGGTCTCCTCGAACCCGTTCGAACGCCTGCCGCAACCGCCCGCCGAGGGCATGGGGCTCAACCCGCTGCTGCAGGACATCGGCCTCGCGATGCACCCGCCGACGCTCTACTTCGGTTACGTTGGGCTGTCGGTCGCTTTCAGCTTCGCGGTCGGCGCGCTGCTGACGCGGCAGGTGACGCCCGAGTTCGCCAGGGTCATGCGCCCATGGATCCTCGGGGCGTGGATATTCCTCACGCTGGGCATCACCGCGGGCTCTTATTGGGCCTATTACGAGCTCGGCTGGGGCGGCTGGTGGTTCTGGGATCCGGTCGAGAACGCCTCGCTGATGCCGTGGCTCGCCGCGACCGCGCTGCTGCATTCGGCGAGCGTGCTCGCGGCCCGCGACGCCTTGCGCACCTGGACGATCCTGCTCGGCGTCGTTGCGTTCTCGATGAGCATGGTCGGCACTTTCCTCGTCCGCTCGGGCATCCTCACCAGCGTCCACGCCTTTGCCGTCGACCCCGAGCGCGGCGCGTTCATCCTCGCGCTGCTGGCGATCTACATTGGCGGCGCGTTGGTGCTGTTCACGCTCCGCGCGGGGACCATCGCCGAAGGCGAGCGGTTCGCGCTGCTGAGCCGCGAGGGCGCCCTGGTGGTCAACAACG
This sequence comes from Sphingomonadales bacterium, assembly GCA_044506565.1. Classification (GTDB taxonomy): domain Bacteria; phylum Pseudomonadota; class Alphaproteobacteria; order Sphingomonadales; family Sphingomonadaceae; genus Croceibacterium_A. The sequence goes on along the minus strand of JBIQKN010000024.1, from coordinate 26,291 downwards.
TCGCGCTATCGGCGATCCTCGGAATCGTGCTGTTGGGGACGCTCTATCCGCTGCTGACCGAGGCGTTCGACGTCCGGGTGTCGGTCGGCCCGCCGTACTTCAACCCGGTCGGCGCAATCTTCTTCCTGCCGATGCTGGTGGTGCTGGCGATCGGCCCGCTGTTGCGCTGGCGGCGCGATTCGTTCGAGCGGGTGCAGAAGCCGGTCGTGGCGATCGCCGTGATCGGAATCGCGGTGCTGGCGGGGGTGTACTTCATCGCCGGCGTCGCTCTGCTGCCGCTGCTCGGAATGGCGCTGGCGGCAGCGGTAGCCGTCGGAAGCGTGATGCCGCTCGCCGGGCGCTCGCTGCGCCGGTTGCCGCTCGCGGTGTGGGGCATGGTGATCGCGCACTTCGGCGTCGCGGTGGCGCTGTTCGGCATGGCCGCCGACACCGCGTTCCAGCAGGAGCGGCTGGTCGCCGCCCAGATCGGCGAGACGGTCGTCGACGGTCCGTGGCGGATCACCCTGGCGGCGGTCGAACCGGTCGCAGGGCCGAACTGGACCGCGCTCGAGGCGCGGCTCGAGGCGAGCTACAAGGGCGGCGAGGTTCGGATCGCCCGCCCGCAGGCGCGCAGCTTCTGGACCCCGCCGCAGGAGACCAGCGAGGTGGCGCTGCTGACGCGCTGGAACGGTCAGCTCTATGCCGCGCTCGGTGGCGAGGCCGAGGGCGAGCGCTGGCAGCTCCGGCTGTGGTGGAAGCCGTTCGTGACGTGGATCTGGTACGGCGGCGTGCTGATCGGTCTCGGCGGCCTGCTGGCGCTGATCGGGCGCGTCGCCGGTGACCTCAGGCGCCGCAGCGCGCGGGCGCAGATCGCGATACGGCGCGGGGAGGCGGCGGCATGAACTGGCTGCGCTGGGGCCTGCTGGTAGCCGTGTTCGCGGGGCTCGGGCTGTTCGCCTGGCAGCTTAGCCGGCCGAAGGACGAGTTCGTCCACAGCGCGATGATCGGCAAGCCGATTCCGGCGTTCGACCTGCCGCCGGCCGTGGCCGACAGGCCCGGCCTCGCCAGCCGCGACCTCGCCGACGGGCAGCCGAAGCTGCTCAACGTCTTCGCCAGCTGGTGCGTGCCCTGCGCAGCCGAGGCGCCCCAGCTCGCCCGGCTCGAGGCGAGCGGTGCCAACATCGTCGCGGTGGCGATCCGCGACCGGCCCGAGGACGTCGCGCGGTTCCTCGCCCAGTATGGCAACCCGTTCAGCCGCATCGGCAAGGACGACATCAGCGCGGTGCAGCTGTCGATCGGCTCGTCGGGCGTGCCCGAGACCTTCGTGATCGATGGCCGGGGCGTGATCCGCTACCAGCACATCGGCGACATTCGTGACGGGGACGTGCCGGTGCTGCTGGATGAGTTGCGAAAGGCTGGGGCGTGAGCGCGACGTCCCGACATCCCGGCGAAAGCCCGGACCGCATGCCGATGGCCCGACGCTTGCGGGACGCGGTCCCGGCTTTCGCCGGGATGACGGCGATGGTGCTGGTCCTTTGCCTCGCGCTACCCACGGCGGCGCAGGACTCGCTACCTCCGGCCCCCTACGCCTACCAGCAGCTCGAGGACCCGGCGCTCGAGGCGCAGGCGCAGGCGCTGATGGAGACGCTGCGCTGCCTCAAGTGCCAGAGCCAGTCGATCGCCGACAGCGATGCACCGATGGCCGGGGACATGCGTCACCAGGTGCGTACGCGGATCGCCGCCGGCGAGGACCCGGAGCAGATCCGCGCCTGGCTGATCGAGCGCTACGGGGACTACGTCAGCTACAAGCCCACGGTCAGCGCGACGACCTGGCCGCTGTTCGCGGTCCCTGCCGTGCTGGTGCTGCTCGCACTGCTAATCCTGCGACGGCGCTTGCGGGGCGCCCGATGACCTGGCTCCTCGCGATCGCGTTGGCGCTGGCGGCGTTCGCCGTGGCCGCGTTCGTGCTGCGCATCGACCGCAGCGGCTGGACGACCGTCTCGGCGGCGCTGGCGCTGGGCCTCGCCGGCTATGCACTGCAGGCGAGCCCGGACGTGCCCGGAGCCCCCGCGCAGCCCGCGCCGGAGATCGGCGAGCAGGGCTGGCAGATGGTCGAGCTGCGCAAGGAAATGTACGCCCGCGGCAGGCCGTCGAGCGGCAAGCTGATCATTGCCGACGGGTTCGCCCGCCAGGGCCAGTACGACGACGCGGCGACGGTGCTGCGCGGCGCGGTGGCCGAGAACCCGAACGATGCCGAGGCCTGGCTCGCACTCGGCAATGCGCTCGTCGAGCATGCCGGCGGCACGCTGACCCAGCCGGCGCTGCTGGCCTACCGCCGCGCCGAGCAGCTCGACCCCGGGAGCCTCGGGCCGGGGTTCTTCCTCGGTCTGGCGCTGATCCGCCAGGGGCGGTTCGCCGAGGCGCGGGCGCTGTGGCGCGAAACGCTCGAGGGGTCGCCGGAGGATGCCGAGGGCCGCGAGGCGCTCGCCGAGCGGCTCGGACGCCTCGAAAGCCTGTTCGCTCAACCGGGCGAAACCGGCGAGGTCCCGCAATAGCACGCCCGGGCGGGGCCGCATTGCGGCGTCATGCCGCCACTGCTAAGCGCCGCGCTTCGCCGCGCATGAGTCGCAAGAGGGGCCGCCAATCCCGATGAGCGCCGCCGAAGGGCAAGACCGCGCCTCCGCCAAGCTGAAGCTGGCGGTAGGGGCTATCGGAATCGTCTTCGGCGATATCGGTACCAGCCCGCTTTACGCTTTCAGAGAGACGTTCGTCGGCGCGCATCCGCTGACGCTCGACGATATCCACGTGCTCGGCGTCGTCAGCCTGATCTTCTGGTCGATGACGTTGGTCGTCTCGATCCAGTACGTCACCCTGTTGATGCGCGCCGACAACAAGGGCGAGGGCGGGTCGCTCGCGCTGGTCGCGTTGCTCTCGCGACGCGTCGGACGGTCGCAGTACGGCTGGCTGGTCGTGCTGCTTGGGGTGTTCGCGACCGCGCTGTTCTACGGCGACAGCATGATCACCCCGGCGATCTCGGTGCTGTCGGCGGTCGAGGGCCTTGCGGTGGTCAATCCGCGAATGTCGGGATGGGTCATCCCGATCTCGCTGACGCTGCTGGTCGGGCTGTTCCTGCTGCAGAAGCGCGGCACGACCAAAGTCGGCACGCTCTTCGCCCCGGTGATGATCGTCTACTTCACCGTGGTTGCCGTGCTCGGGATCATGCACATCGTCCGCACGCCCGAGATCCTGATGGCGCTCAACCCGTGGTACGCGGTGCAGTTCTTCCTGATCGACAAGTGGCTCGCGTTTCTCGCGCTCGGCTCGGTCGTACTGGCGGTGACCGGGTCGGAGGCACTCTATTCCGACATGGGCCACTTCGGACGCGGGCCGCTGCGGCTGTCGTGGTTCGGTTTCGTGATGCCGTGCCTGCTGCTCAACTACTTCGGCCAGGGCGCGATGATCGTCGGGCTCGGGGACGCGGGCGCGGCCGAGGCGATCCAGAACCCGTTCTTCTTCCTCGCCCCGGAGATGCTGCGCCTGCCGCTGGTGCTGCTGGCCACCGCGGCCACGTTCATTGCCAGCCAGGCGGTCATCTCGGGCGCCTTCTCGATCACCCACCAGGCGATCCAGCTCGGCTTCGTCCCGCGCCTCGGCATTCGCCACACGAGCGACGAGCACCACGGGCAGATCTACATCCCGACGATCAACTGGGCGCTGATGATCGCGGTCATCCTGCTGGTGCTGTTCTTCCGCAACTCGTCGAACCTCGCGGCGGCCTACGGCATCGCGGTGACCGGGGCGATGTTCATCGACACCTGTCTGCTTGCGGTGCTGCTGGTGCTGGTATGGCGCTGGAAGTGGTGGCTGGCGGTACCGCTGCTGGCGGTATTCTTCGTCGTCGACGGAGCCTACTTCGCGGCGAACCTGACCAAGGTGCCCGACGGCGGCTGGTTCCCGTTGCTCGTCGGCGCGATCGCCTTCACCCTGCTGACCACCTGGGCCAAGGGCCGCCGGCTGATGCGCGAGCGGATGAGCGAGGTTGGCCTGCCGCTCGAGATCTTCGCCAAGTCGGCGCGCGGCAGCACGGCCAAGGTGCCGGGGACGGCGATCTTCATGAACTCCGGCTCGAGCGGCACCCCGTCGGCGCTGCTGCACAACATCAAGCACAACAAGGTGCTGCACGAGCGCGTCGTCGTGCTGACCGTGCAGATCGCCGACGTGCCCTACGTCGACCGCGAGGAGCGGGTCACGGTTTCCAGCGTCGGCGACGGTTTCTTCCGCGTGGTGCTGAACTATGGCTTCATGGAAGAGACCGACGTCCCCGCCGCGCTCAAGACGCTCGACATGTGCGGGGCGCCGTTCGAGATGATGCAGACGAGCTTCTTCCTTTCGCGGCAGACGCTGATCGCCGCCAAGCAGCCGGGCATGGCGCTGTGGCGCGAGAAGCTGTTCGCCTGGATGATGCGCAATGCGGCAACACCGATGGAGTTCTTCCGCCTGCCGACGAACCGCGTGGTCGAGCTCGGCAGCCAGGTCGAGATCTGACGCCGGCGTTAGCCATAAGCGTCAACCCTGGCCTAACCCTGCGGGCGGACTGATGGGGGCATGGGTCAGCCCGCGTATGCAGCAGCAGCTTCCGGTCCGCTCGAGCGCCGCTCTTCCCTGAGGCGGCGGGTCAGCTGCCCGGCACAATTGCAGACGGCGCGGGGCCAGCGGATCGGCTGCCTGTGCGATCTGTCCGAGCGCGGCGCGCGCCTGGAGATGGACGATCCGCCGAAGCCCGGCACTACCGGAACGCTCGAATGGATGTGTTTCGATGCGGCCTGCACGGTGATCTGGGCAACCGAATCGATGTGCGGCCTGATGTTCGACCGCGACATCCCTCCGGTGCGCGTGTTCGAGACGCAGCAGTTCGGCGAGGAGTACGAGGCACCGATCGCCGAGGTGTCCAACATCCCCCTCGGGCAGAAGCGTCGCCGGCTCGGCTGCTGAAGCCGGCCGGCGGGCGCCGCCGTGTCAGCCCATGTTGGCGCTGACCATCGCGTAGAACATCGGCAGCGACAGGATCACGTTGGTGCGGCTCGCCGCGAGCGCGACCGGCGCGGCCTTCGCCTTGGCCTCGTCGCTGGCCTCGACCAGGCCGAGAATCTTCTTCTGCGCCGGCCAGATCACGAACCACACGTTGGCGGCCATGATCAGCGCCAGCCACATGCCGAGGCCGATCAGGTTGATGCCGTCGGCACCGGTCCCCTGGAAGGTCAGGGCCTGGCTGCCGTAACCGTTGTGGAAGGCGATCGCGAGGCCGGTGAGAACCGTCAGCGCGGCGCCCCAGCGGAAGAAGAACAGCGCGCTCGGGGCGATGTAGCCGGTGACGCCCTTCTTCAGCTCGGCGGGCACCTTGGGCATCGTCGGCACCTGCACGAAGTTCAGGTAGTAGAGCAGGCCGATCCACACCACGCCGAAGAACAGGTGCAGCCAGCGCAGCACGGCGTTCGTCACCGCTTCGGCGTTCTCGCCGGTCCAGCCGCTGAACGCGACGATGACCACGATCGCGAGGACGAGGCCGGTCACGAGCACGAGATGCAGATTGCCGAAGAACTTTGCCATGGCGCTTCCCCTCTGAACGCTGGATCGGTGTGGCCGCGTTCTAACCCCAGGCGGGCGCCGGCGACAAGCGCCGGCTCATTCGTGCGGCGGATTCTCGAGCACCTCCGCCTTGTCCTCGACGTTGAGACCGTGGCGCAGCAGCATCGGCAGCTGGGTGAAGGTGAACAGGAACGTCAGCGGCAGGAACACCCACAGCTTGGCGGCGAGCCAGTCGCCGAAGTCGAGCGACAGGCGCAGCGTCTCGTTGAGAGCGGCCAGGAACAGGAAGAACACGCCCCAGTTGCGAGACAGCTTGAGCCAGCCTTCGTGGGTGAGGCCCTCGAACGCGGCTTCCAGCAAGGTCTGCAGCAGCGCCTTGCCGCGCCACCAGCCGACCAGCAGCGCGATGCCGAACAGCAGGTAGATGATGGTCGGCTTGAGCTGGACGTAGAATTCGTCCGCGAAGTAGATCGTCAGCGTGCCGAAGCCGACGATCAGCGCGGTCGACAGCCACAGCATCGGCGAAACCTTGCCGAGCCGCCACTTGGAGAAGGCAAGCGCGGCGATGGCGGCGACGATGAAGGCGCCGGTGCTGCGGACGACAGCGAAGATCTCGCCGGCGACATCGTCTCCCGCGGGCGAGTAGTAGCGATAGGTCAGGAAGAACACGAGCAGCGGCCCGTAATCGACCAGGACGTTGAGCCAGCCGGACTTGGGCTTCTTCGCGGGTGCGTCGGTCATCAGGCAACTCCCGCGATTACGCGCGCGACGAGGTCGGGGTCGAACGGGCGCAAGTCGTCGATCTTCTCGCCGACGCCGATCGCGTGGATCGGCAGGCCGTACTGCTCGGCTGCGGCGACGAGCACGCCGCCGCGGGCAGTGCCGTCGAGTTTGGTCATGATCAGGCCGGTCACCCCGGCGACCTCCTTGAACACGTCGATCTGGCTCAGGGCGTTCTGGCCGTTGGTCGCGTCGAGCACCAGCACGACGTCGTGCGGCGCCTCGGGGTTGAGCCGGCCCAGCACGCGGCGGATCTTGGCCAGTTCGTCCATCAGCTCGCGCTTGTTCTGCAGCCGCCCGGCGGTGTCGACGATCAGCGCGTCGATGCCGGTGTCGGTGGCGCGCTTCACCGCATCGAACACGATGCTCGCCGGATCGCCGCCCTCGGGGCCCCGGACGATATCGACGCCGATCCGTTCGGCCCACACGGCGAGCTGGCCGATCGCCGCGGCGCGGAAAGTGTCTCCGGCGGCGAGGAGGACCGAATAGTCGTCCTCCTGCAGCCAGTGCGCGAGCTTGGCGATGGTGGTAGTCTTGCCGCTGCCGTTGACCCCGATCACGAGGATCACCTGCGGGCGCGGGAAGGCGGTGATCTCGAGCGGTTTCGCCACCGGGCGCAGGATCGCGGCGATCTCCTCCGCGACCGCTTCGCGCAGCTCGCGCTCGGTGATCTGGAGGCCGAAGCGCTTTTCGGCGAGCCGGGCGCGGATGCGCGCGGCGGCGCTCGGGCCGAGGTCGGACAGGATCAGCGCGTCCTCGACTTCGTCGAGCGTGGCGTCGTCGAGCTTCGCCGTACCGACCGCGGCGGTGAGGTTCTCGCTCAGCCGCTCGGACGTCTTGCGGAAGCCGCCGAACAGGCGCTCGGTCCAGCTCGGTTCGCTCATTGCAACAGGCCCCCTTCGACCGCGCGCGGTATCACGGTCACGATCTCTCCCGGCGCCGTTCCCGCGGGCACCGCGACCCGCGCGAAATTGCCCGCGTGGCCGGTGCCGTCGGTCTCGGCGAGAACGTCGAGCGGCCGCCCGACCAGGCTGGCGAGCCATGGCCCGCGGACCGAGGCAACCTCGGCCCTGAGCTCGGCGGCGCGCTCCCGGATGGTCGCCTTGTCGAGCTGTGGCATCCGTGCGGCCGGCGTTCCCGGCCGCGGCGAGTAGGGGAACACGTGGCCGTGAACGATACCGAGATCGCGGACGATCGACAGGTTCGCCGCGTGCATCGCCCCATCCTCGGTCGGAAAGCCGGCGATCAGGTCGGCGCCTATGGCGATCTCCGGCCGGCGCCTCCGCAGCCGCTCGACCAGCGCCAGGGCGTCGGCGCGCAAGTGGCGCCGCTTCATCCGCTTGAGGATCAGGTCGTGGCCGTGCTGCAGCGAGAGGTGCAGGTGCGGCATCACCCGCTCCTCGCCGGCGAGCAGCTCGAACAGCCGGTCGTCGATCTCGATGCCGTCGAGCGAGGACATGCGCAGCCGGCGCAGCCGCGGAAACGCGCCGAGGATCGCGGCGACGAGGTCGCCGAGGCTCGGGCTGTCGGGAAGGTCGTGACCCCAGCTCGTGACGTCGACCCCCGTCAGCACGACTTCGGGCGCGCCCTGGTCGAGGTGACGCTCGACCTCGGCCAGCACTTCGGCGACGGTCAGCGAGCGGCTCGGCCCGCGGCCTTGCGGGATCACGCAGAAGGTGCAGCTGTGGTCGCAGCCGTTCTGCACCGCGACAAAGGCGCGCGTGTGGCGCGGCGGCACAGCGGCCGGGCGATCGGGCACGTTCCAGGCGCGGGCGTCGAGCTTGCGGGCATTGGGGACGAGCCCGTCGACCTCGGGCATCGCCGCCAGCTGGTCGCGTTCGATGTCGGCCGCGCAGCCGGTAACCAGCAGCCGCGCGTTGGGCCGGGCCCGGCGGACCTTGCGGATCGCCTGCCGCGTCTGGCGCACGGCCTCGGCGGTGACGGCGCAGGAGTTGACCACGACGATGTCGCGCTCGCCGGCGAGCAGCGAGCGGATGGTCTCGCTCTCGGCGATGTTCAGGCGGCAACCCAGCGAAATGACCTCGGGCGACATCAGGCCGGCGTTCACGCGAAGTCGCCCCAATCGAACGTGCCGCGAAAGCTCTCGGTGGCGGGCCCGGTCATGGTGATGCGGTTGTCCTCCCCCCACTCGATCAGCAGCGGGCCGCCCTGCAGCGCGACGGTGACCTCGCGCTGGACCAGCCCGCGACGCATCGCCGCGACCGCGGTGGCGCAGGCGCCGGTGCCGCAGGCGCGGGTGATGCCGGCGCCTCGCTCCCACACGCGCAGACGGATATTGGCATCGTTCTCGACCGTGGCGACGTTGACGTTGACCCGCTGGGGAAACAGCGGATCGTGCTCGATCTGTGGGCCGAGCCGCTCGAGATCGACCGAATCGCAGTCGTCGACGAAGAACACCGCGTGCGGGTTGCCGATGTTGACCGCCGCCGGCTGCTCGAGGTTCTCCCAGCCTACCGGCAGGGCCGCCGTGTCCATCGCGTAGGCCAGCGGGATCGCGTTCCACTCGAAGCGCGGTTCGCCCATGTCGACCGCCGCGCCGCCCTCGCCGGGCTGGACCGCGAGCGTGCCGCCGGCCGTCTCGATCTGCGCCGGCGAGCCGTGGAGAAGGGCGACGGCGCGCGTCGCGTTGCCGCAGGCTTCGACCTCGCTGCCGTCGGCATTGAATATGCGCATGCGGAAGTCGGCCGTGGTCGATTCCTCGAGCAGGATCAGCTGGTCGCAGCCGATCCCCGTGTGCCGGTCCGCCAGCGCCCTCGCGACGGCGCGGGTCATCGGCGGCAGCGGCTGCGTGCGCGTGTCGAGCACGACGAAGTCGTTGCCGAGGCCATGCATCTTGGTGAAGGCGGCGCGCATGCCCTGCCACCTAGGGACCGAGCGCGCGCAGAGCAATGGGGCGCCGTCTAGCTGGCCTTGCGCTTGCCCGGCCGCGCGGGTTCGGAGGGCTGCTCGCCGTCAGCGGTCTGGGTCCTGAGCAGCTTCCTGCCGGCCAGCCTGGCGCGGGTTGCCGCGGCGTCCTCGGGCCGGCCGTAAAGATAGCCCTGGCCCTTGAGCTGTCCCATGTTGCGCAGCGCCTGGCGGATCGCGGCGGTCTCTACCCCCTCCGCAGTCACCGGCATGGACAGGCCCCGGCCCAGCGAGACGATCGCCTCGACCAGCTCGTTGCTGATCCCCTCGTCGGCGAGCTCGGCGACGAAGCTGCGATCGATCTTGAGGCGGTCGAACGGCAGGGTGCGCAGCTGCGACAGGCTGGCGTAACCGGTACCGAAATCGTCGAGGCTGACGCGGATGCCCTGGTTCTTGAGACTGGTCATGATCGCGCGAACCGCGGCGACGTTCTCGTGCAGGCAATTCTCGGTCACCTCGACCTCGAGGCGATGAGGCGGAAAGCCGCTGTCGAGCAGCAGCTTGAGCAACTTCTGGGCGAACCACGGGTCGCGCAACTGGACCGGCGAGATGTTGACCGACAGCGTCAGGCGCGGGTCCCACTCCTTGGCATCCTCGAGCGCCTGGCGGATCAGCGTTTCGGACAGCTCGCCGATCACGTCGATCTCCTCGGCGACCGGGATGAAGGTTTCCGGGCTGACCAGGCCGAACTGCGGCGAGTTCCACCGTGCGAGCATCTCGAACCCGACCAGCTCGCCGGTCTCGAGGTCGACCTGCTGCTCGTAGTAGGGCACGAATTCGCCGGCGGCGATGCCGCGGCGGATGCCCTGCTCGAGCTCGGCGCGCAGGCGCAGCTCGTTCTCCATGTGCGGCTCGAACCAGAAGTAGCGGTTCCGTCCCCGCTTCTTGGCCTGGTACATCGCGATGTCGGCGCGATGGACCAGCGTCTCGCTGTCGGGAGTGTCGGCGACCGAATCGGGCCCGGCGATGCCGATCGAGACGGTCGCCTCGACCCGGACCTTGCCTTCGCCGATCGGTTTCGACGCGGCCACGATCAGGTCCTCGGCGACCTGTTCGGCCTGCTCGCGATGGCCGTGATCGTGCGTGAAGGCGCAGACGAACTCGTCGCCGCCGATGCGTGCGACCACGCCGTCGTCGGGAAGCCGTTCGCGGATCCGCCGCGCGATCTCGACCAGCACCTGGTCACCGGTCTTGTGGCCATTGAGGTCGTTGATCTGCTTGAAGTTGTCGAGGTCGATCATCAGCACCGCCACCATTCGGTCGCGGCGCTCGGCGTCGGCCAGCAGCCGGTCGATCGCCGGGGCCCCGCTGCGCCGGTTAAGGCACCCGGTCAGCGGATCGACCTCGGCCAGTTCGCGAGCAAGTTCCTCCGCCTTGCGCCGTTCGGCGACTTCGAGGTGGAGATCGTTGTAGCGCCGCCAGCCGAAGATGATCAGCGCGATGTTGAGCAGCACCGCGCTGGCGAGGTGCATGTCGGGCGCCGCTCCGGTCCCGAGCCACGAGCGCACGATCTGCGGGATCAGCGAGCCGCCGGTACCGACGAACAGGATCAGGGCCGCGGTCGCGATCCCGAGCGCGACGAAGTCGCGTTCGGCGCGGCCGTGCCTGTACGGCTCCTTTTCCGGACCGGCTGCGGCTGACTTGGGCACGAGGCGGCGGTGCTCCCCAGAATTCAGCCTTCCTCATGGGGGCTCATGTTAAATTTCCGGTTAATTGCGCCTCCGTGGCGCGCTCGCTAGAGCGCCCACAGGAGGATCGCATGGGCGCCCGTTTCTGGCTGATAAAATCCGAACCCGCGGCCTATTCGTGGGACGATCTCGTCAAGGACGGCGAGACCTTGTGGGACGGCGTCCGCAACCACCGGGCGGCAATGAACCTCCGGGCGATGGCGAAGGGCGACCGCGCGTTCTTCTACCATTCGGTGACGGGCAAGGAGATCGTCGGCGTCGCCGAGATCAGCGAACCGGGCCTGACCGATCCGAAGGATCCGGAGGGGAAGTGGGCGGCTGTGCGTGTCAGGCCGGTAGCGCCGCTCGAACGGCCCGTAACCCTCGCCGAGATCAAGGCCGACAAGGCACTCGCGGATATCGAGCTGGTCCGCCTGTCGCGGCTCTCGGTGGCGGAAATCCGGCCTGCGGAGTGGGACCGGATCCTCGAACTGTCGAACAGTTAGCCTTTCGCCCGCAACCCGCTGACCGTCGCTCCCGCGGCGGTGAGCTGCTCGACTTCGGTCACGCAGTGGAGCAGCCGGACCCCACGCATCGCCTTGGCCTCGGCGAGCGCCTCGGCGAATTCGGCGGTCGTCTCGATCCTGCGCGACCAGGCGCCGAACGCACGGGCGAAGGCGGCGAAGTCGGGATTGGCGAGGTCGGTCGAGGCCACCCGGCCCGGGTAGGCCCGCTCCTGGTGCATACGGATGGTGCCGTAGGAGCCGTTGTCGACCACGATCGCCAGCAGGTCGGCTCCGTACTGCACCGCGGTCGCCAGTTCCTGGCCGTTCATCAGGAAGTCGCCGTCGCCCGACACCGCGATCACGCAGCGATCGGGGAATCTCAGCGCGGCGGCGACCGCAGCCGGAACCCCGTAGCCCATCGCGCCGGCCGTCGGCGCAAGCTGCGACGGATATCCCGCGTAATGCCAGTAGCGGTGCCACCAGCCCGAGAAATTGCCCGCGCCGTTGCAGACGATCGCGTCGCCGGGGAGTTCGCGCCGCGCGATCGCGAGGCAGCCGGCGAGATCGAGCGCGTAGCCGCGCTCGGCCGGCTCGGAGAACGCAAGCCATTCGCGATGCGCCTCGGCCCCGGTGCCGAACGGGATCACTTCGCTCTCGTCCCACAACGCGGCGCACTCGGCGAATTCCCCGACCTCGGCGCAGATCGCGAGGTCGGCGCGGTAGACGCGGTTGAGCTCGTTCGGATCGGGATGGACATGGACCAGCTGCTGGCCCGGGTGGTCGGGCGTGATCAGCGCGTAGCCGTCGGTCGTCGCCTCGCCGAGGCGCGCGCCGACCACCAGCACGAGGTCGGCCGCCTTGATCCGCTCGATCAGCTTCGGATTCGGCCCGTAACCGAGGTTGCCGGCGTAGGCCGGTGACGACGGGGGGAGCGCGTCCTGCCGGCGGAAGGCGGTCGCCACGGGCAGGCCGACGCGCTCGGCAAACTGCGTGAAATACTCGCGCGCCTTGGCGCCCCAGCCGGCGCCGCCGACGATCGCCACCGGAGAGGCCGCGTCTGCGAGCAGCGCCATCATCGCCGACAGCGCGTCGGGGCAGGGAGCCTGCGCCGGGCGGTGGACGAACGGTCGCGGCGAGACCTCGAGCCTGTCCTCGTGCAGCATGTCCTCGGGCAGGGCGAGCACGACTGGGCCCGGCCGTCCGGATATCGCCGTGGCGTAAGCGCGCGCGACGTATTCGGGAATTCGCGCGGCATCGTCGATCCGCGCGGCCCATTTGGCGAGGGGGGCGAAGAAAGCCGGGAAGTCGACTTCCTGGAAGCCCTCGCGATCGCGCATCGCGCGATCGACGTCGCCGACGAACAGGATCATCGGCTGCGAGTCCTGGAACGCGACGTGGACGCCGATGCTGGCGTTGGTGGCGCCGGGGCCGCGGGTCACGAAACACACGCCGGGCCGTCCAGACCCGGCCGCGTTCAGCGCGCCGTCGGCACAGGCCATGAACGCTGCGCCGCCTTCCTGCCGGCAGGTCACGGTCTGGATCTCCGGCCGGTCGCGCAAGGCATCGAGCACGGGCAGGAAGCTCTCGCCGGGCACGGTGAAGATCCGGTCGCAGCCCTGCTCGGCAAGGCAATCGACGAGCAGGCGGGCGGCGTCGGCGGTCATGGGCGGGCGATAGCCTTGCCCGCAAGCGGCGGCAATCGGGCGTGACCTGTCCCTGTTGTGGACATCCGGCACCAAAACCCTTTCCAATGGTTACCATCGGGTTAACGAGGAGCCTATGCGACGGTCACTGGTCCTTACCGACGAAGCGGCCCGGCACCCCTTCAGGGCGTCGCTCCCGGCGCAGTCGCGCGAGCTGCGCGTGGAGGACCGTGTCCCTTGGCGCGAGCAGCTGTGGCGCGACGTGCGCGGCTTCGCGCAGACCTACTGCGCCTGCTTTCTGGGAATCCTGGCGTTCATCTACTGACTCGCCGCGGCTTCAGGCCGACGCCAGCGCCGTCTTCTCGGCCCGGTAGAGCCGGGCGCCGAGCCAGGCGGACACGAGGCACATCACCGCGCTGAGCAGCAGCTGTTCGACCAGCGGAACGCCAGCCGTGCTCAACCCCAGCGCGATCAGCGACCCGGCGACCATCGCCCCGGAATTGACGATGTTGTTCGCGGCGACCATCCGCGCGGCCTGCGCGGGATCGCATTTGGTGGTCAGGAACGCATAGAGCGGAACCACGAACATGCCGCCGGCGACCGCGATCAGCAGCAAGGTCACCAGGATCAGCGGAGCGAGCGGCTGGGCCACGAACTCGCCGACCTCCATCAACCCGCGATCGGTCACCTCCACGCTCCACTGGCGGCACAGGAACCAGAACACCGCGACGAAGCCCCCCATCGCGATCACCGAGAGCGGCGCGTGGCGGGCCGAGACGTCACCCTTGAGCAAGGCGTTGATCGCCACGGAGCCGATGGCCACGCCGATCGAGAAGATCACCAGGAACAAGCTGGCGACCTCTTTGCTCGCGAACAGCACGTTCTTGGCCAGCGGCGGGAACTGGATGAACAGCACCGCGCCGATCGTCCAGAAGAAGCTGATCGCGAGGATCGCGTAGAA
>JBIQKN010000024.1:7959-12144 GCA_044506565.1 Sphingomonadales bacterium | reverse complement strand
GCGTACTTGATCGGCCCGAAGAACGTCGAATGGACACCCATGGCGAACAGCGCCGCGAGCATCAGCGGGATGGCGACCGCTTCGGTCAGCAGGCCCTGCCAGGCCATGAGCAGGCCGGCCGCCCCGACCAGCATGATGAAGATTTCCGCCAGCTTGACGCAGCGGATGATGAACGCCTTGTCGCGCATGTCGGCCAGTTGGCCCGACATCGCCGAGAGCACGAAGAAGGGCAGGATGAACAGCCCCGAGGCGATCGCGCTGAACTGCGCCTCGGCTTCCTCGGAGTTGTAGACGCTGTAGACGACGAACAGCACCATCGCGTTCTTGAACAGGTTGTCGTTGAACGCGTTGAGCAACTGCGTCGCGAACAGCGGCAGGAACCGCCGTTGCCGGAGCAGGTGAGTCGATGTGAACATGTGACGGTGGAGCAGGCCTCTCGCTTTCGCGACCCGACTTAACCGCCATACGCTTAAGAACAAGCGCAACGCGCACTTTTTCCCGACCCGCCGAAGCGCTAGGCAGGGGCCGTGTTGACGCTGCCGAACCTGCTGACCCTGTCGCGCATCCTCGCGGTGCCGCTGCTCGGGTTCCTGCTCTGGTGGCCGGACTGGCAGCTTGGCTACGGTCTCGCCTTCGCGCTCTACTGCCTGATGGGGATCACCGACTACTTCGACGGCTACCTCGCGCGGTCGAGCGGCGCCGTCTCCAAACTGGGCGTGTTCCTCGACCCTATCGCCGACAAGATCATGGTCGCCGCGGTGATCCTGATCCTGACCGCGCAGGGCGTGCTGCGCGGGCCCTACGTCGGCGACGCACACGTCATCGCGGGGCTGATCATCCTGATTCGCGAGATCGCGGTGTCCGGCCTGCGTGAATTCCTCGGTGGCCTGCAGGTGTCGGTTCCGGTGAGCAAGCTCGCCAAATGGAAAACCACCTTCCAGCTCGTGGCGCTCGGCGCGCTGATTCTCGGGAATGCACTGCCCGGGTGGACCGTGCTGATCGGCGACGTCGAAGCCAACCTGCCGCGCACGGTGGGGCTGGCGACCCTGTGGGGCGCGGCGATACTGACGCTGGTGACCGGCTGGGATTACCTGCGCGTCGGCCTCAAGCACATGGACTGACCGGTTGGTCGTTCGCCGCGACGCCTATCGTCCGCCGGCCTGGCTCGTGCCGGAGGTCGCGCTGGATTTCGAGCTCGATCCCGAGCGAACGCTGGTCCGCAGCCGACTGGAGGCCGTTCGCAACGGACCGCATCGCGAGCCGCTGCGGCTCGACGGGCTGGGCCTTAAGCTGCGCTCGCTACGGGTCGACGGCAAGCCTGCCTCGCACAAGCTCGATCGGCACGGCCTGACGATAAAGATCGCCGCCGACCGCGCTGTCGTCGAGACGGTGGCCGAACTCTCGCCGACCGCCGAACAGAAAGGCCTGTTCACGCTCGGGGAGATTCTCTGCACGCAGTGTGAGCCCGAGCATTTCCGCCGGATCGCGTTCTTCCCCGACCGCCCCGACGTGCTCAGCCGCTTCCGGGTCCGGATCGTGGCGGACAAGGCGCGCTATCCGATCCTGCTATGCAATGGAGAGCTCGTCGGCAGCGGCGACCTCGACGGGGGCCGACACTGGGCCGAATGGCACGACCCGCATCCCAAGCCCTGCTACCTGTTCGCGATCGTCGCCGGGGCGCTCGCCACCCGCACCGCGCGCTTCGTCACACGATCGGGACGCGAAGTGTCGCTCGGTGTCTGGGCGAGCGAAACCGACCTTCCGCGAACAGACCATGCGCTGGAAGCGCTTGCCGAGGCGATGGCGTGGGACGAGGCGCACTACGGACGCGAATACGATCTGCCCGCCTACAACATCGTCGCGCTCCCCGGCTTCGCCTTCGGGGCGATGGAGAACAAGGGCCTGGCAATCTACGATACGTCGCAGGTGCTGATCGACCCGGAGACGGCGACCGATTCCGAGCGCGAGATCGCAGCGGCGCTCGTGGCGCACGAGTACTTCCACAACTGGTCGGGAAACCGGGTCACCTGCCGCGACTGGTTCCAGATGACGCTCAAGGAAGGCTTCACCGTCTTCCGCGACCAGCAGTTCTCCGCCGGCCGGCGGTTCGCGGGCGTCAGGCGGATCGAGGACGTTCGCGCGCTCAGGCTTGCGCAGTTCGCAGAAGACGCCGGCCCGCGTGCCCATGCTCCCCGGCCCGAAAGTTACGCCGATCCGGCAGAGCTCCTCACGGCGACGGTCTACATCAAGGGCGCCGAGATCGTGAGGATGATCCACACGGTGCTCGGCCCGGACCGCTTCCGGGCAGGGACAGACCTCTACTTCGCGCGGCACGACGGGCAGGGCGCGACCTGCGAGGACTTCGTCGCGGCGATGGAGGACGCGAGCGGGATCGATCTCAGCGCGTTCCTGCGCTGGTTCGACACCTCCGGGACGCCGGAAATCGCGGGCACGCTCGACTACGATCCGACCGGTCGCCGGGCGAGCGTGAGCCTGTCGCGGCGGTCGCCGGAGCCGCCCGTGCCGGTCCCGTTGCGTCTGGCGCTGTTCGATGCGGCGAGCGGTGCGAAACTCTCCGAGCGTCTGGTGGTGCTCGAGGACGCCGAGCTCGACGTCAGTTTCGACGCCGTGCCCGCGCGACCGGTGCTGTCCGCCAACCGCGGGTTCTCGGCGCCCGTGCGGATCGCGCTGACCCGCAGCCTGGCCGATCTCGCCGTGCTGGCCCGTCACGACGACGACCCGTTCGCCCGCCGCGAGGCGATGCAGGCGCTGATGCTGGCGGCGTTGCGCGACCCGCAGGCCGACCGCAGTCACCTGATCGCCGCCATGCGCAAAGCGCTCACCGACCCGGCTCCCGCCCGCGACTTCGTCGCTGAGCTGGTGACGCTGGTGCCCGAGGGGCTGGTCGCCGACGGGGAAATCTCGCTCGATCCGGGCCGCATCCACGCGGCCTGGATGGCGCTGCGCGCCGAGATAGGCCGGGCACTCGAACCCGAATGGCGGGTGGCGCAGGCGACCACGGTCGACGCGGATCGAGAGGCGGCCGAGGCAGCGGGTGTGCGTCGCCTGCGCGGGGTCGCGCTCGGTTACCTTCTCGCCGGCGGAGCGGCGGACGCGGGTGCGCTCGCCCTGCTCGAGGTCGAGCACGGCGCGACGCTTACCGAGCGCGAGGATGCCCTGCGCGCGCTTGCCGACTCGGAAGCTCCCGAGCGCGAAGCCGCGCTCGCCGCATTTCACCGTCGTTATCGGGCGGATCCCCGGCTACTCGACAAGTGGTTTGCGATACAGGCGCTGTCGGCGCGCGCCGATACGATCGACAAGGCGCCGAAGCTTCTCGCGCACCCCGATTTCACCCTCGCACACCCCGGCCGGCTCGGTGCGATCGTCGGCGCCTTCGCCGCCAACCCGCACGCATTCCACGATCCCTCGGGCCGCGGCTACCGCTTCCTGGCCGACGTGATTCTCGTCCTCGACAGATCCGACCCGGCGGGCGCGACGCGCATGGCGCGCTCGCTCGAACCCTGGCGACGCTACGAACCGACACGCTCGGCGCTGATGAAAGCCCAACTCGAGCGCATCGCCGGCACGTCCGCGGCCTCCGACGCCTTGCGCAACTGGGCGCGGGCGTGCCTCGCCTGAAATCGGGCTTGGCTTCGTCCGGAAAACGGGCGATCCTTCCCTTCGAACCAGTGAGGGAGGCCTCGATGAAGCCGGCCGTCGCCTTTGCGCTGCTTTTCGCTGCCTCGCTTGGCCCATTCCCGGCCCTCGCAGCCGATGCGCCGATCCTCGGCGCCTGGGCGGTCGACGTGTCGCGGCTGCCGGTCCCGCCCGAGGCGCGGCCACGCAGCGTGACGATGACTTTCAGCGAAGCAGGCGAGGGCAAGTACCGAACCGAGGTCGACATCGTATTCGCCGACGGCACCGAAAGCCACGGCAGCTCGACCTACTCGCTCGACGGTTCCGCGGCGCCGGTCGTCGGCAGCCCGGAAGCGGACATTTCCGCCGTCACGATGCCCGAGCCCGACGTGCTGGTCATGGCGCTCGGCAAGGACGGGCGAGGCGGCTCGATCCGCGTGTTCGCCGTCGCCCCCGACGGCGAAACGATGACCGAGACCGCCAGCTACTACCGTCCCGACGGCACGCCGGTGATGCGGATCAACCACTTCACGCGCGTGCGTTAGCGTG
>JBIQKN010000024.1:0-7859 GCA_044506565.1 Sphingomonadales bacterium | reverse complement strand
CCGTTAACGTTTCTTGATCGGCACGGGGAACCCCGCTCCGGGCCGCCCGTTAGGGTGGAAATCCGGGGGGTTGGCGTAACTTGATGTCCGACACGCTCACGACGCACAGCCTGGCCGACCTGCTCGTCCAGAACGTAACCGACTACGCGATCTACATGGTCGATCCCTCGGGAATCGTGACCAGCTGGAACGCGGGTGCGGAGCGTTTCAAGGGCTATCGCGCCGACGAGATCATCGGCGAGCATTTCTCGCGCTTCTACACCGAAGAGGACCGCAAGGCCGGCAAGCCTGCGCGCGCGCTCGCGGAAGCGATGGAGGAGGGGCACTTCGAGGCCGAGGGCTGGCGCGTGCGCAAGGACGGCAGCCGGTTCTGGGCGCACGTGGTCATCGACCCGGTCCGCGACGAGGCCGGTCGTCACGTCGGGTTCGCCAAGATCACCCGCGACCTGACCGAGCGCAAGGCCGCCGCCGAAGCGCTCGAGCAATCGCGCGAGCAGTTCTTCCAGGCGCAGAAGCTCGACGCGATCGGCCAGTTGACCGGTGGCGTGGCCCACGATTTCAATAACATCCTCGCCGCGATCATGAGCAGTCTGGCTCTGGCCCAGCGGCGCATGGCGCAGGGCGAGGATGTCACGCGGTTCCTCGACAACGCGTTGCAGGCGGCCCGGCGCGGCGCGACGCTGACCCAGCGGATGCTCGCCTTCGCGCGCAAGCAGGAGCTGCGGCTCGAGCCGGTCGACATGATCGGCGCGGTACGCGACATGGCCGAGCTGCTGTCGCGGACGATCGCGACCAACATCACGATCACCACGCGCTTTCCGCTTCGCGTGCCGCCGGTACTGGCCGACAAGGCGCAGCTCGAGCTCGCGCTGATGAACCTCGTGGTCAATGCGCGCGACGCGATGCCCGAAGGCGGGGTGATCACGCTCTGCGCCGACGAGGTGACCGACGAGGACGGGCAGAGGTTCGTCCGGCTGGTGGTCGTCGACCAGGGCACCGGCATGGACGAGGCGACGCTGTCGCGCGCGGCCGATCCGTTCTTCACCACCAAGGGCGTCGGCAAGGGTACCGGCCTCGGCCTGCCGATGGTGCAGGGCATGGTCGCGCAATGCGGCGGACGTTTCCACCTCGAAAGCGAGATCGGCGAGGGTACGCGCGCCGAGGTCTGGCTGCCGGTAACCGAGGTCGGTCCGCGGCCGACGGATACCGAGGATCGTCCGGAGCCCGTCGCCAGCCGTTCTCTGCGGATCCTCGCGGTCGACGACGATCCGATCGTGCTGCTCAACACGGCGACCGTGCTGTCGGACATCGGCCACGAGGTCATCCAGGCGCATTCGGGCCGCTCGGCGCTGGTGCAGCTCGCCGAGCACCCGGTCGACCTGCTGCTGACCGACTACGCGATGCCGGGGATGACCGGCGCCGAGCTGGTGGCTCAGGCCCAGATCGCCCAGCCGGGACTCAAGGCGATCATCGTCTCCGGCTACGCCGACCTCCCCGAAGGCGCGCCTCTGGAGGTGCCGCGTCTGGCGAAACCGTTCACCGAGGTGGAGCTGG
The DNA here is from genome assembly GCA_044506565.1 of Sphingomonadales bacterium. GTDB lineage: Bacteria > Pseudomonadota > Alphaproteobacteria > Sphingomonadales > Sphingomonadaceae > Croceibacterium_A. Next base: position 6,305 of record JBIQKN010000024.1, on the reverse strand, counting down.
CGAATATCATTTCGGCCGTGGCGGGGTAGCGCGAACGTTCCGACGGTCGCTTCCGCGAACCTACCCCAACTCTACGCGTCATCCTGAACTCGTTTCAGGACCCATTTCTCGGCCCGCACCGAGTCCGCTGCCCCGCGGAGCCGTCGATGCACCAAGCTCGACGAACTCGAGGCCGCGCCTCAACCTTGCGCCTCTGCGCGGGCGGCTAAATGGGTCCTGAAACAAGTTCAGGATGACGGCCCGTTGTGACGCTGGACTGCGATCGAGAACCGACAACCGTTATTCAAACATTACCCCCACACGAAACATTCGTTTGACATTCGCACCCCGCATCGCCATCTGCGCGGCATCGGAGCGTATGGCAGCGTGAACCGGCGGTAATTCGCCCCGGCCCGCTTCGGTTGTTTTCCCAAGGGCTTCCCTTTCACGCGGGTCGTTCAGAACCCGCCGACGCGCGCGCCATCAGCGCTGCGCGCTGACGCATATTATTGCGAGTTTCAACTTGATGACATTCGAACAACTCGGGCTTTCGCAGCCCGTCCTGCAAGCGCTCGCGCTGAAGGATTACACCGTGCCGACGCCGATCCAGGCGCAGGCCATTCCGCACGTGCTCGAAGGGCGCGACCTGCTCGGCATCGCGCAGACGGGGACCGGCAAGACCGCCGCGTTCATGCTGCCGTCGATCGACCGGCTCGCCGCGGCCAACCGTCGGCCGAAGCCGCGCACCTGCCGCATGCTGGTGCTGGCGCCGACGCGCGAGCTCGCGGGGCAGATCGCCGACAGCGCGCGCGAGTACGGCCGCTTCAGCCATCTCAAGGTGGTGACCGTGTTCGGCGGCACCTCGGTCAACAAGAACCGCCAGGACGTGGCGCGCGGGGTCGACATCCTGATCGCCACCCCGGGCCGGTTGGTCGACCTGACCGAGCAGCGCGCGCTCGATCTTTCGGAGGTCGAGATCCTGGTGCTCGACGAGGCCGACCAGATGATGGACCTCGGCTTCATCCACGCGCTGCGCGCGATCGTGCGGCTGATTCCGAAAGTGCGGCAGACGCTGTTCTTCTCGGCGACGATGCCCAAGGCGATCCGCGAGCTCGCCGGTCAGTACCTGACCGACCCGGCCCAGGTCTCGGTCACGCCGGCGGCGACCACCGCCGAGCGCGTCGAGCAGTACGTCTGCTTCGTCGGCCAGGCCGAGAAGCAGGCGCTGCTGACGATGGCGCTGCGCAAGGGCCTGCAGTCGGGCGAGATGGACCGCGTGCTGGTGTTCACCCGCACCAAGCACGGCGCCGACCGCGTGGTGAAGAAGCTCGCCCAGTCGGGCCTCGCCGCCAACGCGATCCACGGCAACAAGAGCCAGCCGCAGCGCGAACGTGCGCTCGACGAGTTCCGCCAGGGTCGCGTCAAGGTGCTCGTCGCGACCGACATCGCCGCGCGCGGGATCGACATCCCGGGCGTCAGCCACGTCGTCAATTTCGAGCTGCCCAACGTGCCCGAGCAGTACGTCCACCGCATCGGCCGCACCGCGCGCGCCGGGCGCGAGGGCGTTGCGGTCAGCTTCTGCGCGCAGGACGAACGCGAGTATCTGCGCGACATCCAGCGGCTGACCAAGGTCACGCTCGACCAGGTGCCGTTGCCGCAGGGCCTGCGCGAGGAAGTCGCGGTGGTGGCGAAGCACGCCGAGCCGGTCCGCGGCCCGCGGCGTACGCCCGGCCGCGGCCAGCCGCCGCGCCGCGACACGCGCACCGAAGCGCAGCGCGATGCGCGCGGCGAGGTCCGCGTCGAGCCGCGCAAGGGGCAGGGCGAACGTCGACCGGCTCAGTCGCACGGCAAGCCGCAGGGCGAGCGCCGGCCTAACGCCGGCAAGCCCGGCGCCAACCGCCGTCGTCGCAATCGCTCCAACGGCCGCCGCGCCGCGCTGGCCTGAGGCGGCGCTAATCAGTTTCGCACCAAGGCGCGAACACACCAAGACGTAATGCCTGCGGCGAAGCCGCACTCAACCTCATGATTTCACACGAAGACACGAAGATGCAGCGCAGGCCTCTGGGTCGCGTGTGACCTCTTCGTGTCTTCGTGTGAGCCAATTGGAGAGCGGCTTCGCCGCGGGTCACGCGCCATTGGCGTCTTCGCGTCTTCGCGCGAAATCACTTCCTCCCTTCAGCTCCCTCGTGCGCCGGCATCGGCAGCACGAGGCCGAGCAGCGGCAGCACGACCATCGCCGTACCCGAAGCCGTCAGCGCCATCGCCACGCCGTAGCTCTCGGCGAAATGGCCCCATAGCCACGAGCCGAGCGCGATGCCGCCGAAGGTCAGGCTCGAGACCATCGCGGTGATCCGGCCGACGATCTCGCGCGGCGACCATAACTGGCCGGCGACCGAGAACCCGCTCAGCGCCTGGACCCAGCCGGCTCCGGCGAACACCAGCAGCGCGAGCATCGCCGGCAGGCCCGGCTGCGCGGCCACCCCGAGGCAGCCGAGACCGTAGACGATCCCGGCAGTGCGGACGATCGCCTCGGCCGTGAACCGCGCGCGGAACCAGGTCGCGGTCGCCGCGCCGACTACCGCGCCCGCGCCGAGCGCGCCGAGCAGCAGTCCGAACACTTCCGAGCCGCGCCCGAGCATCTGGTCCGCCACCAGCGGCATCAGCGCCCACGCCGCCGCTCCCGAGGTGGTGAAAGTGAACGCGCGCAACATGATCGTGCGCAGCTCGTGGCTGTGCCTGGCGAAGCGGAAGCCTTCGGCGATCACCCCGGCGAGCGGGCGGCGCTGCGGCGGCGGCCGCTCGGCCGGGCGCCAGCGCCAAAGTACGGCGATGACCATCAGGTAGCTCGCCGCGTTGGCAACGAACGCGCTGCCGGCCCCGCCGAGCGCGACGATCCCGCCGCCGAGCGCCGGCCCGAGGCTGCGCGCGACATTGAACGCGAGGATGTTGAGCGCGACCGCCGCGGCCAGCTCGGCGCGCGGCACGAGCCCGCCGATCGAAGCGCTGAGCGCGGGATTGAACACCGCCACCCCCGCCGCGAGCATCGCGGTCAGGCCGATGATCGCGGCCGGCGGCGTGATCCCGGCGAACGCCAGCACCACCAGCAGCGCCGACATCGCCAGCATCCCGGTCTGGGCGAGCAGCATGATCGCGCGACGGTCGAACATGTCGGCCCAGGCGCCCGCGGGGAGCGCGAGCAGCATGATCGGCAGGTTGGTGGCGGTCTGCACCAGCGCGACGACGTCGGCAGGCTGCCTTGTCGCGGTCAGCTGCCAGGCAGCGCCGACCGACTGGATCGCATTGCCGAAGTTCGACAGCAGGCTGCCGATGAGGATCAGCAGGAACGCGCGGTGCGCGAGCGGGCTGAAGGTGGTGCTCATCCGATACCCGGCACGATCATCCCGACGCGGTGGCGGTAGTCCGCGTAGCCGGGCAGTTCGGCCTCCAGAAAACATTCCTCGACCCGCGCCTTGAGCGTGAACCCGAGCACGAACAGCGCCGCGCCGAGCAGGGCGGCGGGTGTCGCCCGGACGAGCGCCATGGCGATGACCGCGGCAAACAGTCCGGTGTAGATCGGGTGCCGCACGATCGCGTAGGGTCCGCTGTCGACCACGCGGTGGCCCTCGCGCAGCACCACGCCGCCGGCCCACAGCTTGCCGAGATGGAGCCGTGCCCACCAGGCGAAGGCAAAGCCCGCGGCGGTCAGCGCGACCATCGCCCAGCCGAGGAGCGGACCCGCGCCCCACAGCGGCGCCATCGGCGGCCAGCGCAGGAAAGTGAGCAAGAAGCCGAGCGCGGCGAGGGCGAAATGCAGCCGGTACTCGCGTCGCGGCGCCTCTTCGCGCTTGCGGCCGCGCCACAGCGCCGCGAGGTGCCAGCTGACCACCCAGGCCAGCCACAGCCCGGCCATGAGCGGGACGAAGACCTGCTGCACGGTTGAACGCTCTCCCGTTTCGCCCCCCCCCGATTGACCGCGCCGGTGGCGATTGGCAAGCGATGTTCCGGCGAGGCCCGCCGTCGCGCAGCATCGCTACCCGTATCTCACTCCGGCGCGCAAAAAGAGGGACAGTCCCTCTTTTCTTACAGGCGCTCGCGAAAAGAGGGACTGTCCCTCTTTTTGAGTGCCGGCCCTCGAGGGGCGACGGTTGCCGAGAGGCGCGCCCGCGGCCATATGCGCCGATCAAGCGGGAGCATCCTCGATGGCGGAATTCGACTACGACCTCATCACCATCGGCGCGGGCTCGGGCGGCGTGCGCGCCAGCCGGGTCGCGGCGAGCCACGGCGCCAAAGTGGCGGTGTGCGAGGAGTACCGCGTCGGCGGCACCTGCGTCATCCGCGGCTGCGTGCCCAAGAAGATGCTCGTCTACGGGGCGCACTTCGCCGAGGACCTGCAGGACGCGAAGGCGTTCGGCTGGGACGTCGGCGAGTGCACCTTCGACTGGACGGTGCTGCGCGACAACGTGCTGAGGGACGTCGACCGGCTCAACGGGCTCTACACGCAGACGCTCGAGAACAACGGCGTCGAGATCATCTCGCAGCGCGCCACGGTGAGTGGTCCGAACGAGGTCACGCTGGCCGACGGCAGCAAGCTCACCGCCAGGTACATCCTCATCGCCACCGGTGCGCGGCCGCACGTGCCGTCGTGCCCGGGGCACGAGCACGGCATTACCTCGAACGAGGCGTTCCACCTCGAGGCGCTGCCGAAGCGCATCCTGATCGCCGGCGGCGGCTACATAGCCAACGAGTTCGCCGGGATCTTCAACGAGTTCGGCACCCACGTGACGATCATCAACCGCTCGGACAAGTTGCTGCGCGGCTATGACGAGCAGCTGCGCGACCGGCTGCTGCAGATCTCGCTGACCAAGGGCATCGATTTCCGCTTCAACGCCGAGTTCCGCAAGATCGAGAAGCTCGACAGCGGCGCACTGCGGGTGTCGATGACCAACCACGAGGATCTCGAGGTCGACTGCGTGATGTTCGCCACCGGGCGCGTGCCGAACACCGAGGGGCTGGGCCTCGAAGAGGCCGGCGTCGAACTCGGCGAGCGCGGCGCGATCAAGGTCGACCGGTTCAGCAAGACCAGCGCCGATTCGATCTACGCGGTCGGCGACGTGACCGACCGCGTACAGCTGACCCCGGTGGCGATCCGCGAGGGACAGGCCTTCGCCGACACGGTGTTCGGCAACACCCCGACCGCGGTCGACCATTCGTGCGTGCCGAGCGCGGTGTTCAGCCACCCGCCGCTGTGCGGAGTCGGCCTGACCGAGAGCCAGGCACGCAACACCCTCGGCACGATCCGCGTTTACACTTCCGACTTCCGGCCGATGAAGAACGTCCTTGCGGGGCGCAACGAGCGCTCGCTGTACAAGATGATCTGCGACGAGGCGGGCAAGGTCGTCGGCATCCACCTGCTCGGCCCCGACGCGCCCGAAATCCTCCAGGCGGCCGCCGTGGCGGTCAAGGCCGGGCTCCACAAGGCCGATTTCGACGCGACCGTGGCGATCCATCCGACGATGGCCGAGGAACTGGTGCTGATGCGGTAGGGGTCGGAGGAAGGGGCCCTCATCCAACTCCGACTAGGTCACTGCGTGACCAAGTCTGCGTATCCTTCTCCCGCCAGCGGGAGAAGGAGTCCCGGCGGCAAGGCCCTTCTTCTCCCACTTCTCCCGCTGGCGGGAGAAGGATAGCGAAGCTTGGCAGCTTGCTGCCTAGCGGAGCTTGGATGAGGGCTCCTTCCTTCGCACCCCGACACCCCCTATACCCCTCTCCCACATCACGGGGAGAGCGCATTGTCCGCGAACATCGAGGAGCTCGAACGCCGCCGAGCCGCCGCCAGGCAGGGCGGGGGCGAGAAGCGCGTCGCGGCGCAGCACGCCAAGGGCAAGCTGACCGCGCGAGAGCGGCTCGAGGTGCTGCTCGACCAAGACAGCTTCGAGGAGCTCGACATGTACGTCGAGCACAACTGCACCGACTTCGGGATGGAGGCGCAGCGCATTCCGGGTGACGGAGTGGTCACCGGCAGCGGTACGATCAACGGCCGGCTGGTCTTCGTCTTCAGCCAGGACTTCACCGTGTTCGGCGGCTCGCTCAGCGAACGCCATGCGCAGAAGATCTGCAAGATCATGGACATGGCGATGAAGGTCGGCGCGCCGGTGATCGGCCTCAACGACAGCGGCGGCGCGCGCATCCAGGAAGGGGTCGCCAGCCTCGGCGGCTACGCCGAAGTTTTCCAGCGCAACGTGCTCGCGAGCGGAGTAGTGCCGCAACTGAGCCTGATCATGGGGCCGTGCGCGGGCGGGGCGGTCTATTCGCCGGCGATGACCGAC
>JBIQKN010000120.1:1411-6204 GCA_044506565.1 Sphingomonadales bacterium | reverse complement strand
AGGATCTGCTCCTTCGTCGCGCTGCGCACGTCGGTCGCCGAGACTTGCGCCCCGAGCCGGCGAGCGGTGGCGATCGCCTGAAGGCCGGCGACGCCGACGCCCATGACGAACACCTTGGCGGCGGAGATCGTCCCGGCGGCGGTCATCATCATCGGGAATGCGCGGCCGTATTCGTCGGCCGCGGCGATCACCGCCTTGTAGCCGGCAAGGTTCGACTGGCTCGAGAGAACGTCCATCGACTGCGCGCGGGTGATGCGCGGCATGAACTCCATCGCCAGCGCCTCGAGCCCGGCGGCGGCGTAGTCGGCGACGCATTGGCGTTCGTTGAACGGGTCGAACATTGCGGCGACCCAGGCGCCATCTGCGGCGCCCTTCAGCGCATCGACTGCCGGCGCGCGGACCGCCAGGACGATGTCGGCGCCCCGGACCACGTCCTGCGCCTGGCCGAGTTCGGCCCCAGCCTCTTCGAACGCGGCATCGGGGATGCTCGCGCCTTCCCCGGCCCCGCGTTCAACAGCGACGGCGGCTCCTAACGCGATGAACTTGCGGACGGTTTCGGGCGTGGCGGCTACGCGGCTCTCGCCCGCGGCGCGTTCCTGCAGGACCGCGATGCGCATCCCCCCGCGATCCGGTTCAGGAAATCAGCAGGATGATGACCAGCACGAGCAGCGCCGTGAGCGGGACGGACCATTTGAGGAGGCCGATGAACCCGCCGTAGGTCTTCTCGTGGGCCTTCAACTCTTGTGCCGGATCCATCTCGGGTTCTCTCCAATCGCTTGTACTTGCGCCCTGCTCTATCGCCCGGCGGCGGCGCGCTCAACCCCTCCAGGGGCCGCTTAATCGCCTCTTTACCCCGGTTCGCTATCGCCGGGAGATTGAACGGGCCGCATGGATGGGACGGATGGCTGACGCCGAACAGCGCCTCTTGATGCTGATCGACGACGAGCCGGCGCAGAGCCGGCTGATCACCGCGCTCGCCGCGCGCGAGGGCTGGCGCACGCTGGTCGTGCGCGATTCCGAAACCGCCATCGCCACGCTCGGCACGCGCCAGGGCATGCAGCTTTCCGCGATCATCCTTGACCAGTGGGTGCCCGGCGACCAGGCCTGCGAGCTCATCGCCGAGCTCAAGCAACGCCGACCGGCCCTGCCGATCCTGATGCTGACCACCAGCACCTCTCCGCTGCTCGCTGTCGAAGCGATGCGCGCCGGAGCGACCGACTACCTGGTCAAGCCGGTCGCGCCAGACCGGCTGATGCAGGCGCTGCGCAACACCACCACGCGCGAGGCTCCGCAGGACGAGCTGATGCCGCTGACCGAGAAGATGGCGGCGACGCTCGACTTCGATTCGATGGTCGGCACCGCGCCGACCTTCCGCGATGCGCTCGCCAAGGCGGCCAAGTGCGCTCGCGGTCACGCCTCGGTGCTGATCGAGGGCGAGACCGGCACCGGCAAGGAAATGCTGGTTCGCGCGATGCACGCGGCAAGCCCGCGGGCGAAGACGGCTTTCCGCACGATCAACGTCGGCGCGGTGCCCGCGAGTAGCCTCGAATCGATGCTGTTCGGTCACGAGAAGGGGGCTTTCGCCGGAGCGTTCGACCGCCAGGTCGGCGCGCTGCAGAATTGCGACGGAGGGACGCTGGTCCTCGACGAGGTCGATCGCCTGTCCCTCGAGTTGCAGGACCGCCTGCTCGAGGCGCTGACCAACCGCTCGGTGCGCCCGATCGGCGCGCAGCACAGTTTCAAGGTTGACGTGCGGGTGATCTCGGCGAGCAACCTGCCGCTGGCCGACCTGGTCGCCGCCGGGCATTTCCGCGCCGAGCTGCTCGAGTTGCTGTCCGGCACCAAGGTCGTGCTTCCGCCGCTGCGCGAACGTGCCGGCGACGTGCCCGCGCTTACCCGCCACTTCCTCGCCCGCATCGGCGAACAGCCGGGGCTGCGGCCGCTCGGGATAACCGACGGGGCCCTGCAGCTGCTCTCGGCGTTCGACTGGCCGGGCAACGTGCGCCAGCTCCAGGCGGTGCTGTTCCGTGCCGCGGTGTTCTGCGACGGCAATGCACTCACCGCCGACGATTTCCCCCAACTCAGCCAGATGATCGGGGAGATGGAGCTGGCCGCGCACCCGGCGCAGGACGGGGTTGGAGTGCAGCTCTATACCGAAGACGGCAACTTGCGCCCGCTGGAAGACATCGAGGCGGACGTGATCCGGCTCGCCATCGGCCACTATCGCGGGCGGATGACCGAAGTCGCGCGGCGGCTCGGCATCGGCCGCTCGACGTTGTACCGCAAGCTCAGCGATCTCGGGATCGAGAGCGCCGCTTAAGTGGGTTGGCAGGTTCACGCCTAAGCGCGGAGGGGTTTTCCGCTTCCAACCTTAGATCGAGTCTGCCCTACGCATCGGCAAAACTGACGAAAGGCCCGTCGGTGAAAAGAGGGACAGTCCCTCATTTCGCCCTTCCCGCGTGAAAAGAGGGACTGTCCCCCTTTTTTCGGTCTCTGCGTGGCGGCGCGGGAGAAAATCCTTCGACGGTCTCGTCGCGGCGGTTATGGCGCCGCGGATGGCAGGAGAGATGGATTTTGCTGGGAGGACGGCGCTGGTCACCGGTGCCGCCTCCGGTATCGGCGCGGCCGCGGCGCGGTGGCTGGGCGAGCACGGGATCGCGCGGCTGGTGCTGGTCGATCGCGACGACCAGGGGCTGGCGGCGCTCGATCCGGGTTGCGATGTCGTGCGCTTCACGGGCGACGTCGCCGATGCAGTGCTGTGGGAGCGGGTGGAGTCCGAGGCGGACACGCTCGACCACGCGGTGGTCAATGCCGGAATCCCCGCCGGCGGCGCGATCGCCGAGCTGACCTTCGACGAGTGGCGGCGGGTGATGGCGGTCAACCTCGACGGCGCGTTCCTCTCGCTGCGGACGGCGCTGCGGCTGATGCGCGACGGCGGCTCGGCGGTGCTGACGGCCTCGGTCGCGGGGCTGAAGGCGGAACCGGGTACGGCCGCCTACGGCTGCTCGAAGGCGGCGCTGATCCAGCTGGCCAAGGTCGCGGCGAAGGAGTCGGCGGCGCGCGGCATCCGCGTCAACGCGATTGCACCGGGCGGGGTCGACACGCCGATCTGGGACGAGCTCGACTTCTTCAAGGGCCTGATTACCCAGTCAGGCAGCCGGGCCGCTGCAATCGAGGCGATGGCGAAGATGGCCACTCCGCTCGGCCGCTACGCCTCCCCCGAGGAAATCGCCGGCCAGGTCGGCTTCCTGCTGTCGGACATGGCGCGCAACATGACCGGCACGGTCCTCGTCACCGACGGGGGTTACTCGCTCTAGGACACACAATTCGCGACAACTTTCCGCTTGGTATTCGTTTCGACGGAAACTAGGCACCCAGGCTCCGATCTTGCCGAGGGACCCCATGCAGTCGATTCGCCTGTTTGCCGTTGCGCTCTTCCTGTGCGTGCCCGCCAGCCTTCAGGCCGCGCCGGATGCCACCCCCGCTCCCCGGGCGAAAGCCGAAGCGCAACCCGAAAAGCCCAAGAAGATCTGCCGCATGGAGACCGCGACCGGCAGCGTGATGCCGAAGCGCGTCTGCCGCACGCCGGAGCAGGTCGCTGCCGACGAGGAAGCCGCGCGGCGCACGCGCGAACAGCTCGACCGCCGCTAGGTCGACTCAATCCTCGGCGAGGGCCGAGAAATCGGTCAGCGCCGCGTCGCGCATGCCGCGCCAGACATTGCGGGCCTGGACCGTGTCGTAGACGTCGTGGACCCGCAGCAGCTGCACGCCGGCCTGCATTGCGGTGACCGCCAGCGCGAGACTCCCGCCCAATCGCTTGTGCGCCGCAGCCTCGTTGCTCAGGGCCCCGATCATGCGCTTGCGGCTGGCGCCGACCAGCAGCGGCTGGCCGAGCGCGTGGAACAGCGGCAGGGCGTTGAGCAGCGCGAGGTTGTCGGCCATCGACTTGCCGAAGCCGATGCCCGGATCGAGAATGATCCGCTCACGTGCGATGCCACCCGCGACCGCGCGGTCGCGGGCTTCGCGCAGCCAGTCGAACACGTCGAAGACCACGTTGCCGTAGCGGGCACCGGCGTGGAGATCCTCGCCTTCGCCCGGCGCATGCATCAGGATCACCGGCACACCGCTGGCGGCTGCGAACTCGAGGCTGCGCGGGTCATGCCGCAGGGCCGAGACGTCGTTGATCACGTGCGCCCCGGCCGCGAGCGCGGCTTCCATCACCGCCGGGCGCCGCGTGTCGACACTGACCGCCGCGCCCATCGCCACACAGTGCTCGACCGCCGGGACGACACGCTTGATCTCGTCGCCTTCCCACACGGCCGCCGCCCCGGGCCGCGTGCTTTCCCCCCCGATGTCGATGATCGCGGCACCGGCCTCGTGCATCGCCGCGGCATGAGCCCGCGCCTCCTCCGGATCGTCGAGGAACTTGCCGCCGTCGGAGAAGCTGTCGGGCGTGACGTTGAGGATGCCCATGACCTGCGGCTGGTCGAGCCGGATCGTCCGCTCGCCGAGCTGCAGCGGCGGATGCGCGGTCGTGAGCCCGGTCCACTGCCGACCGGCCTCGGGGCCGAGCTCGTCGGGCAGCCTCTCGAACACCCAGTCGATGCCCGAAGGCGTGACCAGTTCGCGCTGCACCACCCTGCCCTCGCGGGTCACGGTGACCGCGATCAGGTGCGCAAAGGTCATCCCGCCCGCCAGCCGGAGCGCGTCGCCGGCGACGGCCTGCGGGCTGGGGACGAGGCTCAGCGGCTGGATGTAGAGCTTGTCGGGCATGGCGAGGGAGTTGCAGGGCT
>JBIQKN010000120.1:0-1311 GCA_044506565.1 Sphingomonadales bacterium | reverse complement strand
GCGGCGAAGCCGCATTCCTGACTGCAATGTCCCGGCTCGCCGCAAGGCGGCAATCCAAGGGTGGCTTCGCCACAAACGCCATCTTCGCGTCTTCGCGCCTTCGCGCGAACATCAATCCTCCACCGCCAGCAGGTAGAGCTGCCGCAGTGCGTCGATCGGCTTGACCTGTCCTTCGTGCTCGACGTGCCAGAAAGTCCACCCGTTGCAGCTCGGCGCGCCCTGCAGCGCCTTGCCGACGCCGTGGATCGAGCCGGTCTCGCGTCCGCTTACGATCGAGCCGTCGGCGCGCACCGTGGCGGTCCAGCGCCGCTGCTTGTCGAACAGCTCGGCACCCGGGGCCAGGAACCCCGCCTCGACCAGCGCGCCGAATGCGACTTTGGGAGCGTTGCGCTTGCTCTGCATTGTCTCGAGCGCGCTCTCGTCGAGCGGCAGTTCCTTGGCGATCCGCGCCAGCGCCGCCTCGCGGTACCCGGCCTCTCGCTCGCAGCCGATCCACTGCCGCCCGAGCCGCTTGGCGACCGCGCCGGTCGTGCCGGTTCCGAAGAAGGGGTCGAGCACCACGTCGCCGGCTTCGGTCGTGGCCAGCATCACGCGATAGAGCAGCGCTTCGGGCTTCTGCGTCGGGTGCACCTTGTGGCCGCCCTGCTTGAGCCGCTCCTGCCCGCCGCAAATCGGGATCACCCAGTCGCTGCGCATCTGCAGCTCGTCGTTGAGCGTCTTCATCGCGCGGTAGTTGAAGTGGTACCGCGCCTTCTCGCCCATGCTCGCCCAGATCAGCGTCTCGTGCGCGTTGGTGAAGCGCGTGCCGCGGAAGTTCGGCATCGGGTTCGACTTGCGCCAGATCACGTCGTTGAGGATCCAGAACCCGAGATCCTGCATCAGCGCGCCGACACGGAAGATGTTGTGGTAGCTGCCGATGACCCACAGCGCCCCGTCGGGCTTGAGCACGCGGCGGCACTCGGCGAGCCAGTCGCGGGTGAACTTGTCGTAGGCCGCAAAGCTGTCGAACCGATCCCAGTGGTCGGTCACGGCATCGACGTGGCTGCCGTCGGGCCGGTTGAGGTCCCCGCCGAGCTGCAAGTTGTACGGCGGATCGGCGAATACGAGGTCGATCGAGGCGTCGGGCAGCGTGCGCATCGCCTCGACGCAGTCGCCGGGCAGGATGCGCCCGAGCGGGAGCTCGACCGGCTGCTTGGCGCGCGCGTTCGGCGCGCGGATTGTCGTCACTTCACCCATGAACCGTCCAAACCCCCTGAGTTATCCACAAGGGTGCGGAAGCCGGACTCCGCCGTCAAGCGGCGCGTTCGGCCC
>JBIQKN010000119.1:0-6225 GCA_044506565.1 Sphingomonadales bacterium | reverse complement strand
CGGCTTCAGAGCTTCTTCACCCACTTCCCGCCCTCGAGTTCGTGGAACTCGCGGGTGACGTCCTCGCGCTGGTCGAACAGGCGCCAGGTTTCGCGCGCGGCAGCGCGACCGGAATCGTCGAAGAACAGCAGCGCCCGGTCGAAATCTTCCGCCTCCGGGCGCCACCGGCCGTCGGCGAGCGCGACCAGCGGCGCGCCGTTGGCGGGAGCACACTCGGTCGAAAGCAGCACCGGCTGGCGCTCGGCGTGCGGCGCGTCGGCAAGGCCGTGAGCGAGGAAGTCCTCGGGAAACTGCTCCCACAGTGCGCGGTCGACGCGTTCGAGCAGGTCCGCGTCGTCGGCCACCACCAGCAGGCGCTGATCGTTGCGCTTCGCGGCGCGGGCGATCAGCGGGAGGACCCGCTCGACCGGTTGCGCCGCGAGGTAGAAGCCGAGCCGCCGCACCTCAGCTTTCGAGCTTGTCGCGCACGTAGCGGTCGATCAGGCGAACGCCGAAGCCGGTCGCACCCTTGTCCCAGGTCGCGCCGGGCTTGTCGGCCCACACCATCCCGGCGATGTCGAGGTGCGCCCACGGCGTCCCCTCCTCGACGAAACGCTGCAGGTACTGCGCAGCCGTGATCGAACCGCCCCAGCGGGGGCCGACATTCTTCATGTCGGCGATCGGGGAGTCGATCAGCTTGTCGTAGGCGGGCGAGAGCGGGAACCGCCACAGCTTGTCGCCGCTGGCCTTGCCCGCGGCGAGCAGGTCCCCGGCGAGATCGTCGTCGTTCGAGAACAGCCCACCGTGCTCGTGGCCGAGCGAGATGATCATCGCGCCCGTGAGCGTGGCAAGATCGATCAGCGTGGCAGGTTTGAACTCGCGCTGCGCCCAGGTCATCGCGTCGCACAGCACGAGGCGCCCTTCGGCGTCGGTGTTGATCACCTCGACCGTCTGGCCCGACATCGTCGTAACCACGTCGCCCGGGCGCTGCGCCTTGCCGTCGGGCATGTTCTCGACCAGGCCGCAGACGCCGATCACGTTGGCCTTGGCCTTGCGCAAAGCGAGCGCGAGCATCGCCCCGGCGACCGCGCCGGCGCCGCCCATGTCCCACTTCATGTCTTCCATGCCGGCCGCGGGCTTGATCGAGATGCCGCCGGTGTCAAAGGTCACGCCCTTCCCGACGAACACCGTCGGCCTGGCGCCCTTGTCCCCGCCGAGCCACTTGATCGCCAGCAGCCGAGGCGGGCGAGCCGAGCCCTGCGAGACACCCAGCAACGCTCCCATGCCGAGCTCGCGCATCTCGTCCTCGCCGAGGACCGACAGCTGAGCGCCGGTCCCCTCGAACCGCGCAAGACAGCGCTCGACGAAGCTCTCCGGGTAGATCACGTTGGCCGGCTCGGCGACGAGGCCGCGGGTGAACTCGACGCCGGCGACGAGCGCCTTCTCCAATTCCCACGCCTCGGAGCTTCCGGCTTCGGCGCCGAACACCTCGACCCGGTCGAGCGAGACCTTCTGCTCGTCCTTGAGCTTCGTGCGGTAGGCGTCATGCCGCCAGGCGCGCAGGCTGAGCCCGGTCAGGACCGCGGCGAGCTGGGCCGGCGAGAGCCCCGCCCCATCGAGCGCAAGCGCGGTCTCGCCCGAGGTCAGGTATTTCGCCGCGAGCGCCGCCCCGGCCTTCTCCAGCGCGGCGGTCTTGCCGTTGCCTTCGCCCTCTGACCCCGAGCCGACGAGGGCCACGCGGACGACCGAGCCGCCCCGCTCGACGAACCCTTCGAACAGCTGCCCCGCCTTTCCGGTAAAGCGTGCGGCGCGAGCGCCCTCGGCCAGCGTGCGCTCGAGATCGTCGGGCAGCCTGTCCTGCTCCACGACACGGGCGACCAGGCGGGCTTCGCCCGGTTCGGCGGCCTCGCGAAAGGTGATCTGCATGCTCTCTCCGCTCGATCGTGTGGGGGGTGCGGCGAACGCGCCGCGTACTGTCTGGCTGGCGTTGCAGTTAGGGGGCAGCGGTGCAATAGGCAAGGCGATGCGCCCCCGCCGGCAGACACCACCGCAGGTTCGGACTTGCGCCCTTCTGTCGCTGCGTCTGGTGGCGACGGCGGGGCTCTCGGCGCTGGCGCTGAGCCCGCCCGCGCTGGCGCAGGACGACGCCGAAGTTCCTGCCGAGGCGGATGCGGGCACCCGCGAGATCGCTTTCGAGGCGACGACCGTCAGCTACGACAGCGATGCCGATACCGTGACCGCAGAAGGCGACGTGCTGCTGCGGTCGGGCGACCAGTCGGTGCGCGCCGACGCGGTCAGCTGGAACCGGGTCAGCGGCGAGATCGTCGCCACCGGCAACATCCGTTTCGTCGACGAGGACGGCAACCAGCTGTTCACTGACCGGCTCGAGCTGACCGACGAGCTCAAGGCCGGGGCGATGACCAACCTGCTGCTGGCGTTCCGCGCGGGTGGGCGGCTGGCGGCGACCGAGGGGCGCCGCAACGAGAGCGGCGACATCGTGCTCGAGCGGGCAGCCTATTCGGGTTGCGCGGTGGTCGACGACGAAGGCTGCGACAAGGTCCCGAGCTGGCGGGTGACCGCACGCCGCGTGTTCTACGATGCGCAGGAAAACACCGTGCGCTTCGAAGGCGCTTATCTCGAGCTGTTCGGACGCCGGGTGCTGCCGCTGCCCGGGCTGGCGATCAGATCCGACGGCAGCGCCAATTCGGGGTTCCTGATTCCCGACTTCGGCCTGACCACGACCAACGGCGTCGAGGTCGTCGGCAGCTACTATTGGCGCATGGGGCCCAATCGCGACGCCGTGCTCTCGGCCTATCTCTACAGCGACGCGGCGCCGATGGCCTCGGCGCAGTATCGCGAGCTCGGCGATCGGGGCGCGTGGCAGGTTACCGGCTACCTGACCCACGGAACGCGCATCCCGCTCAACACAACGGTCCCGACCACCGAACGCGACTTCCGCGGCTACGTCCACGCCAACGGCCGGTTCCAGTTCGACGAGAACTGGAGCCTGACCGGCTCGGCCCGCTTCGCCAGCGACCGCACCTTCCTGCGCCGCTACGACATCACCCGCGACGACCGCTTGCGCTCGACGGTCAACCTCGAGCGGATCGACGACGACAGCTACCTGTCGATCGCCGGGTGGGCGACCCAGGCGCTGCTCGTGCCGATCCCGCAAGGGCAGGTGCCGATCGCCCTGCCGGTGATCGACTACCGCCATCGCTTCGAGGACCCGTTCCTCGGCGGAACCTTCGAACTGCAGGCCAACTCGCTGGCCATAACCCGCACCACGGGCCAGGATACGCAGCGCGCCTTCGCCCGCGGACAATGGAGTGTCCGGCGGATCACCGCCCTGGGCCAGGAAGTAACCGTAACCGGGCTGGTGCGCGGCGACGTCTACCACTCCGACGAGAATGCCTTCACCGTGACGCCTACCTATCGCGGCAACTCCGGCTGGGAGGCTCGCGGGATTGCAATCGGCGCGGTCGACGTGAAGTGGCCGTTGGTCGGTGGCTTCCTCGGCGGGACGCAGGTGCTGACGCCGCGCGTGCAGCTGGTCGCCAGCCCGCCGGTCAAGAACCTCGACATTCCCAACGAGGATGCGCGGGCGATCGACCTCGAGGACAGCAACCTGTTCGCGCTCAACCGCTTCCCCGGCTACGACCGGGTCGAGGACGGGGTGCGCGTGACCTATGGCGCCGACTGGGAGGCGGAGTTCCCCGGCTGGCGGCTCAAGGCGACGATCGGCCAGTCGTACCGGGTGACAGACAAGCCGACGCTGTTTCCGGATGGCACCGGGCTGACCGAGGAGTTCTCGGACTTCGTCGGCCGCACCGAAGTCCGCTTCCGCGACTTCCTCCGCCTGCGGCACCGGTACCGCGTCGACAAGGACAGCTTCGCCGTCCGCCGCAACGACATCGACGTGACGGTCGGCACCAGCGAGACCTACCTCGAGGTCGGCTACCTGCGGCTTAACCGCGACATCGACCTGACCTTTGAGGACCTGCAGGACCGCGAGGAGTTGCGGACGGCCGGGCGCCTGGCCTTCGCCAAGTACTGGTCGGTATTCGGATCGGCCGTGGTCAACCTGACCAATCGCGAGGAAGATCCAAGCTTCAGTGCCGACGGCTTCAAGCCGCTGCGCACTCGGCTCGGCCTCGCCTATGCCGACGACTGCCTCGAGTTCGGCGTCACCTGGCGGCGCGACTACACAAGCCTCGCCGACGCCGAACGGGGCAACACGTTCCATATCTATTTCGCCTTGCGCAACCTCGGCTTCCGGCGCTGAGGATCGCGCCCGTCGGAAGCGTTGGCAGAGCGCGGCAAACGCGCTATCCGCCCGAACTCAGCTAAGGTTAAGCCACAGCGGGCCAAGCGGCGAGCCGTTTCGGCGGCGCGCAAGGCGCCCGATCACAG
Organism: Sphingomonadales bacterium; assembly: GCA_044506565.1. Lineage (GTDB taxonomy): Bacteria > Pseudomonadota > Alphaproteobacteria > Sphingomonadales > Sphingomonadaceae > Croceibacterium_A. The sequence goes on along the minus strand of JBIQKN010000119.1, from coordinate 1,833 downwards.
GAATGCATAAGTGAAGCAGGTTCTCTGGAATTGCGGGAAGACGGGCATGGCGGCGCTTCTCGCCGGTGCCTGCATGACGGCGGCCTTCGGCCAGGAAGCGGGCGAAGCCAGCTCGGTCGACGCGTTCAACATCCCCGAAAACATCACCATCCTCGGCTCGGACGAGCTGACCGAGCGCCGCGCGACGGCCGTGGTCAACGGCTCCATCATCACCAGCAGCGATGTCGAGCAACGGCTGGCCCTGTTGCTTGCCGCACAGGACGCGACCACCGCGGATGTTCCGGCGGAGGAGCTCAAGCGCCTGCGCCTCCAGATCCTGCGCAACCTCATCGACGAGACGCTGCAGATTCAGGAAGCCGAGGCGCAGGAAATGAAGGTCGACCCGGCGGAGGTCGAGGAGACCTATAACCGCGTCGCCCAGGAGCGCTTCAACGGCTCCAAGCAGGCGCTCGACGACTACCTGCGTTCGGTCGGCTCCTCGCCGGCCTCGCTCAAGCGCCAGATCGAAGGCGAGCAGGCTGCGGAGCGGCTGATGCGGCGCAACGTGATGCCGTTCGTCAACGTCTCGACCGAGGAAGTGAACGAGGTCTACAGCCGCATCGAGGCGGCGAAGGGCACGTTCGAGTACCGCATCGGCGAGATCTTCCTTTCGGCCACCCCGACCACCCGCGCCGCGGTCGAGCAGAACGCCCGCCGGATCGTCGAGCAGTTGCGCCAGGGCGGCAGCTTCATCGCCTATGCACGGCAGTTCTCCGAAGCCTCGACAGCAGCCGTCGGCGGCGATCTCGGCTGGATTCGCCTCGAGCAGCTGCAGAACGCCCAGCTCGAGAGCATCGCGCGCGAATTGCAGGCCGGGCAGCTCGCCGGTCCGATCGAGATTCCCGGCGGGTTCTCGATCCTCTACATGATCGACAAGCGCCAGATCGGCATGGCCGATCCGCGCGATGCGGTGGTCAGCCTCAAGCAGATTTCGCTCGACTTCGCGCCCGGCACGTCGATCGAGGACGCGCGGGCGCGCGCTCAGGAGTTCGCCGAAGCGGTCCAGCAGATTCGCGGCTGCGGCGAGGCGGACGCGAGCGCCTCGCAGATGGGCGCGCAGGTCGTGACCAACGACGTCACCGTGCGGTCGTTGCCCGAAGGGCTGCAGGCTCCGCTGCTCGAGCTCAACGTGGGCCAGTACTACGGGCCGTTCGGCTCGCTCGAGGAGGGCGTGCGGATCCTCATGCTGTGCGGCCGCGACGACCCGCCGTCCGACGCCGGGCCGGACCGCGACGCGCTGATGGCCCAGATCGAGGACGACCGCGTCAACAAGCGCTGGCAGCGCTACCTGCGCGACCTCCGCCGCGACGCGGTGATCGAATATAACTGAGCCGATGCCAGCCCCGCTCGCCGTATCGCTGGGCGATCCGGCGGGCGTGGGGCCCGAATTGATCTGCCAGGCATGGATGCGGCGCGAGGCCGAGCGGCTGCCGCCGTTCCTCGTCGCGGGCGGCGCTGGCGTGCTGCACGAAGCTGCGGCGCGGCGCGGCATCACGCTGCCCGTCGAGCGGGTAGGCAACCCGTTCGACGCTGCCCAGGCATTCGCTCGCGCGCTGCCTGTGCTGCCGGCGGCAGCCGACGCCACCTACGAGCCAGGCCGGCCGGGCGAGACTGGCGCCCGGCTGGCGCTCGCCTCGCTCGAACTGGCAACCATGCTGGCGGTCGAAGGACACGCCTCCGCGGTGATCACCGGTCCGATCTCCAAGGCCGAGCTCGCGGCGGTCGGCTTCCCCTTTCCAGGCCAGACCGAATACGTCGCCGATGCCAGCGGCACGCCGGTCAACGACGCGGTGA
>JBIQKN010000118.1:0-6225 GCA_044506565.1 Sphingomonadales bacterium | reverse complement strand
GCACGCGGTACTGGCCGAGCTCGGGCGTCGGGCGGTGGCTGCCCGACTGGTAGGTCGTGGTGGCGATGCCGTGGAGGTCGCCGCGGAAGAAGCTCGGGCTGGTGCGCTCCATGTCGACCGGGCTGTCGCAGTGGTAGTCGAGGACCCCCTCGGGGACGTTGTCGATGTAGTTGGCCATCCGCGCGATGATCCGCTCGGCGAACTCGCGCTTGGTCTCGTCCCAGCTGCGACCGTCGGGCCGTTCGTAGGGCACGTAGTCCCAGGCGTGGAAGATCGCCTTGCCCTCGGGTGCGCGGGAGGGATCGTGTTGGGTCAGCTGGCCGACCCCGACCAGCGGCGTCGGCGACATCTGGCCGTAGCGCAGCTCGTCGAAGGCGCGGCGCAGGTCCTCGTAGTTCGCCGGCATCAGCTCGTACATCACCGCCGAGTGATCGCCGGCCTTGAACTTGAGCGGCGCGTCGAGCGCGGCGTGGACGGTGAAGCAGGCGGCCGGAGTGATGTGCGTGCGCCTGGCGTTCTTCGCCACCGTGGGCGAGACCGCGGGGACCATCTCGGGCAGCACGTGCGGGTGGATCGCGCCGATGACGCCGTCGCTGCAGGTGAGCCGCTCGCCGCTGTCGAGCACCACGCCGGTGGCGCGCGTGCCGTCGGTGACGACTTCGCGCACGTGGCAGTTCGCCCGCACCGCGCCGCCGTGGTCCTCGATGCAGGCGATCAGCGCATCGGTCAGGCTGCCTGAACCGCCGACCGGCACGCCGAAGCCGAACTTCTCGAGGAAGCCGAGGAACACGTAGGCGCCGATCCCGGTGGCCTTCTCGTCGGGGCTGACGAGGTTCTCGCCGGCGACGCGGCCGAAGTGCGCCTTTACCTTGTCGTGCTCGAACAGCTCTTCCATCAGGTCGAAGGTGCTGACCTGGGTGGTGCGCCAGATCTCGCGCCCCTCGGGGCTCTGGTCCATCATCGCGGTCTGCGCGCCGAGTGGCATCGGCGGGGAGTAGAGCCCGGCCTGGATCATCGGCAGCCATTGTGCGGCCTGCTGCGACATGGCGAGGAAGGTCTCGGCGTCCTTGTGCGAGAACTTGCGGATCGCTTCGGCCGACTTGGCCGGGTCGCGGTGCAGCGGAAGCGTGCTGCCGTCCTCCCACACGCTCATCATCGGCACGTCGGGGAACACGTAGCGCAGGCCGTACTTGCGCTTGAGGCCGAGCTCGTCGTTGAGCAGCAGCGGGTTACCCTGGATGAAGATGTGGCTCATCGAGTGCTGATCGTGACGGAAGCCCGGCCGGGTCAGCTCGCGGGTGACTACGCCGCCGCCGAACCATTCATTCCGTTCCAGCACGAGCACGCTGCGGCCGGCGACCGCGAGGTAGGCCGCGGCGACGAGGCCGTTGTGGCCCGATCCGATGACGATGATGTCGGCGTCACTCACGACTCTCTCCCCTTATTCGTCCCCCTGGACTTGATCCGGGGCCCATCTCTCGGCCCGCACGGACTGCGCGGTGGCGCGCAATGGGCCCTGAAACGCGTTCAGGATGCCGGCGGACGAGCGGACAGGCACACTCACACCATCGCGCTCAGCGCGAGGTCGCTGAGCTTCTGGCAGCGCTCGATGTTGGCGGCCTGGGTCATCACCCCGGCGCTGCACAGAGCGAAACTCACGTCGCGCTCGGGGTCGACCCAGAACATCGTGCTGCCGGCGCCGTAGTTGCCGTGGGTTTCGGGGCTGGCGAGCGTGCCGAACAGATGGTGGAACACGCCCGTGCCGCGAACCTGGAAACCGATCCCCTGGTTGGCCGGCGGCACCTGCCAGCCGGCGTTCTCGGCCACGCGCTTGTAGAGCTGGTTGGGCATGTCGCCGGTGTGGTTGCGCCGCGCGAGCGCGAGCATCGCCGGCGACAGGATGCGCACGCCGTCGAGCTCGCCGCCGCGGCGGAGCATCTCGGCGAAGCGGTAGAGGTCGCCGCAGGTCGAGGCGCAGCCGACGTGCGGCGCCTCGACGTCGGGGTCCTCGAACAGCGCGTGGTCGCCGGGGAGGTTGCGGCTGAGATGCTGGATCGGCACCGTGCCGCGCATGTCGGGCTTGACGTGGCGCTCGCGGAGGTCCGGCCTGAGGCCCATCGAGGTGCTGTCCATGCCGAGCGGGGCGAACAGGTCTTCGTGCAGCAGCGTGCGGTAGTCGCGCCCCTTGGGGTCGGTGCGCACCAGCGCGGTGCCCATCAGCACGTGGTTGACGAGCGGCGAGTAGTCGCAGCGCGTGCCCGGCGGAACCTCGCCGTGGACGTGCTCGATCGAGGCTTCGAACAGGTCCTGCAGCCGGTCGAGGTACATCCCCGGCTTCGGCGTCCACACGCCGGGCATGCCGGCGGTGTGCGTGAGCAGGTGGTAGAACGTCGCCTCCTCGCGCGGCTGGCCGGTGAACTCGGGGAGGACGTCCCTGACCTTGGTGGTCAGCGCGAAGCGGCCTTCCTCGATCGCCTTGAGGACGAGGACGTTGGTGAGGGCCTTGGTGACCGAGAAGATCGAGAACACGTTGTCGTAGCGGAGCGGCTTCTCGCCCGCGGCATCCTCGGCCCCGAGCGCTTCGGCGAAGACCACCTCGCCACCGCGGCCGACGGTCAGCACTGCGCCGAAGTAGTCGCCGCGCGCGATGTCGGCGCGAATCACCTCGCGCAGGGTGTCGAGTCGTTCGGGCCAGATTGCGGTCATCTTTCGCTGCTCCCGGCGCGAATGGTCCCAATGGTCGCAGTGGCCATGGACGCCTTCCCGACAGCGGAGGGCGAGCCGACGGACCGGCGCGACACGGGCGGAACGTTGGCAGAACAAATCCTACAAAGACAGTCCTGATCTCGGCGAACTGGTCTCACTGCTCCCCTCCCGCTTGCGGGAGGGGTCGGGGGTGGGCGTGTGAGGCGGACCGGCCTGACCCACCCCAAGCCCCTCCCGCAAGCGGGAGGGGTATTGGTCGCGCCCGCATCGGATCGATTGCCGTCATCCTGCAGCGATGATGCCGCCGTCGATCGCCAGCATGGCGCCGTTGATGAACGCCGCGTCGTCCGACAGCAGGAAGGCCACCGCCTTCGCCACGTCTTCCGGCGTACCGTTGCGGCGGAGTGGGATGTGCTTCGCGCGCTCGGCGTACTGCTCCGGCGTCACGAAGCCCTCGGTCGCCGGGGTTGGCACCGAGCCGGGGGCGATCGCGTTGACGCGAATGCCGCGCGGGCCGAGTTCGCCGGCCAGCACCTTGGTCAGCCCGGCGATGCCCGCCTTGATCGTGGTGTAGGCGCCGGTGTTCGGCCGCCCGCGATAGGCAACCGGCGAGGAGTAGTTGAGGATGGTGCCGGTCGCGCTCTCGTCGCGGTGGGCGAGGAACGCCTGCACGCCCCAGAACACGCTCTTGAGCCCGGCCGAGAGCATCCGGTCGAGCGTTTCCTCGGTGACGTTCTCGATCGGCTCGTAGACCAGCACCGAGGCGTTGTTGATCACCGCGCGGAGCGGCCCGGCGTCACGCGCGAACGCAGCCGCGACGTCGAAGAACGCCTGCCGCCGCCCGAGATCGGCCTCGTAGGCGAAGGCCCGACCCCCGGCCGCCTCGATTGCCGCCGTGACGTCACGCGCGGTCCGGCCGTCGATATCGGCGACGCCGACCACCGCGCCCTCGGCGGCGAGGTGCTTGGCAATCCCCTCGCCGAGCCCGCGCCCGGCGCCCGAGATCAGGATCGGCTGGCCGCCAAACCGCGCCACTCAGTCCATCCCGAACAGTTTCGCGGTGTAGTGGCTGTCCATGTACTCGTGCAGCCGGTCGATTTTGCCGTTCGAGACGTGGAACACCCAGGCGTAGTCGTTCTCGTAGACCTTGCCGTCGAGCGTCTTGCCGACCGAGTAGGATTCGACGCCCACGGTGCCCCCGTCGGAGAACAGGTTGGTCACGTGGACCTTGGGATCGCCGGGTTCGAACATCCCGCGGACGGGCGCGAGGAACAGGTCGATGATCGCGCTGCCGACGTGCTCGCCGGCGCCGGCGATGCCCTTGACCTTGGGCTGCCAGACCGACTTCTCGTGGAAGAACTGGCGCAGCGCCTCGAGGTCGCCCGAGGACAGCACCTCGAAGAAGTCGAGCACCAGCTGCTCGTTGGCGTTCTTGGCCTTGACGGTCATTGAAGGTTCCTCATTTCAGGCCTCTCGCTTCGTCGCTGGGGGGCGGCAGGTTGGGCATCGGTCCGCCCTGGTGCAGCACGACCCGGCCGTAGCGGCTCTTGAACCGCCAGCCGCCGCCGCTGCGGACGTAGTGATCATCGAACTGGCCGACGTAGATGCCGCCGGCTTCCTGCGGCGGGACGGTCGAAGCGTGGCTCGACAGCATCAGCAGGTAGTTGGTGCCGCGCGCCTCGGTCGGACTGACCACATCGACCATGACGTTGGTGACGAGGTGGCGGACGAGGATCGGCGGACGGTCGCGGAAGATCGCCTGGACGCGGTCGCGGCCGTAGAACGGGTGCTCGGGCTGGAACGGCCGGGCGAACTCGCAGTCCTCGGTGAACAGGTTGGCGAGCGCGGCGTGGTCGCCGTTGTCGGCGTAGCGCGCGAACAGCAGCGGCAGGCGACCGCACTCGCGTTCGATCGCGATCCGCTCGATCAGCTCCATCATCCGCCGGCGCCTTCCTGCTCGGCATCGATCTCGGCGAAGGCCTCGTTGGCCAGGCGGAAGCTGTCGACCGCCGCAGGAATGCCGCCGTAGATGCCGACCTGCAGCAGCACCTCGCGGATTTCCTCGCGGCTGAGGCCGTTGTTGAGCGCGCCGCGGATGTGTATCTTGAGCTCGTGCGGGCGGTTGAGAACCGCGATCATCGCCAGGTTGATCAGGCTGCGGTCGCGCCGCGGCAAGCCCTCGCGGCCCCAGTTCCAGCCCCAGCAGTAGGTCGTGACGAGCTCCTGCAGCGGATCGTTGAACGGGCCCGATTTGGCGAGCGCGCGGTCGACATAGGCGTCGCCGAGCACCTCGCGGCGGATTTTCATGCCCTTGTCGTAGAGGTCCTGGTCCATCGGGTAGTCCTTCACATCCTAGCTGCGCGCGCAGCTGCGTCCCCTCCCCGGCGGGGAGGGGTCAGGGGTGGGGGAGCGCGGCCGGCAGGCCGCGCGTCGGCGCCGGCGGGGGAGCACCCCCACCCAACCCTCCCCCTCAAGGGGGAGGGCTCTTGCGGCGGAGGGGGCCCGGGCGCTCACCCGAGCACCCCGTAAACCGCGTCGATCAGCCGCCGCGCCCTTGGCCCGTTGTCGCCGACCGCGTGCATCTGGTTGCAGCAATACGAGAAGCCGAGCTTCGCATCGGGGTCGCCGAAGCCGATCGAGCCGCCGAGGCCATGGTGGCCGAAGCTGCGCATGTTCGGCCCCATGTAGACCGCCTCGGGCGTGTTGAGCAGCACGCCGAGCGCCTGGTGATAGGGGCGGTCCTGCAGCAGCTCGACCTGGTTGTGCTGCTCGGTGATCATCCGCTCGAGCTGGTCCTTCGACAGCAGCGAAATCCCGTCGACCGCGCCGACGGTGGCGCCGTAGATGCGGGCGACGCCGCGGGCGTTGCCGTGGCCCGAGCCACTGGCGATCTCGACCTCGCGCCAGCGCGGCGAGTTCATCGTGTCGTACCACGGCTCGCGCGGGTTCTGCAGGAAGGCGAAGCTGCGCAGCACGGCGCCGTCCTGCCAGCCTTCGGGGGTGGTCGGCTTGTCGGGCACGGCCTGGTCCTTGGCCGCGAACAGCCGCGCGCCGGTGTTGGGCAGCACCTCGGCGACGTGCGCCTGCTGCTGCTCGTCCATCCCGCCGATGTAGTACTCGGCGGCGAGCGGGCGGGTGACGTTGTCCTTGAGGAACGGGCCGACGGTCATGCCGGTTACCCGGCGCAGGATCTCGCCGAGCAGGAAACCCTGGTTGTGCACGTGGTAGGCGGCGCGCGTGCCCGGCTGCCACAGCGGGTGCTGCACCTCGAGCGCCTTGATGTAGGCCTCGTAGTCGTAGAACCCGCCCGGATACATCGTGTCGTCGGTCAGGACCGGGATCGCCGCGGTGTGGTCGAGCACCATGCGCACGGTGATCGCGTCCTTGCCGTTCTGCGCGAACTCGGGCCAGTAGGTGGCGATGCGCTCGTCGGGATCGATCAGGCCGCGGTCTATCGCCATGTTGAAGCAGATGCCGGTGACGCCCTTGGCGACGCTCATCATGCACACGGTCGAGTGC
>JBIQKN010000117.1:0-6272 GCA_044506565.1 Sphingomonadales bacterium | reverse complement strand
GCTCAAGCCGCCGCCGGGGCCGCCTTGCGCACGCCTTCGTCGACGTGGGCCTCGAACTGGGCGAAGTTGTCGACGAACAGCTGCACCAGCTTCGCGGCGGTGCGGTCGTAGTCGTCCTTGTCGGCCCAGGTCGCGCGCGGGTCGAGGATCGCGCTGTCGACGCCCGGCACGGCCACCGGCACGTCGAAGCCGAAGTTCGGGTCCTTGCGGAACTCGACGCCGTTCAGGCTGCCGTCGAGCGCGGCGTTGAGCAGCGCGCGGGTGGCCTTGATCGGCATCCGCTGGCCGACGCCGTACTTGCCGCCGGTCCAGCCGGTGTTGAGCAGCCAGCACTGCACGTTGCCCTTCGCAATCCGCTCCTTGAGCAGGTTGCCGTAAACGCTCGGGTGGCGCGGCATGAACGGGGCGCCGAAGCAGGTGCTGAAGGTCGCCTCGGGCTCGGTCACGCCGATCTCGGTCCCGGCCACCTTGGCGGTGTAGCCCGAGAGGAAGTGATACATCGCCTGCTCGGGGGTCAGCCGCGCGACCGGCGGCAGCACGCCGTAGGCGTCGGCGGTCAGCATGACGATGTTCTTCGGCACCGGGCCCATGTTGGCGGCCGAGGCATTGGGGATGAAGTCGATCGGGTAGGCGCCGCGGCTGTTCTCGGCGAGGGTCGCGTCGTCGAGGTCGAGCTCGCGGGTCGCGGGGTCCATCACCACGTTCTCGAGGACGGTGCCGAAGCGGCGGGTGGTGGCGTAGATCTCGGGCTCGGCCTCGGGCGAGAGGCGGATCATCTTGGCGTAGCAGCCGCCCTCGAAGTTGAACACCGCGGTGTCGGACCAGCCGTGCTCGTCGTCGCCGATCAGCTCGCGGCTGGCGTCGGCGCTGAGCGTGGTCTTGCCGGTGCCGGAGAGGCCGAAGAACACCGCGGTGCCCTCGGGGCCGATGTTGGCCGAGCAGTGCATCGGCATCACCCCGCGCGGCGGCAGCAGGTAGTTGAGCAGGCCGAACACGCCCTTCTTCATCTCGCCGGCATAGGCGGTGCCGCCGATCAGGATCAGCTTCTCGGTGTAATTGACCGCGATCACCGTCTCGCTGCGGCAGCCGTGGCGCTCGGGGTCGGCGCGGAAGCTCGGCAGGTCGACGATGGTGTATTCGGGAGCGAAAGTGGCCAGCTCGTGCGCGGTCGGGCGGACCAGCATCGTGCGGATGAACAGGTTGTGCCAGGCGAGCTCGTTGATCACCCGGACGTTGACCCGGTACTCGGGCTGCGAACCGCCGAACAGGTCGGCCACGTAGAGCCGGTCCTTTTCGGCCAGCGCGGCGAGGAAATCGGCCTTGAGCGCGGCGAAGTGCTCGGGGCTCATCGGCGCGTTGGTCTTGCCCCACCACACGGTGTCCTCGGTCTCGGCGTCGCGGACGATGAACTTGTCCCTGGCGCTGCGGCCGGTGTGTTTGCCGGTCTCGACCACCAGCGGGCCGTGCTTCGCGAGGCGGCCCTCGCCGCGAGCGATCGCGTGCTCGACCAGTTCGGCGGTGCCGAGGTTGGCGAAAATCTCAGCGGGCGTGGCGATGCCCTGGTCGGAGAGCGAGACGGCGAGCGAGCGGGTCAACGTAGGGGTCTCCCAGGATGTCATCTGGCTAAAAGGCGGCCCCGTCTTTGCGTTCCGGGCCTTGGCGCGGCGCATAGTCGGCCCGCCTGCCGCCGTCAAATTCGCCCTAGAATCAACGAAATTGTCTGAGTTTTTGGCAATCCGCCGCGAACCCGGCCAGCGGGCGCCGCGCGGTCCAATTGTCTCCGCGATGTTAACGCGTTAGGTCCCTGCGGATGGTCGAGGAAGACGCCCCAGCCCCCGGTACGCCGCAGCGCTCGATCGCGCTGGTCGACGACGACCGCAACATCCTCACCACGCTGTCGATCGCGCTCCAGGCCGAGGGCTACGCGACGCGCGTCTATTCGGACGGCGAGGCGGCGCTGAAGGCGCTGATCGAGAACCCGCCCGACCTCGCGGTGTTCGACATCAAGATGCCGCGGATGGACGGGATGGAGCTGCTGCGCCGGCTGCGCGAGACGTCGGAGCTGCCGGTGATCTTCCTGACCAGCAAGGACGAGGAGCAGGACGAGGAAGCCGGCCTGGCGATGGGCGCCGACGACTACATCGCCAAGCCGTTCAGCCAGCGGCTGCTGCTCGCCCGCATCCGCGCGATCCTGCGCCGCGCGGGGCCGGCGCGCGAGCCCGTGCCGGGCGAGGAGCCGGCCGAGCCGCGCGACGGCGCGCTGCTGGTCCGCGGGCGGCTGACGATGGACCCGGCGCGCCACCGGGTGACCTGGGACGGGCGGCCGGTCTCGCTGACGGTGACCGAGTTCCTGATCCTCGAGGCGCTCGCCCAGCGGCCGGGCGTGATCAAGAGCCGCAACCAGCTGATGGACGCGGCCTATCCCGACGACGTGTTCGTCGACGACCGCACGGTCGACAGCCACATCAAGCGCCTGCGCCGCAAGTTCCGCGCGGCCGACCCCGCGTTCGGCGCGATCGAGACGCTCTACGGCGCCGGCTACAGTTTCTCCGATGGCTGAGGACCCGGCGGCGGCGCGCCCGCGGCCCGGGCGGCACGGGTTCACCACCTCGCTCACCACCCGAATTCTCGCGGTCAACCTGATCCCGCTGATCCTGCTCGCGGGCAGCCTGTTCTTCCTCGACCAGTACCGCGTGCAGCTGCTCAACGAGCGGTTCAACCTCGCCCGGATCGAGGCGCAGATCACCGCCGAGGCGCTCGCCGGCGCGAGCCGCCAGCGGCAGGAGGCGCTGCTGATCCAGATCGGCAAGGAACAGCGCATGCGCCTGCGGATGTACAATGCCGACGGGACGCTGATGGCCGACAGCTTCGCGCTCGCCGAACCGTCGTTCGCGTTCGGCGATCCGGTCGCCGCGCCCTGGCCGCAGGACTTCGCCCGCGGGATGGACCGCCTGGTCGATTTCCTCGTCGGCGCCGAGGCTCCGCCGGACTACTTCGAGCCCGCCGAGCAGCACGCCAACGCCTGGCCCGAGCTGGTCCGCGCCCGCGAGCAGGGCCGCACGCAGATCGAGCTGCGCCGCGCGCCCGACCGCACCCCGGTCATCACCGCCGCGGCGCCGGTCGGGCTCAACGGCGTCACGCTGCTGACCACGCGCAACGCCAGCGACATCACCCAGGCCGTGCGCGACGCGCGCACCTCGCTGCTGCTGCTCATCGCGCTCGCGCTGCTGGTCTCGACAGTGCTCTCGCTCTACCTCGCCCGCACGATCATCGACCCGCTGCGCCGGCTAGGGCGCGCGGCGGTGCAGGTCCGGCTCGGCCGCGCGCGCGAGGTCGAGATTCCGCGGATGCAGGAGCGGGGCGACGAGATCGGCGTGCTCGCCGGTGCGGTGTCGGACATGACCACCGCGCTGCGCCAGCGGATCGACGCGGTCGAGGCGTTCGGCGCCGACGTCGCGCACGAGATCAAGAACCCGTTCGCCAGCCTGCGCAGCGCGATCGAATCGCTCGCCAAGGTCGAGGACCCGGCGCTGCGCGAGCAGTTGATCGACGTCGCCGGGCACGACGTGCGGCGGATCGACCGGCTGGTCACAGAGATCGCCGAGGCCAGCAGGATCGACGCCGAGCTGAGCCGCGCGACGTTCGAGCCGATCGATCTCGCCGCGCTGATCGCCAACGTCGTCCGGGCCCGCGAGGACCGCGGCCTCAATGCCGGCCGCCGCATCGAGATCGCCTGCGAGACGAAGGCGGCCCGGGTCCTCGGCGTCCCGCTCCGGATCGAGCGCGTGATCGACAACCTGCTCGACAACGCGGTCTCGTTCTCGCCGGAGGGCGGGCGGATCGACATCCACCTCGGGGCCGTAGACGGCCGCGTCCGGGCGAGCATCTGCGACGAGGGGCCGGGCATCCCCGAGGCCGAACGCGAGAAGGTGTTCACGCGGTTCCACTCGATTCGCCCGGAAGCCGAGGACTTCGGCGACCACAGCGGCCTCGGGCTGGCGATCGCCCGCACGATCGCCGAGGCGCACGACGGCTCGCTGACCGTCGCCGACCGCCCCGACGGCGCGTCCGGCGCATGCCTGATCCTCGAGCTGCCCGCGGCATGAGCCCCATTCCGCACCAGGCGAGCTGCGTCGCGATCGGCGGTCCCGTCGGCAGCCGGGCGGTGCTGATCGAAGGGCCGCCGGGAAGCGGCAAGTCGAGCCTCGCGCTGGCGCTGATCGACCGCGGCGCGGTGCTGGTCGGCGACGACGGGGTGTTGCTCGAGCGCCGAGACGACCGGCTGTGGGCGCTGCCGCCGCCGCGAATCGGCGGCCTGCTCGAGATTCGCAACGTCGGGCTGGCGCGGCTCGGCTCGGTGTCCGCGCCGGTGGCGCTGGTCCTGCGGCTCGATCCCGACGCGCCGCGGCACGTCGAGGAGGCGGATCGCGCGGAGCTGCTCGGCGTCACGCTGCCGGCGATACGGCTGTGGCCCGACACGCCGGTGCTGGCGCTGCGGGCCGAGTGGGCGCTGGCTCTCCACGGCACACCCTGAACGCACCCCCTTCCCTTTTGTCGCGGCGAAGGCCAGATCGCTGGCCATGTCCAGCGAGACCCCCGACCACCGCCAGCGCATCCTGCTCGTCACCGGCATGCTCGGTGCCGGCAAGACGACGGCGCTGCGCGCGCTCGAGGACCTCGGCTGGGAAGCGGTCGACAACTTCCCGATCCGCCTGTTCAAGCGCCTCGTCGGCGGCGACGATCCGAACCCGTCGCTGGCGATCGGGTTCGACTGCCGCACGCGCGACTTCGACCCGGCGGACGTGATCGAGCGGGTCAAGCGTCTCGAGGACCGCGAGGACGTCGTCGTCACCACGCTGTTTCTCGATTGCGCCGGGCACGAGCTCGAACGCCGCTTCAACGAGACCAGGCGGCGGCACTTCCTCGCGCAGGACCGGCCGGTCGAGACCGGAATCGCCGCCGAGCGCGAGCTGATGGGCCCGCTGCGCCGGTGGGCCGAAGTGCTGGTCGATACGACTCACTACACAACCAACGATCTGCAGATGCACATCCGCGAGCTGTTCGCGGACACCGCGCCGCAGGAGATGACGGTCACCGTTTCGAGCTTCGCCTTCGCCCGCGGCACGCCGCCGGTCGCCGACCTCGTGTTCGACATGCGCTTCCTCGACAATCCGCATTGGGTACCCGAACTCAAGGAGCTCAGCGGGCTCGATGCGCCGGTCGGCGCGCATATCGAGCGCGATCCGGCGTTCGCTTCCAGCTTCGGGCGTATCCGCGACCTGCTGCTCGAATTGCTCCCGCGCTATGCCGCCCAGGGCAAGAGCTACGTCAACATCGCGTTCGGCTGCACCGGCGGCAGGCATAGGTCGGTGTTTGTCGCCGAAAGGATTGCCGAGGCCTTGCGCCAAGCGGGGTTTTCGCCCACTGTGCTGCACCGCAACCTGGGGTCGCGCGCTGCCGAAATGATCGAAGGGCCGCACCAGCCGTGACCTTTTCGCCAACCGACCGGACGCTCACTCGCGTCCTTCGTGCGGGCCCGCCTGACGTGAGATCTTTCTCGGCATGATCGGAATGATCCTGGTGACCCACGGCCGATTGGCCGAGGAATTCGTTCACGCGATGGAGCATGTGGTCGGCGCGCAGCGTGATGTCGCGACCGTCTGCATCGGCCCGCAGGACGACATGGAGCTCAAGCGCAAGGAGATCGCCCAGGCGATCCGCAAGGTCGACTCGGGCCAGGGCGCGGTAATCCTGACCGACCTGTTCGGCGGAACGCCGTCGAACCTCGCGATCTCGCTGCTCAAGGCCGGGAAGACCGAAGTGATCGCCGGGATCAACCTGCCGATGCTGATCCGGCTGGCCGGCGCGCGCAAGGACATGGACCTCGCCGCCGCGACCGCTGCCGCGCGCGACGCGGGACGCAACTACATAACGATCGCCTCCGAGTTTCTCGGCCAGGTCGCATAAAACAGGGGAGAGGCGGCTTTGGGAGAGGCCTGCCGCGAGGTCATTATCGTCAACAAGCGCGGCCTGCACGCGCGCGCCAGCGCGAAGTTCGTCGCTGCCGTCGCCGCGATGGAAGGCTGCGAGGTGCGCGTCGCCAAGGACGGGCACAGCGCAGCCGGAGGATCGATCCTCGGGCTGATGATGCTCGGCGCGGCCAAGGGCGACGCGGTCGAGGTCACGGTCAAGGGCGCTGACGCCGAGGAACGCCTCGACGAGCTTGTCGCCATGATCGAAGACGGCTTCGGCGAAGACTAGCAAGCGCGGGC
>JBIQKN010000023.1:0-40971 GCA_044506565.1 Sphingomonadales bacterium | reverse complement strand
TCAGGTCGAAGCCCTTGTTGATCTCCTCGAGGCTGAGCACGTGGGTGATCATCGGATCGATCTGGATCTTGCCGTCCATGTACCAGTCGACGATCTTGGGCACGTCGGTGCGGCCCTTGGCACCGCCGAACGCGGTCCCGCGCCAGTTGCGCCCGGTGACGAGCTGGAACGGGCGGGTCGCAATTTCCTTGCCCGCTTCGGCCACACCGATGATCACCGAGGTGCCCCAGCCCCGGTGGCAGCACTCGAGCGCAGTGCGCATGACCTCGGTGTTGCCGGTGCAGTCGAAGGTATAGTCGGCCCCGCCGTCGGTCAGCTCGACCACCTTGGCGACGATCTCCTCGCGGCTCATCCCCCCGGTGTTGAGGAAGTCGGTCATGCCGAACTGGCGGCCCCACTCCTCGCGCGCCGGGTTGATGTCGATGCCGATGATCCGGTTGGCGCCGGCGAGTTTCGCTCCCTGGATGACGTTGAGCCCGATCCCGCCGAGCCCGAACACCACGACGTTGTCGCCGACCTGAACCTTGGCGGTGTTGACCACCGCGCCGACGCCCGTCGTGACGCCGCAGCCGATGTAGCAGCTGGTCTTGAACGGCGCGTCCTCGCGGATCTTCGCCACCGCGATCTCGGGCAGCACGGTGAAGTTCGAGAACGTCGAGCAGCCCATGTAGTGGTAGATCGTCTGCCCCTTGTACGAGAACCGGCTGGTCCCGTCGGGCATCAGCCCCTTGCCCTGCGTCGCGCGGATCGCGGTGCACAGGTTGGTCTTGCCCGAGAGGCACGACTTACACTGGCGGCATTCCGGCGTGTACAGCGGGATCACGTGGTCGCCCGGCTTGACCGAAGTCACGCCCGGGCCGACCTCGCGCACGATCCCGGCGCCCTCGTGACCGAGGATCGAGGGGAAGATGCCTTCGGAGTCGAGCCCGTCGAGCGTGTAGGCGTCGGTATGGCAGATGCCGGTCGCCATGATCTCGACCAGCACCTCGCCGGCCTTTGGCCCCTCGAGGTCGAGCTCGACGATCTCGAGCGGCTGCTTCGGGGCAAAGGCGACGGCGGCACGGGTCTTCATGTCAGGCGGCTTTCCTCGTTGGAGCCACGTCGGGCGAGGCCGGCGCGGCATCGGCTTCTTCATAGTCGGGGTCGCGCATCGGCAGCATCCAAACGAGTGCCGCGCCGATCACGGCACCGACGGCCATGATCGCGGAAACCGTGAACAACTGCTCGTTACCCAGCGAGGCGAACAGGAACCCGGCGATGATCGGCGAGCCGGCGGCCCCGGCGCGGCCGACGCCGAGCACGAACCCGGTGCCCGTGGCCCGGGCGAACGCCGGGAAGCCGCGGGCGAAGGCGGCGTAGTAGCCGACGATCGCGGCGTTGAGGAAGAACATCGTCAGGAACGCGGCGAGGCGCCAGCCCCACAGCGTGTCGCTGCCGATCCCGAACGCGGCGACGGCGATCGATCCGATCACCGCAACGGCGACCGTGGGGCCCTTGATGTCCCATTTCTTGAGCAGGAAGCCGAACAGGAAGCCGCCGAGTGCGCCGCCGATATTGGCATAAGTCAGGCTGCTCGCCGCCTCGGGCTGGCTGAAGCCTGCGCCGGCGACGATCGTCGGGGCGAACTTCAGAATGTAGTAGAAGGTCAGCGTGTGGAACAGGTAGCCGAAGGCCAGCAGCAGCGTGACCGGCCGGAGGCGCGGATTCGAGAGAATCTCGGTCACCTTCGGCTTGGGCGCCGTCGGTTCGATCTCGGGCAGCGCATCGATCGGCGGCTGCCGCAGCGCGCGCAGCGAGCGGTTGATCTTCTCCAGCGCGTCGGCAGGCCGGCGCGCAGCGTAAAACGCCGGCGTCTCGGGAACCAGCAGCATGACCAGCGGGATCATCACCGCGGTTACGATCGCGCCGAACAGGAACACCGCGCGCCAGTCGTATTCGACCAGCAGCCAGCCTTGCGCGGCAAAGCCGCCGATCACGCCGCCGACCGGATAGCCGATCACGTAAAGCGCCATGGCGAGGCCGCGGCCGGCCTTGCTCGAGGATTCGGCCGTCATCGCGTTGGTGGCCGCGAGCATGCCGCCGATGCCGAGCCCGGTGAGGAAGCGCCAGACCGTCAGCGTCCACAGGTCGCCGGCGTCGTGCGCCATGTACATGCCGATTGCCATAATCACGAGGCACACCAGCATGGCGAGCTTGCGTCCCGCCTTGTCGGCGAACCCGCCGAGGATCACCGAGCCGAAGCCCATGCCGACCAGCTCGGCCGAGAGCATGATGCCGAGCTCGTCACGCGGGATGCCCCATTCCTGGGAGATGCCCGGGGCGGCGAACGCACTCGACAATACGTCGAACCCGTCGAGCGCGTTAAGCAGCACCATGAGGATCACGACGATCCATTGCCTCACGCTCATCGGATTGTCGTCGATCACCCTGATCGGATTGGTGCCACCCGCTGGTCCGGCCATTATCTCTGTCCTCTCTCCCTGCGGCGCCTCATTCGTGGATTCGCGCCAGCATTTCCACCAGTTTTTCGATCTCGTCGGCGGTGAAGCGCGACTTCAGCCAAGCCTCGTGCTCACCGATGCAGCGCTTGGCCTCGGCCAGCGCCGCCTCGCCCTGCGGGGTCAGGTAAAGCGCCTGTTTGCGACCGTCGCTCTCCGACCGCTCGCGGCGCATGTAGTCGCGCGCCTGCAGGCGGTTGACGATCGTCATGGTCGTAGCCCGGTCCATCCGCAGGCGCCCGCCGAGGTCGATCTGCGAGATGCCCGGGTTGTCGTTGACCAGCCACAGCGCCGATACCTGCTTCTGGGTGAGGCCGAGGTCGGCGAAGGTCTCGGCAAAGTGTCGATAGACCGCGCCGTGCGCGAGCCTGATGCGGAGGCCGAGGATATCCTCGAGATCGCCGAGCCCTCCGGGGCCGGCGTCCGTCTTGTCTTCGGTCAAAGTCGGTGCGTCCACGCGCGGCTATCCCGATCCCAAGCTGCTTGCCGAATCGTTAGTGGAGCATACAATCATTCGCAACAGAGGGCGCGCAATCCGGCATCGCCAGGGCGCGCAACGAGAGGACCCCCGATGGCGCATTTCCCCGACACCCCGAGCTTCACCGGCTTCAACACCCCGAGCCGGATCGAGGCGGACATCGCCGATCTGCAGCACACCGGCACGATTCCGCCCGAGCTCGACGGCGCGTTCTACCGCGTCCAGCCCGATCCGCAGTTCCCTCCGCGCCTCGGTGACGACATCGCCTTCAACGGCGACGGGATGATCAGCCGCTTCCACTTCCACGACGGCCAGTGCGATTTCCGCCAGCGCTGGGCACAGACCGACAAGTGGAAGCTCGAGCACGAGGCCGGCAAGGCGCTGTTCGGCGCCTACCGCAACCCGCTGACCGACGACGAGTCGGTCAAGGGCCGGATCCGATCGACCGCCAACACCAACGCCTGGATTTTCGCCGGCAAGCTGTGGGCGATGAAGGAGGATAGCCCGGCGCTGCTGATGGACCCGGCAACAATGGAAACCATCGGGTTCGAGAAGTTCGGCGGCAAGATGACCGGGCAGACCTTCACCGCGCACCCGAAGATCGATCCGCGGACCGGCAACATGGTCGCGATCGGTTACGCGGCGAGCGGGCTGTGCACCGACGACGTGACCTACATGGAAGTGAGCCCCGACGGCGAGCTGGTCCGCGAGAAGTGGTTCAAGGTCCCGTACTACTGCATGATGCACGACTTCGGCATCACCGAGGACTACCTCGTGCTGCACATCGTCCCCTCGATCGGCTCGTGGGAGCGGCTCGAGCAGGGCCTGCCGCACTTCGGCTTCGACACCACGCTGCCGGTCTACCTCGGGATCATCCCGCGCCGCGACGACCTCAAGCAGGACGACATCCGCTGGTTCAAGCGCGACAACTGCTTCGCCAGCCACGTGCTCAACGCGTACCAGGAAGGCACCAAGGTCCACTTCCTGACCTGCGAGGCGAAGAACAACATGTTCCCGTTCTTCCCCGACGTCCACGGCGCGCCGTTCAACGGCATGGAGGCGATGAGCTACCTGACCGACTGGACCGTTGACATGGCGAGCAACGGCGAGGTGTTCGACGCGATCACCCGGCTCACCGACACCGCCGGTGAGTTCCCGCGGATCGACGACCGCGTGACCGGCCGCAAGAACCGCTACGGCTGGTTCCTCGAGATGGATATGAAGCGCCCGGTCGAGCTCAAGGGCGGCAGCGCCGGCGGCCTCTTGATGAACTGCCTGTTTTTGAAAGACCTCGAGACCGGCGCCGAGCAGCACTGGTGGTGCGGCCCGGTCTCCAGCTTGCAGGAGCCGTGCTTCATCCCGCGCAGCAAGGACGCGCCCGAGGGCGACGGCTGGATCGTCCAGGTCTGCAACCGCCTCGAGGAGCACAGGTCGGATCTGCTGCTGTTCGATGCGCTCGACATCGAGAAGGGCCCGATCGCGACGATCAACGTCCCGATCCGGCTGCGCTTCGGGCTCCACGGCAACTTCGCGCCCAGCGAGGAACTCGGTCTGGCGGCATAGGGAATTACGGATGGCTCGCTTCGGGCGGAGCGAGCTTTTTCGCGTCGCTCCCGAGGTGCGATCTGCCCCCCCGCTGAACCTCGGAGGCAGCACCCCGGATGGAGCCGGACCGCAAGGATTCGGCCCCATTGCCTTTTCGCGCCAGTATTCGGATGGTCCCTGGCCGCACCCCCAGGGGTCGCGTTGCCGGGGGAGGTTCGATGAGCGTTCGCAACCTTGTACTTGCTCTTTGCGCGCTGCTCGTCGGCGCCGCCAACGATCCTCCGCCGCCCGCCCAGCTCGAGCCCTACATCGAAGATGGCTCGCTCGTTCCCGGCGAGTATGCGTGGGCCAGGGGCCGTTTTCCCGATGCGAGCGACCAGGACCGCGCCGACAGCAGCGCGATCAGCCTGTGGGCGACGCGATGCATCGAGGAGGCGAGGGCGCAAGCGCTGGCCACGCTTGCGGCGATGGGCTATCCCGAAGCGCGGCTCGACACTGCCTCGGTTGGGCCGCTGTTGTGCCATCAGGTGACCTTCGCACCGTACCTGCCCGAGGTCGGCAGCTACGCCGAGTACGTCGAACAGGTCCGTGCGGCCGCCCCGCTCGCCGACGCCTACCTGGCGGCGGTCGAAGTGGCCGAGGAGGAAGCCGGTCCGGCGGGCCCAAGTCTCGCCGAGCAGCTGGTGGCGCGCACGCTGGGAGAACAAATGGTGCGCCACGCGGTCTCGTGGGACCGCGGGCGACTGGCGGGCAAGGTGCCCGAGCTGTCACCGGCGGGGTTGACCGTGGTGCGAGCGCGCCTGTTCGCGGCGATGGCCGCGCGCGACAGGTCGAACACCGAATGGCTCAAGGGGATCGTCGCCGAGCACGGCTGGCCGAAGATTTCGGACGTCGGCGAGCAAGCGGCGAGTGAGGCCTGGCTGCTGATCCAGCACGCCGACCATGACCCGGTGTTCCAGCTCGAGGCGCTCAGGCTTATGGAGCCGCTCGTGGCGCAGCGCGAAGTTTCGCCGCGCGATTTCGCCTACCTGACGGACCGGGTCATCCTCAAGCTCACCGGCAAGCAGCGCTACGGAACCCAGTTTCATTGTGTCGACGGCCGGTTCGCGCCTCTGCCGATCGAGGACGAGGCCGCGGTCGAGCGCCTGCGGCGGGAAGCCGGGATGGAAACGCTGGCCGAGAATACCGCGCGGATCTCCGCCTCGTACGGTGCCTGCTGAACGCGCCGGCGTGTTCGGTGCTTGCGCCCTCGCCCGGCCCCGGGCACCAGTCTACCCGATGACCGAGGGGAGAAACACCGCATGATCGTCCGACGCGCAGCGGCCAGCGCCGCCTGGCTCGCCCTGATCCTCGCTTCGCCGCTCGCGGCACAGGAGACGGCCCCGGCCGACCCCTCCCCGGCGACGGTGGCGATGCGCTGGCAGTTGCTCAATCCGGAGGTCAACAGCTTCACCTTCCGCGACACCGACGCGGTGTTCGAAGCGTGCCCCGTCGCGCGGTCGGGCCCGGCATGGGAGCTGCCCCGGCGCGAAGGCTTCATGCTGCCCGAGGCGCGAGCCCACGGGCAGCCGGCGAGCTACGACGCGTTTGCCGAGGCGACGCGGACCAACGCGCTGCTGGTGATCCGCGACGGGGCGATCGTGTTCGAGGACTACCGCAACCGGATGCAGCCCTCGACGCGGCACATCGCCTTCTCGATGACCAAGACGATCACTGCGATGCTCGTCGGGCAAGCGCTGGCGCGCGGCGAGATCGCCTCGCTCGACGACCGCACCGACAAGTACGTCCCCGAGCTGGCGCAAGGCGGCTACGGCGGGGCGACGATCCGCAACCTGCTCGAGATGCGCTCGGGCGCGGCCATCGAGGAGCGCTACGACTTCGGGGAGAACCCGAGCCTCGCCGGGCGGATTCACGAGCAGGCCATCGTGCTCAACCGCGCGCGCTTCGCCGACTTCGCGGTCGACGTGGCCCGCCGCTCGGCCCCGGGGAGCGAATTCAACTACGCGACCCTCGACACCGCGGTGCTGGGCTGGGTGCTCGAGCGCGCGACCGGTCAGCCGATCGAGGCGCTGATGGAGCAGCGCCTGTGGAGTCCGCTCGGAGCCGAAGCCGACGGGTTCTTCCTCGCCGACGGACCGCCGGGAACCGGCCGCGCGCTGAACGGCATGGGCTTCAACGCCACGCTGCGCGATTTCGGCCGTCTCGGCCTGCTGTTGCTCGAGGATGGCGTCCGCGACGGTGAGCGGATTCTGCCCGAGGGCTGGGTCGCGGCGATGACGACAATGAAGCCGCTGCCGGCGTCTGCCGGCTTCCCCGGCTACGGCCTGCAGACCTGGCAGGTCGACGACGAGCCGGGTGCCTTCGCCGCGGTCGGGCTGGCAGGACAGATGATCTACGTCCACCCGGTGAGCCGCACGGTGATCGTCAAGCTCAGCTACTGGCAGCCGGTACCCGAAGAGACCGTCACCCCGGACACGCTGGCGTTCTTCAAGGCGATAGCGCACGCGCCCGATCCGCGATGAACCGAGCTCGGCGGCAGGCGAACCGCCGGTCGCACGCTGCTCCCGCCCGGTCGGTTCGGGCTTTCCACCCGGCCGCCTCCGTCGCTAGCTGACCGCGCACAGGGGCGACGGGAGGAGACGAATGGCGACCCAGCCTGCCCTTGCGAGCCGCACCGTGACATTCCACGGGTTACCCGAGACGCGCCCCGAACTCGGCTGGATTCGCGCCAGCGGGCTGGCCCAGGCGCGACTGCAGCTCGCGGTGCTCTCGGGCAACCGGCACCGGGCCCTCGAGCAGATCGACCGGCTGATCGGCATCGACCGCCAGCTCGAACGCCTCGCCCGCGGCGAGAGCACGCCCGACGAAGGCGTGCTCGAGGCCGATCTCGCCGACCAGCGGCTGGCGATCGCCAGCGAGAAGCTGGCGCTGACCTCGGGAATCGAGCTGCCGCGGCTCGATCCGGCGTTCGGTGCCGGGATGGGCGCCGCGCTGACACCCGACGCGCCGGTCGAAATCGTCGAGGACGAAGCGCTCAAGGGCCGGCTGTTCCACCTGATGCTGTGGGGAGCCGGATTCCTGGTCCTGTGCATCGGCGTCGCCGCGGCCGCGGTGACGCAGCTTTAGGGACGGGGGAAGGGGCCCTCATCCAACTCCGACTAAGCCCCTGCGGGGCTAAGTCTCCGTATCCTTCTCCCGCCAGCGGGAGAAGGAGTCAGGCGGCCAGCGCCGCGCCCTTCTTCTCCCACTCGTGGGAGAAGGATAGCGAAGCTTACCGCCGCAGGCGGTTAGCGTAGCTTGGATGAGGGCCCCCTCCCCTCCTAAGCCGCAACCGCCATCTTCGCGTCCGCCAGCACCATCTCCGCACCCTTTTCGGCGACCATGATCGTCGGCGCGTTGGTGTTGCCCGAGGGGATTCGCGGGAACACCGAGGCGTCGATCACCCGGAGCCCCTCTACCCCGCGCACGCGCAGTTGCGGATCGAGCGGAAAGCGCTCGTCGCCCATCGCGACGGTGCCGACGCAGTGGTACAGCGTGCCGCCGGCAACCTTGGCGTAGCCGAGCATCTCCTCGTCGGTCTCGCCGAACGGATCGCCGGGCGCCTTGAGGTACGGCTGCAGCGCCGGCTGGCTCCAGATCCTGCGGATCAGTTTGAGCTGGTCGACCACGCTCTGCCGGTCGATCGGGTCCGAGAGGTAGTTCGGCTCGATCTTTGGCGCGACCAGCCCGTCGGGCGAGCGGGCGTGGATCGAGCCGCGCGATTCGGGGCGCAGCTGGCACGGGTTCGAAGCCATGCCCGGCTCCTTGTCGAGCCGCAGCCCCTGGTACTGGTTGAGGTAGTCGAGGTCCATCGACGCGGCCATCACGTGGATCTGCACGTCGGGATAGGCGAGCTCCTCGCGCGTCTTCACGAACGCGCAGCCGTGCGCCACCGCGTAACTCAGCAGGCCCTTCCGCGTGAGCCCGTACTTGGCGATCTCGCCGATCAGCTTCACCCCGCGGCTCAACTGGTTGATCGAGTGGTGCGGCTCCTTGAGGTAGGTCTGGCAGCCGATCATGAAGTGATCCTGCAGGTTCTCGCCGACCAGCGCCGATTCGTGCACCACCTGCACGCCCAGCTCCTGCAGTAGCGCGCCCTGGCCGACGCCCGAGATCTCGAGCAGCTTCGGCGATTCCACCGCGCCGGCGGCGAGAATCACCTCGCGTCCGACCATGACCTTGCGCGTCTCGCCGTTCTGCCTGAACTCGACGCCGACCGCCTTCTTGCCGTCCCACAGGATCCGCGTGGTCATCGCGCGCGTCTCGACCGTCAGGTTCGGCCGCTTCATCGCCGGATGCAGGTAGGCGACCGCGGCCGAGTGGCGGCGGCCGTTCTTGGCGGTCATCTGGAAGAAGCTGCAGCCTTCCTGGTTCCCGTCGTTGAGGTCCTTCTTGTACGGGATCCCGGCCTGCACGCAGGCCTGCACCAGCGCCGCCGAAACCGGGTGCTCCTCGGGGAAGTCCGAGACGTTGAGCGGCCCGCCGGCGCCGTGGAACTGGTCCTCGCCGCGCTCCTGGTTCTGGCTCCGGCGGAAGTACGGCAGGACCTCGTCCCAGCTCCACCCGCGCGCGCCCATCTGCGCCCAGCCGTCGTAGTCCGCCGCCTGTCCGCGCACGTAGAGCATGCCGTTGATCGAGCTCGACCCGCCGAGCACCTTGCCCTTGGGCCACTTGTGCCGCCGCCCGCCCGAGCCCTCGTCGACCTCGGTCTCGTAGAGCCAGTTGACCTTGGGATCGTTGAGCGTCTTGCCGAAGCCGATCGGCGTGTGGATCATCACGTTCGAGAGGAACTGGCCGGGCTCCTTGAGCGGCCGGTCGTCGCCCCCGGCCTCGAGCAGAACGACTTTGTGCTCGCCGCTCTCGGTCAACCGTGCCGCCAGCACGCAGCCTGCGCTGCCCGCGCCGACGATGACGTAGTCCGCATAGAGATCTGCGGCCATCTTCCTCTCCTCTCGATCCCGACCCGCGCACGTTTCGTGCGATTCGCTTGCGGCGCACGCTAGGGTTCGTACCCTGCACGGGCAATGCTTGGAGGGGGAGGCGCGGTGAAGGGGTCGGTCGTCTTGCTCGTGGTGGTCGGCTCCGCCGCGTTACCCGGCGGCAGCGCGCATGGCGCACACCGCGATCCGGCCGCACCCCCGGTGGTCGAGCCCAGCTACGTGGTCCCGCGCATGGCTTGGGGCGATCCCGATCTGCGCGGCACCTGGCCGATGCAGAACGTCAACGATGCCCGGATTCCGCTCGTGCGTCCCGAGGCGATGGCCACACGCGTCTGGCTCACCGACGAGGAATTCGCCGAGCGCCTGGCAGCGGCCGAGCGGTCCGATGCCGCATTCTCGATCGAGATCGACAGTGACGGTACCGTCGGCCTCGCCGCCTGGCTGCGCGGCTCGCGGCTCGGCCGGCGCACCTCGCTGCTGATCGACCCCGCGGACGGCCGCCTCCCGCCGCTGACGCCGCAGGCGCAGGAGCTTTACGCCAAGGGCCGCTCCACCTGGCAGTCCGGTGATGCGGTCGACGGGATCGCCGACCTCGATGCGTTCGAGCGCTGCATCACGCGCGGCTTTCCCGCCGTGATGCTGCTGCAGCCCTACAACAACGGTCTCCGCGTGTTCCAGGCGCCCGGGTACGTCGTGTTGCAGCTCGAGACTTTCGGGACACGGGTGATACCGCTGGGCAGACAAGGACACTGGCCGGCGGAGGTGCGCGCCTGGCACGGCGACAGCCGCGGGCGCTGGGAGGGCGACACCCTGGTGATCGAGACCACCAACCTCGTCAGCGGCGACAGCGTCGCCACCGATCCCTTGCAGCGCGCGGCGGGGCCGTTCCCGGGGCGCACCAACGCGACGCAGCCGGTCGGTCCCTCGGCGAAAGTGACCGAGCGGCTGACCAGGACCGGACCCGACACGATCGACTATCGCGTCACCTACGACGATCCCGACACCTTCACGGCACCGTGGACCGTCGCGCTCGAACGGACGCGCGACGACGGCTACACGATCTACGAATACGCGTGCCACGAGCGGAACACCGTGCGGGAGGCGATAACTTCGGCTCGCGCCCTGCGGAAGGAAGCGCCTGGCGGGTAAGCCGCTCGACTCCCTTGCAGGCGGCGTCAGAGACCGTACCCTGCCCCCGCAACGATTGGAGACACGCCTTGATCAAACCCGAACTCGAGTTCGTCTACGAAGCCGGCGGCGAGCTCGAGCCGCCGCGCGAGATCGGCAAGGTGGTCGACGGTTCCCGGCGGATCATACCGATCGCGGAAGGCGGCTACGTCAGGGGCCCGAAGATCAACGGCAAGCTGATGGGCAACTCGGCCGACTGGCAGCTGACCCGCCCCGACGGAGTCACGGTGGCCGATGCGATCTACGCGATCGAGACCGACGACGGCGCGCTGATCCAGATCCGCAACAAGGGCCTGCGCCACGGCCCGCCCGAGGTCATGGACCGCCTGCGTCGCGGCGAGGACGTCGACCCGGGCGAGTACTACTTCCGCACGGTACCCGAGTTCATCGCTCCCGAAGGCCCCTACGACTGGCTCAACAGGTCGATCTTCGTCTGCGCCGGGGCGCGCTATGCGAGCAGCATCAAGCTGTGGGTCTGGCGGGTCACGTGAGCTGCGCGGCAACGGTGGCCCGCGGCGCCGATTGGGAGTAGCATACACGGGGAGGGGGCGTCATGACCGGAACCGGGACCTTCGCCGACATCATTCGCTCGGTGAGCGATATCTGGGGGCTTCTCGCGCTTGCGCTGCTGCTGATCGGGCTGCTGGCGATCCAGCTGACCAAGGGCGCCCATCCCAATCTGCGGCTGGCGACCTTCCTGGTGATCTTCGCCGGCTTTCTCGGCAGCCTCTACATGGGCTTCGTCCGCCAGCCTTCCGAGGCCGCTGGCGCCGACGCCGCGATCGCAGCGCTACCGAATGCCGAAGACATCGCCGCGCAGGCTGAGGCGGCGACCGAGTACCGCGAGTCGGTCGATGCGGCCTACAGCAATGCGGCGGCAGAGATGGACTCCATCGCCAACCGGATCGCCGGCGAGGAGCCCGTGGCCGACAATTCGGGCAAGCCGAGCGAGAACTGACCGCCGGGCGCGCCGGCTTGCTTCCCGCGCACGAAGGGCCATATTGAACGCATGAGTGGTTTGATCGACATCCACCCGGGCAGCAGCACGGCACGCCTCTTCCGGCCCTGAGCCGGATCGATTCTCCGCGAGCCGCGGTTCGGCTCAGGGCGCAACCTCCAACATCATCGATCGAGGCCCGGCATGACCGGCGCCTCGCCCTGCCCTCGGCTCGCGTCGAGGAGTCGTTCGAATGCCCTATCCGTTGTCCCGACCGAAATTCAGTCTCGCCGTCCGTTCGGGGGTGATCCCGTGGAACCCCGCGCGCGCCGCCGAGCTGGTCAAGCGCTACCCCAACCTGAGCCAGTCGCAGATCGAGGAGCTGGCGGCCGTCCTGCCGCGGCTCAATGCGCGCGACATGGCGCTGATGATCGCCGACGAGGAGATCGCGCCGAAGCTTGATGCGTTCTGGACGCGGCACCGCGACCTCGTCACTCCGTCGCTGTCGGACTACGCGGTGATCGGCGCGATCCTCGCGTTCCCGGTGCTGGCGTTCCTGGTCATCGTGCTGGTGAGCTGACCATGCCGCACGCGTCCGTGACCGGCGAAGTCGAGCGGGCTTCGCCGACCCTGCAGCGCGTCGAAGCGCTGCTCGCCGCCTATCCCGACGTCACCGAAGACGAACTCGAGCAGTTGCGACGGTGGTTCGCTCGCGAGGCCACCGCGCTCGACGTCGGCCTGATTGCCAGCAACGAGGCCGTCGCCGAGGGATATCGCCGCTTCCGGGCCGAGCACGTCGATCCGCTGACGGTCGCCGATCTCGCGAGGGCCGGCGGAATCGTCGCGATCGGGGTCGCGATCGCCCTTGCCCTGGCGATGTTGGCAGGCTGAGCTAGGCGATCCGCACGTCGAGCAGCGTCGGCCCCGTCTGAGCGAAGCTCCAGGCAAGCGACTCGTCGAGCGTCTCAACCGAGTCGACGAGCCGCGCGGGCAGACCCTGCGCCTCGGCCAGCTTGACGAAATCGATCCCCGAAAGGTCGCACCCGGGCACGTGATTCATTCCGAACTCGGCCGAGAAGCCGGTGAGCGCGGCGTAGGCGGCGTTGTTGAGAATCACGAAGCTGACGTTCGCCCGCTCCTCGCGCGCCGAGAACAGGCCCTGGATCGTGTACATCGCCGAACCGTCGCCGAGGATCGCGATGACCTTGTCCGGCTGCGCCGAAGCAATGCCGACCGCCGCCGGGAGCGAATAGCCGAGCCCGCCGCTGGCACAGCTGTAGAATCCGCCTTCGCGCGTGATCGGTAGCGTGTCGTGTTCGGGCCCGCGCGCCGTCGGCGCTTCCTCGACGATCACGGCCTCGGGAGGGCGCAATGCGGCGACGCGCTTGAGCACGTAGGCCGCGGTCATGCGCGGTTCCGGATCGAGCAACCTGCGCGGCTCGCCCTCGTAGGCGCGTTCGTTGGCCCGCTCGGCGAGCTGGGCCAGGCCCTCGGCCACATTGCCGAGCACGCCGCTACCGCCGGGCAGCGAGGCCAGGTGCTGCGGATCGTCGCTGAGCGCAGCGAGCTTCGCGTGCTCGGGCCAGTGCGGGCCGCTGCCCTCGACGTGGTAGGTGAACACCGGCGCACCGGCCACCAGGATTGCGTCGTAGGGGGCGAGCAGGGTGCGGATCTGGTCGCGCCACGCGGGCAGGAACCCGGCGAACTGCGGATGGTCCTCGGGGAAAGTCTCGCGCGCCGCGTAGGGCGCGGCCCAGACCGCGCAGCCGGTCTTCTCGGCGAGGCGGATCGCCGCGCTCCATCCGCCGCTGTTGGCGACGCCCGTGCCGAGCACCAAGGCCGGCCGCTCGGACGGGTCGAGCACGGCCGCGAGCCGCTCGATGCCGGTGGCATCCGGAACCGCGCACAAGTGCATGTCGGGCAGAGCCGGCCAGTCGCACTCGCGGTCCCAGTCGTCGACCGGAATCGACACGAACACCGGCCCCATCGGCGGAGTCAGCGCGGTGACGAAGGCACGGATCAGCGCCAGCGGCACGTCTTCGGCGCGCGCCGGCTCGAGCGCCCACTTGACGAACGGGCGCGGGAATTCGGTCGGCCGCTCGGCGTAGAGGAACGGGTCGTGCGGCAGGATCGAGCGCGCCTGCTGCCCCGCGGTTATCACCAGCGGGGTATTGTTCTTGTACGCGGTGAACAGGTTGCCGAGCGAGTGCCCGGTGCCCGCCGAGCTGTGCAGGTTGACCAGTGCCGGCTTGCCGCTGGCGCGCGCGAACCCGTCGGCCATGCCGACCACCACCGCCTCGTTGAGCCCGAGCACGTAGCGGAAGCCCTCGGGCAGCCCCTTGAGCATCGGCAGCTCGGTCGAGCCCGGGTTGCCGAACAGGCGGTCGATCCCGAAGTGCTCGAATACGCGGAAGGCGGCTTCACGGACGGTAGGCATGCGCCGCCCTTACGTGCCCGACGGGCGACCCGGCAACCCTAGACCGGCTCGCCGCCGGCGCGGGCACGCTCGAGGATCGTCGATTCGTCGCGCCGGATCCGCCACAACACGGTGAACAGGCTCAGCAGCACGAAAGGCGCCACGACGTTGACCGAGATGATCGCCTGCCCGAGATCGCCGCCGTTCCTCGCAGCGACGATGCCGACGAAATACGGCCCCATGCCGAGCCCGAGCAGGGTCGAGATGATGATGTAGATCGAGCTGGTGATCCCGCGCATCCGCGGCAGCACGAGATCGTAGTACAGCGAGTAGATCGGCGGCAGCCACAGCGTCAGGATGATGCTGTAGATCGAGAAGCGGATGTAGAAGCTCGTCGGATCGTCGGCGCTGTAGGTCCAGACGCCGATCAGCGGCGAGACCCCGAGCGAGAAGATCGTCAGCCACACCCGGCCGCGCCCGCCCATGCGCACGGTCAGCCAATCGGCGAGCGGGCCGGCGATGACCGGACCGACCAGCCCGAGCGCCGCGGCGAGCAGGCCGAACTGCAGCGCGGTCGTCGCCTGCGACAGGCCGTAGTGGGCGATCAGGAACGACGGGGTGAAGCCCATGACCCCGTAGTTGATCGCAGTTTGCAGGCCGCCGACGACCATGAGCAGGATCAAAGAGGGGCTGAGCACGACGTTGTAGGTCGGCCGGTCGGTCAGCTTGAGCGACTGGAACAGGTTGAGGATCACGAAGGCACCGAAGCCCGAGACGATCCACTGCAGCACGTGGGTGTCCCAGGACAGCCCGAGCGCTGCGAGCGGCTGCTGCACGCTCGGCGAGAAGGCCTGCGTCAGCTGGGTCATCGTCCAGCACGCGGCGAAGATCACCGCCAGCCCGCCGAGATTTATCGCCCACTGCCGCGCGCCCGCATCGCGGCGCCACAGCATCCACCAGTTGGCTCCCGGCGTGACCGAGGCCAGCACCGCGCCGCTGGCCTTGAACGGATGCGGGTCCTCGGGCGCGGCGATCCCGTCCATCGCGCCGCGAACCGGCTCGCGCAAACGCCAGATCGCCCAGCCGAGCAGCAGGCCCGGTATCGAGGCGACGAGGAAGGCGAACTGCCAACCGGAGAAGCCCCAGGCTCCGTCGGGGTAGCGGGTGTCCCACCACTGCGCGAGGACGCCGCCGAGCGTCATCGACAGGCCGAGCCCGAGCGCGGTGGCGACGCCCATCGCCGCCATCGCCGTGCCGCGCCTCTCGCGCGGGAAAGTATCGAAGATGATCGAGTTCGCTGCCGGCTGCGCCGCCGCTTCTCCCACGCCGACGCCGAGCCGCGAGATCGCCAGCAGCGCGAAACCGCCGGCGAAGGCCGACAGGCCGCAGAACGCCGACCAGGCGAAGATGCACAGCGCCAGCAGCCGGGTGCGGATCCATCCGTCGACCAGCCGCCCGAGCGGCAGCGAGAACAGCGCGTAGAACAGTGCGAACACCGTGCCGTAGAGCAACCCGAGTTCGGCCGCGCCGATCCCGAGGTCGGCCATGATGCTCGGCGCGAGGATCGACAGGATCTGCCGGTCGAGCAGGCTCAGGCCCTGCGACGACGAAACCAGGAACAGCGTGTACCACCCGGCCCGGGTGACCTTGGCGGTGGACTTCAGCGGCTCGTCGGCGACCGTTGCGGCCATACTTGTTCTCTCCCTCCTCGATCCTCCCTCTCCCGCGCAGCGGGATGGGGAGGTGGCAGAGGCCGCAAGGCCTCTGACGGAGGGGCTGTCGCGGCCCCTCCTCCACCCTGCGGGTGGCCCCCTCCCCGAGCAAGCTCGGGGAGGATCGTTATCCTTTCAGCGCCTCGGCGATCGTCTGCGCGATCGGCGTGGACCGGCGGCCGGCGAGGCGGCTCAGGTCTCCGCTGTCGTCGTAAAGCGCGCCCTGGCCCGACAGCGCGCTGGTGCTGGCCAGCATCGCCGCGACCGGCGGCGGCAGCCCGGCGCCTTCGAGGGTCTTGGCATAATCGCCCTCGCTCTGGTCGACGTATTCGACGGTCTTGCCCGCCTGGCGCGAGACCTCGGCGGCGAACTCCGGCATCGTCCACGCTTCGTCGCCGGCGAGCTCGTAGACGTCGCCGCCCTTGCCGTTGAGCAGCGCGCCGACGTCCGCCGCGGCGAAGTCCGCGCGGGTCGCGGTCGACAGCTTCCCCTGTCCCACCGCGCCGAAGATCTTGCCACTCTCGAGCGAGGGCGCGAGGCCCATCGTGTAGTTCTCGGAATACCAGCCGTGGCGCAGCACGTCGTAGTTGAGCCCGCTCGCCGCGAACAGCTTCTCGGTCGCGACGTGCTCGGGCGCCAGCGGGAGCGGCGACTTGTCGCCTTTGAGGATCGAGGTGTAGGCGAGGTACGACACGCCGGCCTTCTTCGCCGCCTCGATCACGGCGCCGTGCTGCCGTTCGCGCTGGCCTACCGCGTTGCCCGAGATCAGCAGCACGCGGTCGACGCCCTGCAGCGCCGCCTCGAGGCTCGCGGGATCGTCGTAGTCGGCCTGGCGCACCTGCACCCCGAGCTGGTCGTACTTCTGCAGCGCGGTCGGATCGCGCGCGAGGGCGACGACGTTGGCGGCGTCGGTCTTCGTCAGCAGCTCGTCGAGCACCAGGCGGCCGAGCTTGCCCGTCGCGCCGGTCACGGCATAAGTCGTCATCGGAACCTCTCTCCTAGAGCTTGAACCAGCGCTCGGCGTTGGTCTGGAAGAACTTTGTCTTCTGGACGTCGCTGATGTCGAGGTCGTCCATCCAGCGTACCTCGTCGGGGACGTATTGATAGGGGTAATCCATCGCGTACATCACGCGGTCCTCGCCCATGACCTCGATCATCAGCTTGATCGCCGGGCCGAACGCCAGCCCGCTGTTGGTCGCGAGCACGTTGTTGCGCATGTAGTGGAACAGGTCGTGTTGCAGCGGCTTGAGGCGCGGGTAGCGCTGCGAACGAATGCCGGCCTTGTGCATGTAGTCGAGCCGGTAGAGCATGTACGGCAGCCCCTCGCAGCCGTGGCCGAGCATCAGCTGCAGGTTGGGGTAGCGGTCGAACACGCCGGTCGTGAGCAGCCGCATCGCGTGGTAGCTGGTCTCGACCGCGAAGCCGAACACCGCCCCGTCGAGGCCCGCGCCGACCATGTCGCCGATCATGCTGTCGGGCGGCCCCTGCGGGTGAACATAGAGCGGCAGGTCGAGATCGGCGCAGGCGCGCAGGATCGGGTCGAACTGCTCCTCGTCGAGATAGTGCCCGTGGGTGTGGCTGTTGATCTGCACCCCGTGGAAGCCGAGCTCCTCCTTGGCGCGGCGCAGCTCCTGCGCCGACCACTCGGGATCGAGCGGGGCGACCGCCGCCATGCCGTAGAACCGGTCGGGGTGCGCCTCGCAGCGCTGCTTGAGGAAGTCGTTGGCGTTGCGCGCGATGCGCTTGGCTTCCTCGACATCGAACAGCGACTGTGTGCCGGGGCTGGTCAGCGCGAGCACCGCCTTGTCGATCCCGGCGTCGTCCATCGCCTGCAGGCGCAGCTCGCCGAGGTCGAGCAAACGCTCGCGGATGAACGTCGTGCGCTCCGAGCCGCTGGTACCGTAGAAGCCCCACAGGCTCATCGTGCCCTGGTCGGCGCGGCCTTCCTTGACCAGGCGCATGATCGCGTCGAACTGCTCCTGCGTGGCGAAAGCTTCCTCGGTGGCGATGCGCAGATAACCACGGTCACCACCGGTCTTGAGTTCGTGGGTCACAACCTCTCCGTCCAATCAACATCCCTACCCTGGGAGGGGGAAGGATAGCGAAGCTTACCCTCGCGGAGGCGGGGGTTAGCGTAGCTCGGATGCGGGTGTTCCGCCTCTCGGCAAGGCCGAACCCCCACACCCAACTCCGGCTAGGCAGCAAGCTGCCAAGCCTGCGTATCCCTCTCCCCATCGGGGAGAGGGCTCACCCCTCGTGCACCGCCTTGAGCTGCATGCACGCGAGCACGCCCTCGGGGCCGTCTTCGCTGCCGTGGCCCGACCACTTCACGCCTCCGAACGGCGCGTCGGCGCCGCCGATCATGTGGCTGTTGATGCCGACCATGCCGGCCTCGAGTTCGGCCGCGAGGCGGCGCTGGCGGCGGAAGTCGCCGGTCCAGGCATAGGCGGCGAGGCCGTAGGGCAGCCGGTTGGCCTCCTCGATCATCTTCTCCTCGCCCTTGAACGGGTTGATCAGCGCCACCGGGCCGAACGGCTCTTCGTTCATGATCTCCGCCTCGAGCGGGATCTCGCTGAGCACCGAAGGCTCGTAGAAGAACCCGCGGTTGCCGATGCGCTTGCCGCCGGTGTGCAGCGTGGCACCCTTCGCCGTGGCATCGCCGATCAGCCGGTCCATCGCCTCGGGCCGGCGCGGGTTCGCCATCGGCCCCATCTGCGTGCCTTCGACGAGGCCGTCGCCGACCTTGAGCGCCTTCGCCCGCTCGACGAAGCCGTCGCGGAACTGCTCGAACACGGTCTCCTCGACGATGAAGCGGGTCGGGCTGACGCAGACCTGACCGGCGTTGCGGTACTTGCCGAACACCGCGGTCTCGAGCGCCTTGTCGAGGTCGGCGTCGCCGAACACCAGCACCGGACCGTGCCCGCCCAGCTCCATCGTCGTGCGCTTCATGTCTTCGGCGGCAAGCTTGGCGAGATGCTTGCCGACTACCGTCGAGCCGGTGAAGCTGAGCTTGCGGATCACCGGCGAGCCCAGCAGGTGGCGGCTGACCTCGTCCGGCACGCCGAACACCGCCTGCGCGACTTCCTTGGGCAGCCCCGCATCGAGCAGACACTGCAGCACCGCCAGCGCCGAGGCAGGAGCCTCCTCGGCTGCCTTCATGATCACCGAGCACCCGGCCGCGATCGGCGCGCCGAGCTTGCGGCCGGGGTTGCCGATCGGGAAGTTCCACGGCGCGAACGCGGCGACCGGGCCGACCGGCTCCCACCGAACCGTCGAGCGCATGCCCTCGGGCCGCACCAGCTCGCGACCGTAGAGGCGCGAGCACTCGCCGGCGTAGAAGTTGAACAGCCCGACGTTCATCATCACTTCGATGCGGCTCTCTGTGAGCGGCTTGCCCTGTTCCATCGTCGCGATGCGGGCGATCTGCTCCTGCCGCTCGACCATCAGCCGCGCGGCGCCCGTGAGCACCGCGGCGCGCTCCTGCGGGGTCGACTTGCGCCAGATCCTGAACCCCTTCGCCGCCACCTCGAGCGCGCGGTCGAGGTCCGCCGTCTCGGCCAGCGGCAGCGCGCCGATCGGCTCGCCGGTCACCGGATTGACCACGTCGAAAGTCCGCCGGCCGCCGCCGGAAACCTTCTCGCCGTCGATGATCATGTGGAGGGCGGGATACTCAGCCAAGGAAGCCTCCTTCGTGGTCGCGGGAGAGCGCGGTGCGTGACGGCCCGAAGGGCGACCCGGCGAAACATACGACTCTCCCGGTTCGTATGTGTTGCTTACGATTGCGGCGGCCCCGGCGCCAAGTCAACGGGGCTGCAAGCCGCTCACAGCCCCATCGCTTCGAGCCGCTCGACCTCTTCGCGGTAGGGCTTGATGCCCCGCCACATGAAGAATGCGGCAGTCGGCAGCAGCACCACGGCGGTGATCAGGATCGCCTTCCAGATCTGCTCCTCGTCGCCGACGACGAACGTGCTGACGCCGCCGATGACCATCGGCCCCATCGCGCCGAAGAAGGTGAACATGAACAGGTACAGTGCGGTCACCTGCCCGCGCATCGCGTTCGGCGCGATGCGCTGGATCGCGGCGTTCTGCGCCGGGGCCCCGGCCAGTCCGAAGAATGCGGCCAACGCCATCATCAGCAGCGCCAGCTCGCCGGTCGGCATCAGCGGCATCGCGATCGTCGCCGCCGCGGTGCAGGTGAAGATGATGGCGGTCGCGCGGATATTGGCGTCCTTGTAGCGCTTGCCGAGCCAGGTCACGAACGCGCCACCGACCGCAATGCCGAGCAGCATCGCCACCAGCAGCATCGTCCCGAGCAGGTCGCCGAGCCGTGCCTCGTCCCATCCTTCGTAGGTCCGGAGGATGAACGGTGCGCGGAACTGCGGCAGTCCCTGGCTCTCGGTCGCCGACATCGCCAGCGCGACGAACAGCGGCAGGAACACGTACTTGCGTTGCCAGATGGCTACCGCCGCGTCGAATCCCATGAATGCGAGCGCCTTGCGCCAGAACGGGGCCGAGGGGGGCACGATCTCCCGGCTCTCGGGCGGGCTGCGGCGCGGAGGCTCCTTGACCGTCAGCCAGATCAGCGCGGCGAGCAGGCCGGGCAGGCCGACGGCGATCAGCACCAGCTGCCAGCTGAAGATCTCGAACACGCCGAAGCTCAGCGTCTCGCCGAGCGTCTCGGTCCAGCGGATCAGCCGGCCGCCGAGGATGTTGCCGAGCGAGTTACCGAGGATGAAGCCGAGCTGGAGCAGCGCGAAGACCAGCGGGATCTTCAGTGGGCGGAAGTAGTCGACGAGGATCGAGTACGAGCCCGGCCCGTTGGCCGACGAGCTCGCACCGACGAACAGCCGCGTGGTGACGAGCTGCCAGAGGTTCTGCGCCAGGCCGCCGAGCGCCATGATCGTGCCGAGCGCGGCTATCCCGGCCGAAAGCACGTACTTGCGCGGGAAGATGTCGACCAGCCGCGCGAGCGGGATGCCGACGATCACGTAAGCTACGACGGTCACCGGGCCGAGCAGCAGGCCGAGCACAAAATCCGAGATGCCGAAGCTGACCTTCATCTTCTCGGCCAGCAGCCCGAAGGCGGTCTGGTCGAGGAAGGTGATGAACGTCGCGAAGACCACCGCGAACAGCGCCCAGTAGCCGGCTTTCTCCGAGGGCCACGGCTGCGTCGCGGCGCCGGGCGCGGTCCTGCCGGCTGTTGCGGCCAGTTCCCCTCCGGTCGGCGCGATGGCCATGGTGCTCTCCCGCTGCCCCGCGTTGTCCGCGCTCGTTTCGCCGCGATTCCGCTTGCCCCGCGTTTCTAGGCAGCGAATAGGAAAACGCGAACGGGAAAGTTGTCGCATAGCGTCGCAACGGCGGCAGGCGGCAGGAGAGGATTGGTCGCCATGCAGAACCTCGCCGGCAAGACCGCGTTCGTCACCGGGGGTGCGAGCGGAATCGGGCTCGGCATCGCCAAGGCGCTGCTCGGCGCCGGAATGCGCGTGGTCATCGCCGACGTCCGAGAGGACCACCTCGAGAATGCCCGCGAGGAACTCGACGGGCGCGGCGACGTGCTGCCGATTCCGCTCGATGTGACCGACCGCGAGGCCTTCGCCGCCGCGGCCGACGAGACCGAACGCAAGTTCGGCAATGTCCACCTGCTGGTCAACAACGCCGGCGTCGCCGCGCTCGGCCCGGTCGAGCTCGCCAAGTACGGCGACTGGGACTGGACACTCGGAGTATGCCTCGGCGGCACCATCAACGGCATCGTCACCTTCCTGCCGCGCATCCTCGCCCACGGCGAGGGCGGGCACATCGTCTCGACCGCGTCGATGAGCGGCATCTTGCCGCACGCCGGAGCGGCGACCTACGTGACCGCCAAGTGCGCGATCGTCGGGCTGATGGAAGCGATGCGCGCCGAGCTCGAGGATCGCGG
The DNA here is from genome assembly GCA_044506565.1 of Sphingomonadales bacterium. Taxonomy (GTDB): domain Bacteria; phylum Pseudomonadota; class Alphaproteobacteria; order Sphingomonadales; family Sphingomonadaceae; genus Croceibacterium_A. The sequence continues at coordinate 19,301 of JBIQKN010000023.1, read as the reverse complement.
GGTGATCTGCTCGGCCTTCTGCCCTGGCGGGGTGCAGTCGAACATCGCCGAGGCCGGCAAGACGCGGCAGGCGCGGTTCGCGGAGACCGGCTATGCCGAGAGCGACAAGGCGCGGCAGAGCTCGAGCAACCTCCACCACCTGTTCATGACCAAGGAAGAAGTCGGCGAGCGCGTGCTCGAGGGCATCCTTGCCGACGAGCTGTTCATCCTCACCCATTCCGAATTTCTCGACGGAGTGAAGGACCGCGCGGCGGCGATGGTCGCCGCGGTCCCCCATCGACGGCCCGAGAACCACGAGTACAAGCAGACTTTCGCGCGGCTGTTCCGCAACCCGGTCCACGCCGCCGAGAGAGCCCGGCAGGAGAAGCTCAAGGCATGAGTCCCCAGGAATACGACGAGCAGTACGCGGCCGATCGCGCCGCGATCGAGGACCTGATGGCGCGCTACCTGTTCGCGCTCGACTACAACGACCTCGACAGCTTCATCGAGATGTTCACCGACGACGCCGAGTTCGAGTTCGCGCGCGGCCGCGTGGCCGGCAAGGTAAACATCCTCGAGGCGGTCAGGGGCTTCAAGAAGCGCATCGGCGAGCACTACAAGGACGAGGACGGCAACCCGGCGGTGCTGCGCCACGTGCTCGCGCACACCGCCATCCGGGTGGTCGGCGACCGCGCCTGGACCCGCGCGCAGTGGTTCGAGATGGCCAACGACGGCCCCGGCAAGAGCCTCAAGATGGGCACGTTCGGAATCTACGAAGACAAGTTGCGCAAGGTCGACGGCCGCTGGCTGTTCAGCGAGCGGCGGATCATGAACGAGTTCCTCCCCGGGCGCGAGAGCGGGCCGGAGAATCCGATCCGCTCGATGGACGCGGCGGCGGCGTGAGCGGATACGCGCGCGACCGGGCCGAGATCGCCGACCTCATGGCCCGCTACCTGTTCGCGATGGATTACCATGACGCCGACGCCTACGCCGAATGCTTCACCGAGGACGGCGTGCTCGACTACGCGATGGGCACGCTGGTCGGCCGCGCGGCGATTCGTGCCGAGGCCATGGTGTTCCGCGACAAGATCGCCGAGGTGTTCAAGGACTGGCAGGGCAACCCGGCCAAGCTGCGCCACCTCGTCTACCAGAAGGCGCTCGAGATCGACGGCGACCGCGCGTGGCACGTCGGGCTGTGGTGGGAAATGACCAACGGCGGCCTCGAAGGCTCGGTGGCAACGCCGTCGTTCGGCACATACGAGGATGAACTGGCCCGGGTCGACGGGCGCTGGCTGTTCAAGCGGCGCAAGATCTACAACGAGTTCCTGCCCGGACGCGAGAGCGGGCCGGGCAACCCGGTGCTGGCAATGGGAGGCGGCCGGTGATCGACTTCGCCGGCCGCACGGCGTTCGTCACCGGCGGCGCCAACGGTGTCGGACTCGGGATCGTGCGCAACCTGCTCAATGAGGGCTGCAAAGTGGCGATCGCCGACATCCGCCAGGACGCGATCGACGCGGCGCTCGCGAGCCTCGACAATCGCGAGGTCATGGGCGTCAGGCTCGACGTGATGGACCGCGCGGGCTTCGCTGCCGCCGCGGACGAGGTCGAGGCCGCGTTCGGCCCGGTCAGCCTGGTGTTCAACAACGCCGGCATCAACCTCTTCCAGGCGATCGAGGACAGCTCGTACGACGACTGGGACTGGGTGCTCGGAGTCAATCTCGGCGGGGTCATCAACGGGGTGATGACCTTTGCCCCGCGGATGAAGGCGCGCGCCCTCTCCGGTGAGGTTACGGGTGGGCACATCACCAATACCGCGAGCATGGCGAGCTTCATCGCCAGCGGGGCGCCGGGCATCTACAACACCGCCAAGTTCGCGGTGCGCGGGCTCAGCTATTCGCTGCGCCACTCGATGTGCGAGTACGGCATCGGCGTCTCGGTGGTGCACCCGGGCTTGGTCAAGAGCGTGATCTACGCGAGCGACGAGGTGCGGCCCGAGCGGCTCAAGGGCGGGGCCAGGCCGGTCGACGAGGCGGCGGTCGAGCGGCTCGCGGGGATCCACGAATTCGGCATGGAGCCCGACACGATCGGCGCGCGCATCCTCGACGGCATCCGCGAGAACCGCGCCAACATCTTCACCCACCCGGATCACAAGGCCGAGCTCGAGGAGCTGTTCGCCGAGATCCTCGCCGACTACCGCGACTATCCGGAGGACACCGGCTACGAGCAGCGCGTCGCGTTCGAGAAGGTCCGCCGCGACAATTTCGCCGAGACCCGCCGCAAGGCCAAGGCGCTCGAATGACCCGCGCCCGAAAAATAGGGACAGTCCCTCTTTTTCGCTGCGAAAATAGGGACTGTCCCTATTTTCGTGATCCGCCCGCTGGTTCGGGAGGTTGGCGTTCAGGCGGCAGGTTCTAGAAGGCGCGGCATGACCCGATTCCCTGCGCTCCTCGCCGTCGCCCTGCTCGCCGCTCCCGCCGCCGCGCAGCAGGAGGCGCCGCGCTACACGCTCGAGCACCGCATGCTGCTGCGCTGCTCGGCGGTGTTCGCGATCGTCGCCGGCGAGCAGCAGCGCGGCGTCGCCGCGGCCCTCGCCTATCCGCCGCTGGCCGAGCGCGGCCGCGAGTACTTCGTCCGCTCGAGCGTGCGGCTGATGGACGACCTCGCGATCACCCGCGAGCAGGTCGAGGCGAGCCTGCGCGGCGAGGTCGAAGCGCTGCAGAGGGCTTCGGACGAGGCGCCCGACCGCGCGGCCCATCTGGATGACGTGATGCAGCCGTGCCTTTCGGCGCTGGAGGCGTCCGGCCTGTAGACGCGCCGCGCGCCGTGCGGCATGAGCCGGGGTGCCATGTGGCAGCTGTTCTGTTTCCCCCTATGTCCGTTCAGCCGCAAGGTCCGGCTCGCGCTCAGCGAGAAGGGTGTCGGCTACGAATTGGTCCGTGAATACCCATGGGAGGCGAGCGACGCGTTCTACGCGCTCAACCCGGCCGGCCGCACGCCAGTGCTGCGGCTCGAGGAGAAGAACCTGACGCTGGCCGACAGCCAGGCGATCTGCGAGTTCTTCGAGGAGACCGTCGACAAGAGTCCGCTGATCCTCGGCACCGCCGCGGGCCGGGCCGAGATCCGCCGTCTGACCGCACTGTTCGACGAGGCGTTCTACCTCGACGTGACCCAGCCCCTGCTGAGCGAGAAGATGAAGAAGCGGCTGGTGCTGAAGCAGCCGCCGGACTCGACCGCTCTGCGCCGGGCGATGCGGCAGGCGCACGAGCACCTCGAGTACATCGACTGGCTGATCAACACCCGCCGCTGGCTCGCCGGCGCCCAGCTGAGCCTCGCCGACTTCGCCGCCGCGGCGCAGATCTCGGTCGCCGACTACCTCGGCGGAATCGACTGGACCGGCCACCCCGAGGCGCACGGCTGGTACCGGGTGATGAAAAGCCGCCCGAGTTTCCGCCCGCTGTTGACCGAGAAGATGGACGGCATCCCCCCGCCGAGCCACTACGCGGACGTGAACGCCTGAGCTGGCGACGGCAGGCCGGCCGAGCGATGCTCTCCCCCTTTTGGCATCCAGCGGTCGATCCCATATTCTCGCCAAAAGGAGAGACCGGCCATGCCCGACAAGATGATCCTCAGCGATGCCGAATGGCGCGAACGGCTGACGCCCGAGCAGTACCAGATCCTGCGCCAGCACGGCACCGAACGTGCGTTCACCGGCAAGTACGAGAAGAACAAGGCCCCCGGCGAGTATGTCTGCGCGGGGTGCGGGCAGCCGCTGTTCGAAAGCGAGGACAAGTTCGACAGCGGGTCCGGCTGGCCGAGCTTCGTGCGCCCGGCGGAGAACGGTGCGGTCGAGGAGCACCGCGACGTTTCGCACGGCATGGTCCGCACCGAAGTGGTCTGCGGGCGCTGCGAAGGGCACCTCGGCCACGTGTTCCCCGACGGCCCGCCCGATCGCGGCGGCCTGCGCTACTGCATCAACAGCGCCGCGCTCGACTTCAAGCCGGAGGAAAACTGAGCGCGGGGAGGGGCCCGCGCGTTAACGCCACGTTCCGATTGCCCTATGCACAGACGCGCTGACTGGGAGGGCGGCTCACGCCCCGCTGCAGGATGACCGACGCCCGATGGCCGAGCTGAAGCGGGGCACGCGAGCCCGCAACCGAACCAAGGCCGCGCGGCGGGGCGGCCCCCCGATACCGCCTCCGCCGCGCTGGCGCGTCTGGCTCAAGCGGCTGTTCCTGTGGGGCGGCGCGCTCGCCGCGCTGCTGCTGCTCGCGCTCGGCACGGCGGTCTATTTCGCCGCCCGCAACATGCCCGGCTATGCCACGCTGATGACCAGCCAGGTCGGCCAGACGATCGTCGTGCGCGCGCGCGACGGGACCGAGATTGTCGCGCTCGGCCCCAGCTACGGCCAGTGGCTCTACTCCGACGAGATCCCGCAGGTGATGAAGGACGCGATGGTCGCGGTCGAGGACCGGCGATACTATTCGCACTTCGGCGTCGACCCGCTCGGCATCGCCCGCGCACTGTGGGTCGCCCTGACCGAGGACCAGCCGGTCCGCGCGACCTCGACGATCACCCAGCAGCTGGCGCGCAACGTGTTTCTCAACTCGAACCGGACGATGGACCGCAAGCTGCGCGAGGCGGTGCTGGCGATGGCGCTCGAGTGGAAGTTTTCCAAGGAGCAGATCCTCGAGCTGTACCTGAACAAGGTCTACTTCGGCGGCGGCGCCTACGGCATCGATTCCGCGAGCCGCAAGTTCTTCAGCCACTCGGCGCGCGAGCTGTCGACCGCCGAGGCGGCGATCATCGCCGGGCTGGTCAAGGCGCCGAGCCGCTACTCGCCGACCGCCGACGTCGACGCCGCGGTCGGCCGCGCCAACGTGGTGCTCGAGCAGATGCGCAAGTACGGCGCGATCGGCGCCGCCGAAGCGGCCGCGGTGGACGTCTCGGCGGTCAACCTGCGCCGCGAGGAAGGGCAGAACTCGGCGCGCTACTTCACCGACTACGTTCTGCCCCAACTCGACCTGCTGCTGCCCGACGCCGGCAATGAGCCGATCGAGGTCTGGACCACGCTCGACCTCGGCATGCAGCGCGAAGCGACCAACGCGCTGCGCGCCAACGTTCCCGGTGGAGCCCAAGGCGCATTGGTCGGCCTCGATCGCGACGGAGCGATCCGCGCGCTCGTGGGTGGTACCGACTACGTCAAGTCGAACTACAACCGGGCGACCGATGCGATGCGCCAGCCCGGATCGGCGTGGAAACTGTTCGTCTACCTGAGCGCGCTCGAGGCCGGGTACACGCCCGATGCGACCGTTCAGGACGTGCCGGTGACGATCCAGGGCTGGAGCCCGCGCAACTCGAACGGCCGCTTCGTCGGCCCGACCAACGTGCGCACCGCCTTCGCCTACTCGATCAACACCGTCGCCGCGCAACTCGGCAACGAGGTCGGCTTTTCCAAGGTCGCCTCGATGGCGCGCCGGTTCGGCATTACCACTCCGATCAACACCAACCCGTCGATGGTGCTCGGCACCTCCGAAGTGCGGGTGATCGACCTGACCCGCGCGTTTGCCTCGGTGGCTGCGGGCGGCCGCTCGATCGAGCCTTACGGCATAACGCGCGTCATCACTTCGGACGGAGAAGAGCTCTACCGGCGCGAGGAGCCGCGCAGCTACCAGCTGGTGCCCGACTACGTCGCCGCGGGGATTACCGACCTGCTGCAGACCGCGGTCAACACCGGCACCGGCCGCGCGGCACAGATCGGCCGCCCGGTCGCGGGAAAGACCGGCACGACCAGCTCGAACAAGGACGGCTGGTTCGTCGGCTTTTCGAGCGGCATCACCACCGGCGTGTGGATGGGCCGCGACGACGCCCGCGCCGTGCCGGGGCTGCAGGGCGGCACGGCCCCGGCGCGCGCCTTCGCCGCGTTCATGCGCGAGGCGGTGCGGGGTCGGCCGGTCGAGGAGTTCGACACCGAGATCACGCTGCCCGACTGGCAGCTCGAGCCCGACGAGGAATGGCTCTACGGCGAGCCCGGCGACGACTATTACTACGTCGACGAGCAGGGCAACCTGATCGAGCCTGCCGCTCCCGCCGATCGCCGCCTGTCGCCGTTTCCGGTCGAAGGCGAGGAACTGCCACCCGAACCGCCGCGCCGCCCCGACGTCCGCACGCCGGCTCCCGCCCGCCCGAGCCCGGCCCCGCAGGCGGCAAGCGACGAATTCCTCGATCGCGCCACCGGACGCGACGCAGGGCCCTGAAGGCGGTGGGAGCCGGGCGCCCGGCTCCCGCGCTCAGCGAATACGGACCGGGACCGACACCGGCTGACCGTTGCGCGGACGCACGCGCAGCAGGACTGCCTCGCGGCCGGCCGCCTTCGCGTCGGCGATGACCCGTTCGAGATCGGCGACGCTGGCCACCGTCCGGCCGTTGGCGCTGAGCACGATGGTTCCCGGAGCGAGACCCTTGGTACCGGCATCGGAATTGGGGTCGACATCGGTAACCACGAGGCCCTGCGTACCGGAGTCGACACCGAGCTGGGCGCCGATCTGCGGTGTGAGCGGGACGGCCTGCAGCCCCAGCGACTGCGGCAGGGTGCTCTGGTTTTCCTGGCCCGGCCGCTGGCCGGGTATGCCGCTTTCCGGGTCGACCAGCTGTGCAGCGAGCTCTTCCTCGCTCGGACGGCGGCCGACCGTTACCGGGACCGTCCGGCGTTCGCCGTCGCGAATGACGTCGACGTTGATACGCCGTCCGGGGGCAATGTTGGCGACGATGAACGACAGGGTCTGGTCGCGGGTTACCTCCTTGCCGTCGACTCGCACGACCACGTCGCCGGCCTGCAGGCCGGCCTGCTCCGCGGGCTCGCCGGGCTGGACCGACTGGATGAACTCGCCGCGGTTCTGCGGCAGGCCGAGCGCCTCGGCGAGGTCCTCGGTCATCGGCTGAATGCGCACGCCGAGGTAGCCGCGCAGGATTTCCTCGCCGGCGATCAGCTTCTCGACGATCGGCCTGGCGGTCTCGGCGGGGATCGCGAAGCCGATTCCGACGCTGCCGCCGGAAGGCGAGAAGATCGCGTTGTTGATGCCGATCACGTTGCCCCGCATGTCGAACAGCGGGCCGCCTGAGTTGCCGCGATTGATGCTCGCGTCGGTCTGGATGTAGCGGTCGTAGGCGCCGGCGCCGGTGGCGCGGTGGACCGCGGAGACGATGCCGCTGGTTACCGTGCCGCCGAGTCCGAACGGGTTGCCGATCGCGACGACCCAGTCGCCGACACGCGCATCGTTCGAATCGCCGAATTCGACGTAGGGGAACGGCTCGCTGCCGCTGATCTTGAGGACCGCGAGGTCCGAGGCGGCATCGCGCCCGACCACCTCGGCCGGATATTCGGTACCGTCGGGCATGGTCACCGTGACTTCGCGCAGCTCGGCGCGACCGTCGGGCTGGATCACGTGATTGTTGGTGACCACGTAACCGTCGGGCGAGACGATGAAGCCCGAACCGAGCGACTGCGCCTCGCGCGTGGTCGGCTGGCCGCCATTGCGGTTGCCGAACAGGTCGGCGAAGGGCGTGCCGGCGAACGGGTTGGCGTTGACCGTGATCTGCTGGCGAGTCGAGATGTTGACCACCGCCGGAGCCAGCTGCTCGGTCAGGTCGGCAAAGCTCGCGGGCGCGCCCGAACGGGGGACGATGCCGCTGATCTGCCGTTCGTCGTTCTGGGCGACCTGCGCACCCGCAGGGACGCCCGTGATCAGGGACACGGCCGCCCCGCCTGCCAGCAGGGCCGCGGTGATGCCGTAGGAGTAGCGCACGGGCTTCACGTCCTCTTGTTTCCTTCTCTCAAATCCTCAGTCCAGCTCGCGGATTCACGATTGCGGGTCTGAATGCCGATTGAACGGCTAGCGGCTTCCGCCGTTGCGGAACTGGCGAAGGTAGTCGTTGCCTTCGTCCATGATGATCGAACTGCTGCCGCTGCCCGTCTGGAACGTCTGACGGTAGGACTGCATCGCGCGGTAGAAGTCGTAGAAATCCGGATCCTTGTTGAAGGCCTCGGCGTAGATCTGTGCCGCGTTCGCCTCTGCTTCGGCGCGGATGATCTGCGCGTCGCGCCGGCCGCCGGCGCGAATGGTCTCGGCCTCTTCCTGGCGGTCGGACTGCATCCGCGTGAACGCCGCCTGCAGCGGCGTGCCCTGCGGCAGGTCGGCCCGCTTGATCCGCACGTCGAGAACCTGCGCGCCGTACTGCCGCGCCTGGCGGTCGAGCGCATCGCGGATGTTGCTCATCGCGTTGCCGCGCTCGGGCGTCAGCAGGCTGGCGAACGTGCGCCGGCCGAGTTCCTGCCGCAGCACCGAGGTAAGGATCGGCTCGAGCTGGTTGCGCAACTGGTCCTCGCTCCCCGCACGCTCGACGAACAGCACCGGGTCGAAGATGCGGAAGCGGGCGTAGGCGTTGACCTCGAGCCGCTGCTGGTCGTTCGACAGCACGGTCTCGCCTTCCATGTCGAGATCCATGATCCGGCGATCGACGTACTGGATCCGCTCGACCAGCGGGATGCGGTACCACAGCCCCGCCCCGGTCTGGCCGTAGGGCCGGTCGGGGTCGAAGCGGTTGATCACGCTGACCGGCTCGCCGGTGCGGATCTTCACCGCCTGGTGGGTCTCGGGCACGATCACGATCGAGCTGGCGGCGACGAGGACCAGCGCGACGAGCGCCAGGATCGTCAGCTTGTGGTTCTGCCAGACGGTTTCCATCATTCGCCTGCCGGTTGCTGGGCCGCACGGCGGCGCAATTCGGGGAGCGGCAGGTACGGGGTCACCCCGTCCGCCTCGACGATGGTCTTGTCGGTGTTGGCGAGCACGCTTTCCATGGTCTCGTAGTAGAGCCGGCGCCGGGTCACTTCGGGCGCCAGGCGGTACTGTTCGTAGATTTCGTTAAACTCGGCCGCGCTGCCCTGCGCCTGCGCCAGCAGCTGCTGCTCGTAGCGGCGCGCGTCGTTGAGGTTCCGCTCGGCGTCCTGGCGCGCGGCCAGCACGTCGTTGAACGCCTCGATCACCTGCTGCGGCGCCTCGGTCCGGGCGATCTCGACGCCCTGCACGGCGATTCCGGCGCCATAGGTGTCAAGGATCGCCTGCATGCGCGTGCGCACGCGCGTCTCGACCTGTTCGCGCCCCTCGCCCGAGAGGACGCGGTCGAGATCGGTCTCTGCCACCGAGGCCCGCATCGCCGCCTCGGCCACTTCGCGCAGCGTCTCCTTGGGCTCGGCGAGCTCGAAGTTGTACTGCACCAGGTCCTTGATGTTCCACCGGATCAGGTACGACAGGTCGACGAGGTTCTGGTCGCCCGTCAGAATCAGGTTCTCGCCGTCGCCGCCGATGTTCTCGAGCCGGATCTCGCTCACGTTCTCGACGCTGACCGACTGGATCGGCCACGGAAAGGTGAAGTTGGTGCCCGGGTTGAGCGTGCGCGAGTACTTGCTCCCCAGCCAGGTCACGATTCCCTGTTCGCGCGGCTGGATGAAATGCACGCTGGTGAAGCCGAGCCAGGCCACCGCGAGGGCGCCGAGAATGATCGGCAGCCAGCTCCCGCCGCCTGGCCGTTCGGGCAGGCGGAAGTTCGGACCCCGCGGCCCGCCCGAGCGGCGCGGGCCTTCGGGTCCGCGGTGCTTGAAGATATCCTCGATGTTGGCCGAACGCCGCCGCTCCTCCGAACCTCCGCCGGGAAGCCAGGGATTGCGCGGCCCGCGCGGCGGGTCTTCGCCCGAGGACGGCGGATCGCCGCCGTCGCCTTGTCCGCCGGTACCCTTGTCGCCACCGGGCTTGCCCCAGGGACTGCGCTTGCCGGCCATTGCCAGTGCGATCCTTTCGATCATCCCGCCCATTCGTTCCATCGCCTCTGTTATAAGGGCGGGCGCCGCAAAAAACAGGGGCGCCTACATTTTCGCTGCACCGCGCGGGCAGACAGGCTAGCAGGCGGGCCATGACTTCCGCCAGCGATATCGAGCAGCAGCTTCCCACCCACATCTCCCCGCGCATCCGCTCGGTGCGGCTCACCGATGGGGTGGCGACGCTGGTCGCCGACGCCACCGGGCTCGGGCGCGTCCAGGCGGCCGACCTGCAGCGCGAGCTCGAGCAGGTCGTCGGCGGCCTTCCCGGCGTGAGCGAGGTGCGCGTGGCGCTGATGGCCGACAAGGCCAAGCGGCAGGTGATCGTGGTCGGCTCGGGCAAGGGCGGGGTCGGCAAGTCGACGCTGACCGCCAATCTCGCGGTCGCGCTCGCCCGCGCCGGGCGCAAGGTCGGCGTTGTCGACGCCGACATCTACGGCCCCTCGCAGCCGATCCTGCTCGACGCCGCCAACGAGAAGCCGACGGCCGAGGGCCAACAGCTGATCCCGGTCGAGAGCCCGCACGGGGTCAGCCTGCTGTCGATGGGCCAGCTGGTCCCCGCGGGCAAGGCGATCGCCTGGCGCGGGCCGATGACCGGCAGCGCGCTCGGCCAGCTGATGGACGCGCAATGGGGCGACGCGGAGATCCTCCTCGTCGACCTGCCGCCGGGCACCGGCGACGTCCAGCTGACCATGCTGCAGAAGTTCAAGCCCGCCGGGGCGATCGTCGTCTCGACCCCGCAGGACCTCGCGCTGATCGACGCAACCCGGGCACTCGACCTGTTCCGTCAGGCCGATGTGCCGGTGGTCGGGATCGTCGAGAACATGGCCGGCTACCTCTGTCCGCACTGCGGCCAGCCGAGCGACCCGTTCGGTGCCGGCGGAGCCGAAGCGGCGGCGCGCGCGCTTGGCGAGGAGTTCCTCGGCCGCATCCCGCTGGCGATGGCGATCCGCATCGCCAGCGACGCGGGCCAGCCCCCGGCCGGTGGCGACCGCGCCGAGGGAGAGCCTTTCGCCGCGATTGCCGCGCGGCTCGGCGAGTGGCTCGACCGGCAGTGAGGGCAGGCTCCTGACCCGCTTCGCGCTCTCGCGGCGCGGCCTGCTCGCCGGCGCGGCTGCTGGCGGCGGGCTGCTCGTCGCCTGGGCCCTGCTGCCGCGCAGTCACGACGTCCCGCTCTCGCCGGGGCGCGGCGAGGCGGCGTTCAACGCCTGGCTCAAGATCGGCAGCGACGGCGTAGTGACGGTCGCCGTGCCGCAACTGGAGATGGGTCAGGGCGTGACCACGCTGCTGCCGCAGATCGTCGCGATCGAACTCGGTGCCGACTGGCGCCAGGTCGCGGTCGAGCCGGCGCCGGCGAGCGGAGCCTACCTCAACCTCCCGCTCGCGGCGCGCTGGGCGCCGCTGTGGCGACCGACGATCGCCGCGCTCGCCGACGAGCCCGACGACTGGCTGCTGCGCCGCTGGGCCGAGGACCGGCGTTTCGCGGCCACTGCCGAGGGGACCTCGCTCGCCGCGTTCGAGATGCCGTGCCGCGAAGCCGGCGCCGCCGCGCGGGCGATGCTGGCGATGGCCGCGGCGGACCGCTGGGGAGTCGAGTGGGAGGACTGCGATGCGCTCGGCGGCTTCGTCGTCCATGGCGACCAGCGGTTGAGCTTCGCCCGCCTGGCCGAGGATGCGGCGCGCTACTCGCCACCCGATCCGCCGCCGCTCCGACCCGAGCCGCCGGCCGACCGACTGCCGCCACTTGTCGAGCCGGACGAGCTGCGCATCGCCTATCCGCGGCTCGATCTTCCTTCGAAAGTCGACGGCAGCCACCTGTTCGCCGGCGACGTGCGCCTGCCGGGGCTGGTTCACGCGGCGATCCGCCACGGCCCGGTCGATGGCGCCGAGCTGTCGAGCTTCGAGGCCGAGGCGGCGGCAGGCCGGCGCGGTCTCGTCGGCGTGGTCGAGGGCAAGCGCTGGCTCGCCGCGGTCGCCACTGACTGGTGGAAGGCCGAACAGGCGCTCGAGGCCATGGCGCCGCGCTTCACTCTGTCGGGCCCGGTGACCAGCGCGCGGATCGAAGAGTTGCTCGATCACGCCGTGCGCAATGTCGCACCGCAGCGGATCGCCGAGCGCGGCACGGGCGATGCAGGCATGGACAAGCCCAGCCTCGCGCTGCGCTACGACGTGATGCCGGCGGCCCACGGCACGATAGAGACCGCCAGCTGCACCGCGCGGCTGGCCGACGGCCGGCTCGAACTGTGGCTCGCCAGCCAGGCGCCGGAGAAGGCGCGCGAGGCAGCCGCCAAGGCGCTCGGAATGGACCTCGCCGACGTCGTGCTCTACCCGATGCCCGCCGGCGGCAGCTTCGACAGGCGGCTCGAGCACGACCACGCGATCGAGGCGGCGCTGATCGCACGCGAGATCGGCCGGCCCGTCCAGCTGACCTGGTCGCGCTGGCAGGAACAGCTCGCCTTGCGCCCGCGCCCGCCAGTCGCCGCGGTGCTCAGCGCGAGGCTGGGGGCCGAGGGACGCATCGACACGCTCCGCGCCCGCCTCGCCATGCCGCCCTCGGCGCTCGAGTTCGGCCGCCGGCTGTTCGACAACAACACGACCTGGGCGGCGATCGACGCGGTCGCAGGCGAGCCCGACCCGCTCGCCTGCGAGGGGCTGATGCCGCCCTACGCGATCCCCAACGTCGCGGTCGACCATGTGCCGGTACGCATCCCGCTGCCGACCGGGCGGCTGCGCGGCAACGCCCACGGCTACACCTGCTTCTTCGTCGAGAGCTTCATCGACGAGGTAGCGCTGCGCAACGGGCAAGAGCCGCTCGGATTCCGCATCTCGATGCTCGGCGACGACTTGCGCCTTGCTCACTGCCTGCAGCGCGCCGCACGGCTCGGCGAATGGAACGGCGGGGCTCCGGGCAGCGGGCAGGGCCTCGCCTGCCACCGCATGGGTGATGCAGCGACCGGCGGGCGGATCGCGCTCGTTGCCACCGCCGTGGCCGGCCAGGGGGGGGTTCGCGTCGGCAAGCTCTCCGTGGCGGTCGATATCGGCCGGGTGGTCAATCGCGACATCGCCCTGCAGCAGATCGAAGGCGGGCTGCTCTACGGGCTCGGACTCGCGCTGGGCTCGGGTGTCGAGTACCAGCGCGGCATGCCGCAACAGGGCCGCCTCGCCGCGCTCGACCTGCCGACGCTCGCCGACAGCCCGGAGATCGCCATCGACCTGATCGAAAGCGATGCCGAGCCGTTCGATCCGGGCGAGCTGCCGGTCGCCCCGGTGGCGCCGGCGATCGCCAACGCGCTGTTCTCGGCGACCGGCCTCCGGCTGCGACGGCTTCCGCTGCTCTCCGGAGGTCTGTGATGCGGCCGCCCGACCATCCGCCCGTCGCAAGCGGGCGCATCGGCGTGCTGCTGGTCAACCTCGGCACGCCCGACGCGCCGACCCCTGCGGCGGTGCGCCGCTATCTCGCCGAGTTCCTGTCCGACCGGCGCGTGGTAGAGATTCCGCCGATCGCCTGGCAGCCGATCCTGCGCGGGATCATCCTCAACACGCGGCCGAAGAAGTCGGCGCACGCCTATGCGCAGGTCTGGACCGAAGCCGGCTCGCCGCTCGCGGCAATCACCGCCGAACAGGCGCTCGGCCTCCAAGCGCGGCTCGGCGACGGGATCCGGGTGGCCCATGCCATGCGATACGGACGTCCGGCGATCGGCGACGAGCTCGGCAAGCTCGTCGAAGCCGGCTGCGACCGCATCCTCCTCGCGCCGCTCTACCCGCAGTACAGCGCCTCGACGACGGCGACGGCGGTCGACGCCGCCGCCGATGCGCTGCGTCGGATGCGCCGCCAGCCGGCGCTGCGCACGCTGCCGCCGTATTACGACGATCCGGCCTACATCGGCGCGCTGGCGCGCGATCTCGCCACCCAGCTCGATGCGCTGGACTTTTCGCCCGAAGTGCTGCTGCTCAGCTTCCACGGCACACCCGAACGCACGCTGCAGCTCGGCGACCCCTATCATTGCCACTGCCGCAAGACCGCGCGCCTGCTGGAGGAAGCGCTGGCACGTCCGGGCCTGCGCCTGGCGACCGCATTCCAGTCGCGCTTCGGACGCGCCAAATGGCTCGAGCCGGCGACCGACGCGGTGCTCGCCGAGGAGGGCCGGTCCGGAACGAAACGGCTCGCGGTGGCGGCGCCGGGCTTCGCGGCCGACTGTCTCGAGACGCTCGAGGAGCTCGCGATCCGCGGCCGCGACCGCTTCCTCGGCGCCGGCGGCGAGCGCTTCGCCGCGCTTTCCTGCCTCAACGCGGGGGAGGCCGGGATGGATATGCTCGAAGCGCTGGTCCGGCGCGAACTGGCCGGCTGGACCTGAGGCCCGGGTGACGGCCTCCCTGCTGCTCTTCGCGCTCGGGGCGAAACCGGTCGAGAGCCTGACGATCGGCGACGCCTTCCGCGACTCCCTGACAACTCCGCTCGGGATCGGCCTGCGACTGGCCATGATCGCCGGGCTGGTGGTGCTGGCCCGGATCGACCGGGCCAGCTACCTCGCTGGCGAGTAGCCGGCGTTAGTCGCGCGCCGCCTGCACGACGTAGGCGGCCAGCGTCGCGATCTCGGTTTCGCTCAGCTGCCCGCCGAACGCCGGCATCGCGCCGCTGCCGTTGGCGATCACGTCGGCGGCGAGCTGGCTGTCCAGCCGCGGATTGCCGTCGAGCGCCGGGCCGATCCCGCCCGTACCGCCCGCGTCGGCCAGGATATGGCACGTCCCGCAGGCGTATTCGACGAACAGCCGGCGTCCGCCAGTCAGGTCGAGAGCGGAAACTTCGGCAGCAGCGGCCTCGGGCCGGACGATCTCGGACGGTGGGACGGCCGCCGGCGACGGCTGCCGGTTGGCGACCGCGGCAGGCGGCGGCGCGGGCGGAGCGCCCGCGGGCAACGGGGTGGAAACGACAAAGGCCGGCGCCGGGGCCGGGCGCACCCAGGCGCTGGCGCCTGCGGCGGGGACCGGTCCGAGCAGCGGCCGGGAATACTGGCTGGCCATCGAACCGGTCGAGGCACCGGTGAGCAAGGGTCCGCCGGCGGGCTCGGCTGCGGCCGGTGCCGGCGCCACGACTTGCGCGACGGTGGGCCCGGGCTGCGCGGCGCAGCCGGCGATCGCTCCGGCGAGGAGGACACACCCGATCCTGGCCGCCGTCTTCCGCATCGTCGTCGTTCCCTTCTCGCTTCCCGTATTGCTCAACGCGGGTCCCCTGAGCGCAGTTTCGATGGGCGCACAAGATAGCGGGATTCCCACCCGACGATTCTGCCCAGCCGGAGCTTGCCTGTCCCCCGGGGTTCGGCAAGAGAGCGGCATGGATATCCTTTCGCTGCTGTCGGACCCTGCGGCCTGGGCGGCTCTCGTGACGCTGGTGCTGCTCGAGGTCGTGCTCGGCATCGACAACCTGATCTTCATCGCGATCCTGTCCGGGCGCCTGCCCGAGCACCAGCAGCAGCGGGCGCGGCGGATCGGGTTGATCCTGGCGCTGGTCATGCGCATCGCCCTGCTGCTGCTGATCGGCTGGATCGTTACGCTGCAGACCCCGCTGTTCGATCTCGGCATTGCCGGCAGCGAGGCATCCCACGGCGGACCGACCTTCGAAACGGCGTTCTCGGGACGCGACCTCATTCTCCTGGCCGGCGGCCTGTTCCTGTTGTGGAAGGCGACCAAGGAGATCCACCACAACATGGACCCGGAAGGGGATTCCGGCGAGCTGCTCGACAAGACGAGGGGCACCGCCACGCTCACGTTCGGCAGCGCGATCGTGCAGATCATCGCGCTCGACATGGTCTTCTCGGTCGATTCGATCCTCACCGCCGTCGGCATGACCGACCACGTGGCAATCATGGTCGCCGCGGTGATCATCACCGTTGGGATCATGCTCGTGGCGGCCGATCCGCTGGCGAAGTTCATCAACCGCAACCCGACGCTGGTGATGCTCGCGCTGGCGTTCCTGGTGATGATCGGCCTGGTGCTGATCGCCGACGGATTTGGGTTCCACGTCCCCAAGGGATACATCTACGCGGCGATGGCGTTCTCGGTCGCGGTCGAGATGCTCAACATGATCAAGCGGAACCGGCGTGCCCGCGCGGTCCGCCAGGCGGCGAAGGAGGACGGGGCGTGAGCAAGTTCCGGCAAGTGACCGACACTTTCTGGGCGAGCCCCCAGATCGACCTCGCCGACATCGCCGAGGCACAGGCGCGGGGTTTCGCGCTGATCGTCAACAACCGGCCCGAAGGCGAAGCGGACGACCAGCTCCCGGGCTCCGAGATCGAGACGGCCGCCAGGGCCGTCGGCCTCGACTACCTCGCGATCCCGGTGACCCATTCCGGCTTCAGCGAAGACCAGGTGCGGGCAATGGCCGACGCGATCGATGCAGCGGCGGGACCGGTCCTCGGCTACTGCCGCTCGGGAACGCGCTCGACGCTGTTGTGGTCGCTCGCGCAGGCCCTGCAGGGGCGCGCGCCCGAGGCGATCGCCGCCGATGCGGCGCGTGCCGGCTACGATGTCGCGCCGATTCGTCCGCTGCTCGAGATGCTCGCTTCGCGCTCGGGCGCCTGAACGCCTGCGCGTCCCGCGACGCAGGGGGCTCTCGGGACGGCAACAAAAAAGGGGCCGGAAAGCCTGAGCTTTCCGGCCCCTCTTGTTCGTCCGCGTCGGATTACTGGCCCGAGCCGGGCCCGTAGGTGATCTCCACGCGACGGTTCTGCAGCTCGCGAACGCCGTCGGCGGTCGGGACGCGCGGCATGGACTCGCCGAACGCCTGGCTGCTGATCCGCGCTGCGGGAATGCCGCGGCCGGTCAGGTAGGTCTGCACGCTCGCGTTGCGGCGAGCCGCAAGGCCCATGTTGTACTGCGTCGAGCCCGACCGGTCGGTGTGACCCGCCAGCATGATCGAGGCCGTGCCGCAGTTCGCATAAGCCGTGACCGCGTTGTTGAGGATCGTCGCGGCCTCGGGCGTGATGTCCGACTTATCCCAGTCGAAGAACACGATGTACGGCCCCTGGTTGCACTGCGCGACCGGCGGAGGCGGCGGCGGAGGCGGCGGAGGCGGCGGAGGCGGAGGCGGCGGGGGCGGCGGAGGCGGCGGCGGCGGCGCTTCCCGACCGCCGAGGTTGGCGGTGAAGGTCAGCAGTGCCGAGTGCGACTCCACCTCGAACCCGTTGGGACGCCCGAGCGTGTCGACCATCTCGAACTGCTTGGTGTTGAAGTAGCGATACTTCAGGCCGATCTCGGCCTCTTCCGACACCGGAATGCGCAGGTGCGCGATGCCCTGCCAGGCCCAGTCGTGATCGCTGTCGTTCAGATACCCGCCGAACGGCCGCGCCAGGTTGACACCCGGAACATAGTTCGCGTTGGCCCAGACGTGGCCGGCACCGGCGCCGATCGAGAAGCCGACACCATCGTTGCCGCCGAAGTCGAGCAGGGCGTTGGCCATCACCGAAACGAGCGAGAGCTCGCCCGCGACCGGGTCGAAGGTCCCGGTCACCGGTGCCTGGGTCAGGAAGGGAATGCCCGGGCCGGTCGCGACGATCGTGTCGGGATCGCCTTCCTTGTAGGACACTTCCGCTTCGGTCCGCAGGAAGCCGAAGTCGTAGCCGACGATCCCGCCGAGATCCCAGCCGTCGGAGTGATCGATCCTGGCGGCGTCTTCGAAGCCCGCGATGCCGACGTCGACCTCATTGTCGATCACGGCGCCGATATCGGCTTCGAGATAGGCTTGGCCGTCCCTGGCCAAAGCGGGCGCGGCAATTGCCGTAGCCGCAACTGCCATTCCCAGCGCAATCTTTCTCATATTGGATTCCCCTTTGAACCTGCCGCCCGCCTTGTAATTCCAGCTTGAATTTCTGGCAACTAAACTCGGACGTCCAGTCTTACCCAAGGCAGCGCGACCCATTTCGCACAGTCCGAACTTCCAAGGATTCAGCCGCGCGTTCGTTCCAGCGCCTGACGCCGGAGACGACAGAAATGCAAGTACGATCGTGCGTTTTGCGTCTATTTGTTGCGTAAAAGCTACACTCGCCGCAAGCGGGAGCGGCCCCGAGACGCGGGTACGAAAAATGGGCCGGAGCGAAGCCCCGGCCCTTAGTCTGCGTTCGCAGGAGGAACGTCTGGCGGCGGGATCGGGCCAGAGGAAGAGGAGCCCCGATCCCGCCAAACCTTGCATCAGTTGTAAGCGCGCTCTCCGTGCTCGCCGATGTCGAGACCTTCGACCTCGACCTGCTCGGAAACCCGGAGGCCCACGGTGTACTTGGCGATCAGGAAGGCGATCGCAGAACCGATGGCAGCCCACGCGATGGCGACCGCGGTCGCGAAGAGCTGCGTGCCGATCTGGCCGCCGATCGTGTAGTCGGCATCGCCCGGACCGCCGAGGCCCGGCGCCATGGTGAACGCCACGCCGATCGAGCCGATGATCCCCGCGATGCCGTGGATGCCGAACACGTCCGCGGTGTCGTCGAAGCCGAGCTTCGGCTTGATAAAGCTGACGAAGATGTAGGCTCCGACCGAGGCAACCGCGCCGAGCACGATCGCACCGAACGGACCGGCGAAGGCTGCCGCCGGGGTGATGGCGACGAGGCCGGCGATCACGCCCGAGCAGGCGCCGAGCAGGGTCCACTTGCGGCCCGACAGCTTCTCGGCAAAGAACCAGGCGAGGGCGGCGGCGGCGGTGGCGGTGAAGGTGTTGATCATCGCCAGGCCGGCGGTGCCGTTGGCAGCCGCAGCCGAGCCGGCGTTGAAGCCGAACCAGCCGACCCACAGCAGGCTCGTGCCGATCAGCGTCATGGTCAGCGAGTGCGGCGGCATCGGCTCCTGCGGGAAGCCGAGGCGCCTGCCGACAATCAGCGCGCCGACGAGGCCCGAGACGCCCGCGTTGATGTGCACGACCGTGCCGCCGGCGAAGTCGAGCGCACCGCGCGAGGCGAAGAACCCGTCACCCGACCACACCATGTGCGCCATCGGGAAGTAGACGATGGTCAGCCAGATCAGGCCGAAGACCAGCAGGCCGGAGAACTTGGCACGTTCGGCCAGCGAGCCGAGCGCCAGGGCGAGCGTGATCGCCGCGAATGTGGCCTGGAAGCTGACGAAGACGTATTCCGGGATCGTTCCCGAAACCGAGTCCGGCGTGATGCCGGCGAGGAACGCCGTCGAAAGGTCGCCGAAGAACGGATTGCTGCCGCTGAACGCGACGCTGTAGCCCCAGGTTACCCAGACGACGATCGCCAGGCTGGCGAGCACCAGAACCTGGGTCAGCATCGACAGCATGTTCTTGGTGCGCAGCAGGCCGCCGTAGAACAGCGCCAGGCCGGGCACGATCATCGTCAGCACGAGCACGGTCGACATCAGCATCCAGGCGGTGTCGCCGGAATCGATCGTCGGCACTTCCTCGGCCACTTCGACGACTTCAGCCGGGACGGCGGCGGCGACGTCGGCC
>JBIQKN010000116.1:0-6373 GCA_044506565.1 Sphingomonadales bacterium | reverse complement strand
ACCCGCGACCTAGCCGTTATGAGCGGCCAGCTCTAACCGCTGAGCTACAGGCCCCCGTGCAATCCCGTTCGGTGCTCGCGCGGTAAACTCGCGTCGTGGGCTTGGCAAGGCGGACCGGCGGTCGCGCTATCGCCGCACGGCGTTCATTACCTCGGCCACGGTGGCCGGCCTCACCCCGCGGAGCTCAAGGTAGGCGAGCACGCGCCGCCACCAGTCGTAGAGCAGCTCGAGGTCGTCCTCGCTGCGGACATAGGGCGTGTGGCCCACGTCGAGGGAGGGGCTGTGGAACGAGAACACCAGCAGCGGCAGCGCGTCGTCGAGCGCCATGTCGATCCCGCGGATGGCCTCGTCCACGCTGACCCCTTCGGGAGTCAGCGGGATGCGCTCGAGCAGCCCGGCGCGCGAGAGCAGCCCGCGCAACCGCGGCGCGCGCCACAGCGCCGGATAGAGCGAGTCGCCCTGGCGGCGCAGCAGGCCCCAGAACACCGTCGTCAGGGGCAGTTCGAGCAGGCGCCGCTCGTCGTCGAGCCAGTAGGGGGCGAGCGGGTGGGCGCGGAAGTTCGGGCCGCCCGACTGGCTGTAGTCGAACTTGGCCCGCACCGAGGTGTCGATGGCGATGCCGCCCTCGATGAGCATCTCGGCAGTGTTCGGCCCGATGCCGTAGCGCCCGGCGCGGTAGATCGCCGGGGCGACGCCGAAATTGCGCTCGATCGCATCCCGCAGCGAGGTGAATTTCCCCCGCTCAAGCGCGGGCGGCAGGTTGCCGGCGTAGGAATTGGTCGGCGTGACCTCCTCGTCGAACGGCGGATTGACCCACGGGTGCAACTGGACGCCGATCTCGGCCCGGCCGGCGGCGAGCGGGCCGCGGAGGATATCGGCGGCGATCTCGGAACAGGCGATCGGCCAGTCGATCAGGTAGATCGGGACGACGCCTTCGTTCTCGCAGAACGCCTGGAACGTCGCCAGCATCGGCACGTGCTCGAGCCCGTGCCCCTCGCGCGCGAGCGGCCTGGTCCAGTCGAATTCCTCTTCGGTGTCGACGGTGAGCAGGAAGCGCTGGCCGAACGCCGGGTCGAACTCGGCGAGGTCGGAACGCGAGGGCGGATCGAGCATCGACCGCATCGCCCTGAAATCCTTCCCCTTCTAGGCGCCCGAAGGCCCGTCGCCTCCCTGCGCGCCGAGCGTATGGGCGGGGCGCTGGGCGGTCAAGGCCGGGAGGACCAGCCGTAGCGTGTCGCCCCGCCGCTCGAGCATGCCCCCCGCCGCGGTGGCCTCGGCGCGGGCGAGCCGCAGGGTGAAACCCGTGCCGAACATCCCGGCCGAAACCGCGCGCGGCTGGACCGGGGTGCTCGCGGCGAACAGGTCGTCCTCCCCGACGAGCGCCGACGGCAGGTCGGCGACCAGCTCGACTTCGGCACCGTCGCCGGCAACGTCGAGGTCGATCATTTCGCCCGGAGCGAGCGCGCCGGCCAGCGTGGCGAGAAGCCGCCAGGCGAGTTGCTGCGCGTCGGGGCCGGCGAGGCCGACCTCGAAGGTCTCGCCGCGCACGGCCAGCGCGATGTGCGCGCTGCGCGGCCTCAGTACGCCCTCCAGACGGCGCAGGAGCTGCACCAGAACCGCGTGCCAGTCGCTGCTCCCGTCCTCGAGCACGCGAACGCCGCCTTCGAGCCGGGCGAGCCGGTCGATCTCGTCGAACGCGGCCAGCAGGCGCGCGGCATCGACCGCCACCGCCGCGGCGAGTGCGCGGTATTCGTTGGGCGCCGGGCCGTAGAGCTGCTGCTGGATCAGCTCGGCGAATCCCTGGATCGCGCCGACCGGCGTGCGCAGCTCGTGAAGCAGCTGGCGCATGCGATCGCCGCTGCGGCGCGGGGCTGGCGCCGCCGCGGCGGGTGCCGGCACGGGGCGGCGCATGCGGCCGCGATAGCCGGCGAAACGGCGATCCTCGCCCGAGAATGCCGGCGCCGCGTCGATTCGCCAGGGACCGGCGACTTCGGGCGGGCCGGCGATCCGTATCTGGCCCGCCCTGATCGGCAGCCGCCGCGCTAGGTTGCGTCCGGCCGTCTCGTCGAGCACTGCGACCGCACCCGCCCGCGGCGGACCGAGCGTCATGCCGACGACCAGCGGGGCCATCGCCGGATCGGCCCAGACGATCGTCCCCTGCGCGTCGGTCGCGAAATCGAACCCCCTGCCGGCCCGTTCGGCATCGGGCTCGCGGGCATCGCCGAGCGGCAGCTGCGGGGCGCCGGTCCGCTCCCGCCGGGCCCGCTGGAACGCCTCGATTCGGCGCACGAGCTCGCCGATGCCGGCCTCGGTTTCCGGGGCCAGATCGCCCTCTGCGGGGATCGACGACTGCGGCGGAGCGGGCGTGCTCTCGGGCTCGGGCAGGACGAGGTCCTTGACCCCAAGGCGCTCGAGCACCTGCTTCGCGCTGAACGGCAGGTCGCGGCGGTGGCGGAGGAAGCCGCGCGCGGTCACCGGCAGGCGCGGGATCAGATACAGCCAGTCGCTCTCCGACAGCTGCGCGGTGGCCATCGCCGCGGCGGCCGCCTGCGGTTCGCCGCGGGCAAGCCACGACACGAGCGCCCGGTTGCGCAGGCGCAGGCCCGGCGCGCGCAGGATTGCCGACTGGACCGTCGAAGGCAGCTCCTCCGCGAGCTCGCCGAGACGTTCGTAGGCCGCCTCGGCGAGCGCGGTGGCAGTGCCCTGAGGCATCGAACCGAGCAGGTCGAGCAGCTGGCGATACTGGGTGCGCGCAGCCGTCTCGCTCCGCGCGCCGGAGCGCAGCACGGTAGCAAGACGGTCGTCGAACAGCATCGAATCTCCGGCGGTTGCGGCCCGCGGACGCACTCGCCCGCAGGCTGGCAATAGCGGCTGTTCCGAAGCGCGGAACGGGCTCGCGAAGGTGCGTTGCAAAGCGGGACAATTGCCGTCATAAACAATAATATTACCGCGGCGCCCCGGGTGGACGGCGCTTAATTACAAGGGCGGGGAATGGCGATGGCAACGCTCGACAGCATCGATCGCCGGTTGCTGGCGGAGCTTCAGGCCGAGGGTCGCGTCACCAACGTCGACCTGGCGCGCCGGGTCGGTCTCACCGCCCCGCCTTGCCTGCGCCGGGTCCGGGCGCTGGAGGAAGAAGGGGTCATCCGCGGCTATCATGCCGATCTCGACGCCTCGAAGCTGGGCTTCGCGATCACCGTGTTCGCGATGGTCAGCCTGAAGAGCCAGGCCGAGGAAGACCTGCGCGGGTTCGAAAACCACATCAAGGGCCTGGCCGAGGTTCGCGAGTGCCACATGCTCAACGGCGAGATCGACTTTATCCTCAAGATCGTCAGCAGGGACCTGCAGAGCTTCCAGGAATTCCTCACCAGCAAGCTCACCCCGGCGCCGAATGTCGCCAGCGTGAAGACCTCGCTGACGATCCGCACCGCCAAGAACGAACCCGGCGTGCCGCTCGAATAGAGCGCTTTCCCTTCCGGCGCGGGCAATGCTAGCGTGCCGCAAACCCCGGGAGAGAGTCCTGCCATGACAATTCGCGTGCTGATTGCCGCCGCGCTCTGCGCCGCCCCCGTGGCGGCGGGCGCACACCATTCATTCGCCGTCTATTTCGATTCCAGCAAGGAAGTGACCATCACCGGCAAGGTCACCGCGTTCCGCTTCACCAATCCGCACGGCACGATCGCGGTCGAGGTGACCGACGACCAGGGCCAGGTGCGCGAGTGGCGGGCCGAGACCAACGCCCCGGTCGTGCTGCAACGCAGGGGCTGGACGCGCGACATCATCAAGGCCGGCGAGACGATCACGATCGAGGGGTGGCCCTCGCGCGACGGCAAGCCGTACATCCGGCTGCGCAGCGCGAAGCGCGCCGACGGGAGCCTGATCGGCTCGGCGCCGTTCGGCCGTCAGGACCAGAGCTGATGCGCGGGGCGTTCGTTGCGCTGGCGGCGCTGTGCTGCTCCGCGCCCGCAGTCGCCGAGGCCGACTTGCGGGGGTTCTGGAACCTCGCGTTCGACGCTACGCCGCAGGCCGACCTGCTGGCCAAGCTGCCGCCGGACACGGTGGTGATCGAGGATTCGGGTGCGCCAGAGTTTCCGCGAATGGTGTTCGGCGGACTGAAGCTGACGCCCGAGGCGCTGGCGCACGCGGAGGCGTGGCAGCCCGAAGACGAGATGACGCTGCAGAAGGTCTGCTCGCCGCCGTCGATCGTCTACGCGGTCCAGGGACCGTTTCCCTTCGAAATCGAGCAGACGCGCGACCTGATCGTGTTCCGCTACGAGTATTACGACCAGGTCAGGCTGATCTTCATGGATGGCCGCGACCATCCCCCCGCCGACGCGCCGCACACCAAGATGGGCCATTCGATCGGTCACTGGGAAGGCGACGAGCTGGTGATCGACACCACCCACATCGCGCCTTCGACGATCACCAACAACGGGCTCGACCACAGCGCCTCGATCCACATGGTCGAACGCTACAAGCTGAACGCCGACGGATCGCGGCTGATGGCCACGCAATGGTTCGAGGATCCCGAGGTGCTCGAAAACAACGGGGCGCGCTATATCGAGTGGCGCAAGCAGCCCGGGCAGTACATCTATCCTTACGAGTGCGATCCGACTTTCATTCTCGAATACCAGGACACGGATAGCGGGCAGGACTAGCGTTCCGCCGTCGAGGGAGGGGCAGGGCCGATGGACAGGATCTTCACCCGCATCGCCAGCCTGATCGCCGGCTGGGCGGGGCAGCCCGCGGCCTTCCTGCTGGCCATGGCGGTCGTGCTGGTGTGGGCCGTGACCGGGCCGCTGTTCGGCTTCTCCGACACCTGGCAGCTGGTGATCAACACCGGGACGACGATCGTCACCTTCCTGATGGTGTTCCTGATCCAGAACTCGCAGAACCGCGATGCGGCGGCGATGCAGGCCAAGCTCGACGAGATCATCCGCGCGCTCGACAAGGCGCGGCAGCAGTTCATCGGCATCGAGCACCTGACCGACGCCCAGATCGAGGAGATCCGCGCCGCGCTCGAGCACGAGGCCGGGCGCGACAACGGCAAGTCGGGCAAGACCGCCACGGTCCACGAGACGGTCGAGCGGCTGCTCGATCGCTATTAGTCGAGAGGGACGAGACGCTCGGGCGGAAAATAGGGACAGTCCCTCTTTTCCGCCGCCCGTCGTTCGAAAAAGAGGGACTGTCCCTATTTTCTGCGAGCCCCCACGGCGCGGGCGGATACTCCGATTTCGATGCGTCTCCTGTTGGCGTTTGAAGTGTTGCGCCGCAGGAATGAGGGACAGTCCCTCTTTTTCGAGGAGCCGAACATGCCGCGATCGGCGCGCGTCGTTGTGCCCGGCCTCGCGCACCATGTCGTGCAGCGCGGCAACCGGCGGCAGCCGATCTTCTTCGATGACGCCGATCGACGGGCGTACGTCCAGCTGCTCGCGCGAGCCTGCTCGGGTGAGCGCACGGTGTGCCTCGCGTGGTGTCTCATGGACAATCACGTCCACCTGATCCTCGTACCAGCGCACTCCGACGGGCTGCGGGGCCCGCTGGCGAGCGTTCACACGACCTTTTCGCAGCGCATCAACCGCGCGCTTCAGGCGAGCGGGCACCTGTTCCAGGGGCGCTTCGCCAGCTATCCGATGGACGATGCGCACCTGATGGCGGCGGTGCGCTACGTCGAGAACAACCCGGTCGCGGCGCACATGGTGCGGCGCGCGGAAGACTGGCCGTGGTCGAGCGCGCGGGCACATCTCGGTTATGGCGACGATGGCCTGACGCATGTCGCGGCGCTCGGCCAGCACGTCGCGAACTGGCGGGCGATGTTAGAGCGCGGGCTCGAGGCGGCGGACGAAGGCGAGCGCATCGAGGGCGCGCTGCGTGCCGGCCGGCCGCTGGGCGCCGTCCCCGGTGCCGCCGCGCTACCCCGCCGGGGTCGCCCGTTGAAGCACGCAGGCCTGCTCGCCGGAAAATAGGGACAGTCCCTCTTTTCCCGGGACCGTCGCCGCCCGAATGGGTCTCGTCCCTCGGGGAAAAGAGGGACAGTCCCCATTTTTTCATAGCCGTCGCGACCGATGAAAAAGAGGGACTGTCCCTATTTCAAAACAGGGACTGTCCCTGTCTTCCGGCCGGAGGCTGGCGGCCCCTTGTCAGCCTTCGCTGCCGCGGCGGGCTAGCCAGTCCTCGAGCCACTTGATCGAATAGTCGCCGTTGAGCACGTCGGGGTCGCGCAGCAGTTCGGCGTGGAGCGGGATCGAGGTCTTGACGCCTTCGACGACCATTTCCTCGAGCGCACGGCGCAGGCGCATGATGCAGCCTTCGCGGGTGCGGCCGTAGACGATCAGCTTGGCGATCATCGAATCGTAGTACGGCGGGATGCGGT
>JBIQKN010000115.1:0-6503 GCA_044506565.1 Sphingomonadales bacterium | reverse complement strand
CGCCGGTCACGCGCCGATCAGTTCGCGGCCGATCAGCATCCGGCGGATCTCGTTGGTGCCGGCGCCGATGTCGAGCAGCTTGGCGTCGCGCAGGTAGCGCTCGACCGGCCAGTCGGTCGTGTAGCCGGCGCCGCCGAGCGCCTGCACCGCTTCGCCGGCGACGCGGAACGCGCTCTCGCTCGCCAGCAGGATCGCGCCTGCCGCGTCGAACCGCGTGGTCTGGCCGCGGTCGCAGGCCCTGGCGACCGCATAGGTGTAGGCGCGGGCCGACTGTAGCGCGACGTACATGTCGGCGACCTTGGCCTGGATCAGCTGGAACGAGCCGATCGGCTTTCCGAACTGGTGCCGCTCGCGGACGTAGGGGATCACGGTGTCGAGGCACGCCTGCATGATGCCGAGTTGCACCCCGGCGAGCACCGCGCGCTCGTAGTCGAGCCCGCTCATCAGCACTTTGACCCCCTGGCCCGGCTCGCCGAGCACGTTGGCCTCGGGCACCTCGCAGTCCTCGAACACCAGCTCGCTGGTCGGCGAGCCGCGCATGCCCAGCTTGCCGATCTTCTGCGCCGGCTTGAACCCGGGCATGTCCTTCTCGATCAGGAACGCGGTGATGCCTTTCGAGCCGGCGGCGGGATCGGTCTTGCCGTAGACCACCAGCGTCTCGGCCTCGTGGCCGTTGGTGATCCAGAACTTGCTGCCGTTGAGCACGTAGCCGCCCTGGACAGCCTCGGCCTTGAGCTTCATCGAGACGACGTCGGAACCCGCGCCGGGCTCGCTCATCGCCAGCGCGCCGACGTGCTCGCCGCTGATTAGCCCGGGCAGGTGCTTGGCCTTCTGCTCGGCGGTGCCCCAGCGGGCGATCTGGTTGATGCACAGGTTCGAATGCGCGCCGTAACTGAGGCCGACCGAGGCGCTCGCGCGGCTGACCTCCTCGATCGCGATGACGTGCTCGAGATAGCCGAGCCCGAGCCCGCCGTCGGCCTCGGGCACGGTGATCCCGTGCAGCCCCAGTTCACCCATCGCCGGCCACAGGTCGCGCGGGAAACGGTCCTCGCGATCGATCTGCTCGGCCCGCGGGGCGATCACCTCGTCGGCAAACCGGGCGACGGTCTCGCGGATCATCGCCGCCTCGTCGCCGAGGCCGAAGTCGAAATCGGGGGTAGCGCGCATGGGAAGTTCCTCTCGCTTCGGCCATAGCAAGCGCGCGGATCGTCGCAAACCGGTTGCCCTTGAAATCGAAACCCTATCGGTCATTAGCTGGACGGGAATCATACTGATTGACGAACTGCGGCCGAGGCGTTCTGCTGTCGGCCTGCCGGAGAGAGGCCTTTGAACGTCGCCCACTCGTTCCCCGGCTCGGCTGGACCGATGCCCGCGCTCGACGTTGCGGCCGAGGCCGCACGCGCCGCCGCGCGCGAGACCTACGGGATCGACCGGCTGCAGGACGATCCCGAGCTGACGGCGATCACCCGCTTCGCCGCGGAGCTGTTCGGCACGCCGATCTCGCTCGTCAGCCTGCTGGTCGCCGACAGGCAGCACTTCCTCGCGCGGCAGGGAACCGAGCAGACCGAGAACCCGCGCAGCACTTCGTTCTGCTCGCATGCGATGGTGCACGACGGGCTCATGGAAGTGCGCGACGCGACGCGCGACCCGCGCTTCGTCGACAATCCGCTGGTCACCGGCGAGCCGGGCATACGCTACTACGCGGGCCAGCCGCTGCTGTCGAAGGAAGGCCTGCCGCTGGGCGCGCTGTGCGTGGTCGGCACCGAGCCCCGCCCCGAGGGGATGACGCCGCTGCAACGCAGCGGCCTCGAGGTGCTCGCGCAGGCCGTGATGCGGCGGCTCGAGGCGCACCGGGTCGAGCTCGAATCGGTGGCCGAGCTCGAGCGGCGCGAAGCCCATCTCAGGGCGCTGGCGGATTCGATCCCGGCGATCGCCTGGTCGGCGGACGGCGAAGGCAACTTCGACTACTTCAACCGCCAGCTGATCGAGTTCACCGGCGACAATTCGCACGAGGATGGTGGGGCAATCCATCCCGAGGACTTCCCGGCCGCCAACGCCCGCTGGCGCGAGTGCCTGCAGACCGGCGAGACCTACGAGATCATGCACCGGGTCCGGCGTCATGACGGCGAGTACCGCTGGATGATGGCCCGCGCGGTGCCGGTGCTCGGCGCCGACGGGCGGCCGGCGCGCTGGTTCGGGACCGCGGTCGACGTGCACGACGCGCACATCCTGTCCGAGAGCCGCGACCTGCTGGCGCGCGAGCTGTCGCACCGTATCAAGAACATCTTCGCGGTCGTCGCGAGCCTGGTCTCGCTCGCCGTGCGCAAGCAGCCCGAGCACAAGACCTTCGGCGAGGAGTTGATCGACACGCTGCGCGCGCTCGGCCGCGCGCACGACTACGTCCGTCCTGCCGGAGACGAACGCCGGCGCAGCCTGCACGGCATGCTCGCCGACCTGTTCAACCCCTACCGGATCGCCGGCCGCTCGCAGATCGCGGTCCATGGCGACGACGTGCGCATCGGCGCGCGCGCGGCGACGCCGCTGGCACTGGTGTTCCACGAACTGGCGACCAATTCGGCCAAGTACGGCGCGCTGTCGGTCGACGAGGGCGCGATCGACCTGACGATCGACGACCGCGGCGACACGTTGATGCTCCGCTGGGTCGAGCGCGGCGGTCCGGCGCCGAAGGGCGAAATGGCCGAAGGCTTCGGCTCCCGGCTGGTCGAGATGAGCGTCACCGGCCAGCTCGCCGGGTCGTGGAACAGGCGCTTCGAGCCGGACGGGCTGGTGTGCGACCTGACCGTCTCGAAGGCGGCCGTCTCGGGCTAGCTCTTCCGCGGCGCGGTCTCGCGCATCGTCGCGAACACCGGCAACACCGCCAGCGCGACCGCGGCGATCATGAACCCGGGTACCTCGGGCGTCCCGGTGCGGTCGACGAGCCACTGCGCGGCCCACGGCGTCAGGCCGCCGAACACCACCGTCGCCAGCGTGTAGCCGAGCCCGAGCCCGCTCGCCCGGCTTTCCTCGGTGAACTGCTCGCCGGTGGCGATCGCCCCGACCGCGCTGACCCCGCCGGCGACGAGCGCGAGCACGACCGCGCCGAACAGCGCGCCCGACGCCGAGGCGCCGGCCATCAGTGAGAACAGCGTCACCGGCAGCGCCGCGCCGAGCACGGCGAGCACGAGCAGCGTCGGCTTGCGCCCGACGCGGTCGGCGAAGAGGCCGACCAGCGGGGTCACGAGGATGACCGCGACCGCCGCCGCTGTCGACAGCCACAGCGCGCCCTCCTCGTCCATCGTCCCGGCCGAGGCGAGGAACGCGGGGACGTAGGTGATCCCGACGTAGTAGGTGATCGAGCCCAGCGCCGAGATGGCGAAGGCCCGCGCCAGCGCCGCGCGTTGCCGCGACAGCGCGTGCGCGAGCGGCCGCGCGGCCAGCGTGCCGGCCTCGCGCAGCCGCTCGAAGTCGGGCGATTCGTCCATCGCCCGGCGCGCCAGCCAGACCGCCCCGGCGAGCGCCGCGCCGACCAGGAACGGGATCCGCCAACCCCAGCTCTGCAGCTCGGCCTCGGAAGTCAGGCTCACGGTCAGCGCGGCGACTGCCACCGCGAGCAGCGCTCCGACCTCGCTCGAGGCGGCGGCGAGGCTGGCAATCAGCCCGCGCCGCTCGGGCCGCGCGCCTTCGAGCAGGTAGGCGATGACTCCGGTGTACTCGCCGCCGACGGAGAACCCCATCACGCAGCGCAGGCCGATCAGCAGCCAGGCCGCGGCCGGCCCGACCTGCGCGTGGGTCGGCAGCATGGCCGTGGCCAGCATCGCCGCCGACATGACAATCATCGACAGCAGCAGCATCGGCCGCCGGCCCCGGCGGTCGCCGACGTGCCCGAACACGACCGCCCCGACCGGCCGCATCACGTAGGCGACCGCGAAACCGCCGAGCGTCGCCAGCAGCGAGCCCTCGCCGCCGCCGAAGAACACGCGGGCGAGCACGGTCGCGAAATAGAGGTAGAGCGTGAAGTCGTACCACTCGACCACCGTCGAGAACGCAGCCACCGCGAGCGACCGGTTCGAGACGCGGTGGGCGCCGGCCACCGGCTAGAACCCCGCGCCGTCGGGCCAGTCGGGGCCGGCGAGGCCCATGACCTTGAACAGCCGGCCCATCTGCTCGTGGCCCGCGAGCCGCTCGACCGCCTGTTCCAGCGCCTCGCATTCATCGGGCGCGCTCGCGGCGAGCGTGGCGGCGCGGGCTTCGAGGCCGAGCGCGCGCAGCCAGGCGCCCTGTTCTACCGTGCCGAGCCAGCGCGCACCGCGCGAACGGGCGACGTCGGCGAGGATCGCGAAATCGACGTGCGCGGTCAGGTCGGCCTCGCCCGGCGCTTCGAAGGCATCGACCTTCCGGTGCGCGCGAACCGCCTGCAGCGTCGAGCCGGTGCGCGGCTCGGCGTGGCCGTAGTCGACGAACAGCGCCGCGCCGCCCTGCCGCGCGAGGCGGCCGGCGACTTCGAACACCGTCGCGGCGGCGCCCGGGCACGTCTCGATCACCGTGCCTTCGGGCGCCTCGCGGCGCGCTTCGGGCACCGCGGCGTCCATCGGCCGCGGACCGGGGAGGGGCACGAAGCGCCCTTCGCGGTCGGTGGTGACGACGACCTCGCGCCAGCCCTCGGCCGTGCGCACGAGCTGGCGCACCGGCAGGGCGTCGAGAAACTCGTTGGCCACCAACAGGATCGGCCCGTCGGTAGGAACGCTCGACAGGTCGTCGTGGAACTGCGCCTCGGCCACCGCGGCGAGCTGGATCTTGCGCAGGGCCGGCGAACCCTCGACGAAGTGCACCTGCGGTTCCATCCCGAAGCGCGCCATCGCCCGCAGTGCGTCCCGCGCCAGCGTCCCGCGGCCGGGGCCGAGCTCGACATAATGGACCTTGGCCGGCCGTCCGGCGCGGTTCCAGATGTCGGCCAGCCAGACTCCGACCAGCTCGCCGAACATCTGGCTGACTTCGGGCGCGGTGACGAAGTCGCCGGCGGCGCCAAGCGGGTCCTTCGAAGCGTAGTAGTAGGCGTTCGATTCGCCCATGTAGTGCATCAGGCTGATCGGCCCGGTGGCGGCGATCAGCCGGCGGAACGTCTCCGCCAGGCTCCCGGCTGCCGCCGGACCGCTCATGCCTGCGCCGGCTTGTATCCGCTCGCGAGCTCGGGCCGCCGCAGCGCCCACACGACCAGCCCGAGCCCGGCCAGGATCAGCGGCAGGCTCAGCCACTGGCCCATGTGCAGCCCGGTCTGGATCGCGAACTCCTGCAAGTGCTCGTCGGGCTCGCGGAAGAACTCGACCACGAACCGCGCCGAGGCAATCAGCGCGGTGAACGCGCCGACGAGCAGTCCGGGGCGGTAGCGCGCGCGCGTCTTCCAGAACAACGGCAGCATGACCGCGATAACCAGTGCGCCCTCGAGCGCCGCCTCGTAGAGCTGGCTCGGGTGGCGCGGCACGCCGAACGCCGTACAGATGGCCTGCACGCGTTGCTCGCAGAACATCATCGCCCACGGCACGTTGCTCGGCATGCCCCACAGCTCGCCGTTGATGAAGTTGGCGATGCGCCCGAACAGCATGCCGAAGCCGACGTTGACCGCGATGTAGTCGCACACGCGAATGAAGCTGAGCCCATTACGCCAGGCCACCCACGAGATGGCGACGACCGTGCCGATCACCCCGCCGTGGAAGCTCATCCCGCCGTCCCACAGCCGCAACAGGTCCCAGCTGACGGTCGCCCCGGGCGTGAAGTGGCTGAACAGCTCCGGCTTGTAGAAGGCGGCATAGCCGAGCCTGCCGCCGATGATCACCCCGAGCGTGCAGTAGAAGAACAGGTCGTCGACATGGCGCTGTGCCATCGGCGCGCCGGGCGCCTTGATCATCTTCGACAGGTGCCACCAGGCGAGGACGATCCCCGCGAGATAGGCGAGCGAGTAGTAGCGGATCGTGAAGAACCCGAGATGGATGCCCGGCTCCGGGCCCATGTCCCAGCGGATCGCCTCTCCGGCGGACGTGGCGGCGGCGAGCAAGTCGAGCATCGGCGTCAGGTTCCCCTCTCGGTCCCGCGCGCTTTGGCACGGAACGCGGTTCCGCGCCAAGCCCGCGAACGATTGCATGGTCCCGCTTTGGGCTTATGGGAAAGCGGGTGAGCGCCCTCCGGATCCCCAACCAGCGCGCGGTGATCGACCGTCGCCAGCTGACGGCCGCGGTCGCCGAAGCGGTCGCCGAAGACGGGCCGCAGAAGGCGCGCCCGCGGATTGTCGCGCTGCTGCGCGAGGCGCTCGAGCACGGCCGCGCCGAGCTGACCGAACGGCTCGCCGCGCACCCGAGCGCGGGGCACGAGATCACCCACGGCCATGCGTTTCTGGTCGACCAGCTGATCCGCGTGATCCACGATCACGTGTTCGCCGACCTCCTGCCCGAGGCCAAGCGCGGCAAGGCCGAGCGGCTGACGCTGATCGCCGTCGGCGGCTATGGCCGCGG
>JBIQKN010000114.1:0-6682 GCA_044506565.1 Sphingomonadales bacterium | reverse complement strand
GTCACGGTGATCCTCTCGCAGCGCGGCTGGATCCGGGCGGCCAAGGGGCACCTGCCGCTCGAGCAGGATTGGAAGTTCAAGGAAGGCGACGGGCCGGCGTTCGCGGTGCACGCGCAGACTACCGACAAGCTGCTGCTGGCGTCGGACGACGGGCGCTTCTTCACGATCGGGGCGGACAAGCTGCCCGGCGCGCGCGGATTCGGCGAGCCGATCCGCAATACCCTCGACATCGACGCCAGCGCGCAGATCGTGGCGCTGATCGTGCACAAGCAAGGGACGAAGCTGCTGCTGGCCTCGAGCGGTGGCCGCGGGTTCGCGGCGATCACCGACGAGCTGCTCGCCGAGACGCGCAAGGGGCGGCAGGTGGTCAACCTCAAGGACGGCAACAAGCTCGCCGTGGCGCGACCGATCGCGCCCGAGCACGATCACGTCGCGGTGGTCGGCGAGAACCGCAAGCTGGT
Organism: Sphingomonadales bacterium; assembly: GCA_044506565.1. GTDB lineage: Bacteria > Pseudomonadota > Alphaproteobacteria > Sphingomonadales > Sphingomonadaceae > Croceibacterium_A. Next base: position 6,221 of record JBIQKN010000114.1, on the reverse strand, counting down.
CGTGTTCCACCTGCAGGAGCTGCCGATGATGGCCCGCGGACAGGGCGTTACGCTGCAGCGCTATCGCGACGGCGGGCTGGCCGATGCGACCTCGCTCAGGCTCGAGGAAGGCCTGTCATGGCAAATGGGCGGCGAAAGCGGCCGCGTGCGAACCGAGAAGGACATCCACATGTGGAAGGTTGCGCGCGGCGCTGCAGGACGCTTGCCGCCGCAAGGCTTCCCGCGGGATAATCGCTTCTGAACCGGCCCCATTGATCGGGTGGGGCCGATCCCCCCATACGGTTGGAGGGAACCCGCCCCGGTTGCGACCCTTGGCGAGCCCCCTCCGCCACGCGCATTGCGCGCGGCATCCCTGCTCCGGAAGGGGCTACCTTGGAGCAGGGAATTCGGTCGGTGGCTTAGTCGCCTCCCTGTGCGGACACCGCGGCCTCGAGGTCCGCGGCGGTGGCGAGGAAAGTCACCTTGCCGTTCTGGAGCGCCATCTGCTGCTTGGGCAGCGAGGCTGGCCCACTCGCGAGTTCCACCACGACGAGGTCGTCGGCGGTGACTTCCTTGACCTTGCCGAGCAGGACGCTGTCCGAGCTGTAGACCTCGGCGTCGGCGACCAGCGCTGCCGCGAGTTCGGCCTGGGCCTGGGCATTGGCCTCGTTCACGGCCGCCTCGAGCTCGGCCTTGGTCCAGCCGATCATCGGCCCGTTCTCGCCTTCGCCGATCGAGCTGACCGGCATGGCTGCCGTGACCGAGCCGAGGTTGATCACCACGTTGGTGCCGTCGGTGCTCGCGACCGTACCGACTTCGGCCCCGTCGGAACCGAAGATTGTCGTCCCGACCGCGGGGGTCGTCTGGGCGACGGCGACGGTGGAAAGGCTGGCTGCCGCCAGTGCGGCCGCGGCGGCCAGTGTGCGAAGCTTCATGGTAAAATCTCCAAATAATCCAAATGGTTAGGGGGCCGAAAAGCGGCCGGGGGTGACGTGACGGAAGGGAGGCGCGACGCGAAGGCGCGGCCGAGATGCAATCCGACTTGGCGAGAAGTTTCAAAGGGTTCGCGCGGAAGGGAAAATCGTTTTGGGACGAATCGGTAGTTAGCTGCGATAAACGGTTCAGCCCGCGAGCCGTTCGTCGAGCATGCGTTCGACGCGCTCGCGCGGGGGAAAGCCTTCAGCGATCCATCGGTTCTCGATCTCCCGAAGGAGGCGCGCCACCTCGGGACCCGCGGAAATCCCGCGGGCCACGATCTCGCCGCCCTTGAGCGGAAAACGCGGGATCTCCCAGCCTGCGAGCGGCGCCGTGTCGGCCCCGGCCAGCAGCAGGCGGTCGAGGGCTTCTGCGCGGCCCAAATGATACGCCAGAGTACGAGGGTCGCCGGGGCTTTCCTCGCGTTCGGCGGCGGTGACCACGCGCTTGCGCTGCGTCGCGGACAGCCTCAGTCGCGCTGCGACCTGCTCCGCGAGTCGGGGATCCGGCGGCAACAACGCGGCGAACCGGCGCAGGGCATCGGCCGCGACCCCTTGCTTCGACTCTTCCTCGACCAGCCACGCGAGTGCGGCGACTCCGCTGTCGCCAGCTTCGGGCAGGATCACCGGCAGCACGCCACGCGCCTGCATCCGCGCGACGGTCGGCGCGGGATCGGGCAGGGCCAGCAGGTTGAGCAGCTCCATCGCCACCCGCTCGCGGCTCAGGCCCTTGAGCGTCGAGGCGAGCTCGGCACAGGCCTCTTCGGCTTCGTCATCGAGCCGGCTGCCGAAGCGGGCCTGGAAGCGGAAGTAGCGCAGAATCCGCAGATAGTCCTCGCGGATACGCTGGCGCGCATCGCCGATGAAGCGGACCCGGCGGGCAGCGAGATCGTCGAGGCCGCCGAACCAGTCGTGGACCTCGAGCGTCCGCGGATCGGCGTAGAGCGCGTTGATCGTGAAATCGCGCCGTGCGGCGTCATCGCGCCATTCGGTCGAGAAGGCGACGGTGGCCCGGCGTCCGTCGGTGCTGACGTCACGACGCAGTGTGGTGACTTCGACCGGTCCGCCGGGAAGGACAGCCGTCACCGTGCCGTGCTCGATCCCCGTCGGGACGGCGCGAATGCCCGCCGCCGCCAGCCGCTCGATGACCGTCTCCGGCCTGTGGATCGTCGCCGCGTCGACGTCGCTCACGTCCTCGCCGAGCAGGGTATCGCGGACGGCTCCGCCGACCCAGCGAACGGTGTCCGGTCCCAGCGCCGCGACGAGTGCGCCAAGGTCCGGGCGCCGGGTCCACTCGGCCTCGGGGAGCGTGGTCATGGCCTCTGCCATGCGAGACGGCGGGCGAGGTTGGCAAGGATGGCCGCGGTTATTCCCCAGATGCGATGACCCTGCCACTCGATCTCGATGTAAGGCCGAACCCTACCGAACCATTCGCGCTCCTTGTGCGCGTGGTTGGCCGGATCGAGCAGGTAGCCGAGCGGCGCCTCGAACCACGAGGCCACCTCGCGCGGGTTGGGCACGAGCGGCAGGTCGGGCGGGACAAGCCCGAGCACCGGCGTGACGTCGTAACCGCTGCCGGTGACGAAGCGGTCGCTAGCCCCGATCACCCTCACGGCGGATGGGTCCATCGCGAGTTCCTCGTGCGCCTCGCGCAGGGCCGCTTCGACCGCGTCCTCGCCCGGGTCGAGCTTGCCGCCCGGAAGCGCCACCTGGCCCGGGTGCGCGCGCATGTTGTCGGGACGGTGCGTCAGTATCACGCCGGGCTCGGACCTGTCGGTCACCGCGATCAGCACGGCCGCCGGGCGGATCACCGGCGGAGCGAACTGGCCGTCGTTGCGCAGCCCCGGCAGCTCGACGCCGTGCCCTTCGTCGAACAGCTTCCGCAGGCGATCGAACAGCGCGCTCACGCCGGAACGAGCGAGAACGTCTCGCCTCCGCTGGAGACCGAGGTGCCATCGCCAGTGCCCAGCGCATGCTCGGCGAGCTGAAGCCAGGTCGAGCGGTCGAGCCGGGCCTCGCAGCCGTGACGAACAGAAAGGTAGATTGCCGGCGTTGCCGGGTCGCCCGTCGCACGCAGCGGATGTTCGCGACCCGCGATCACCAGCTCGTCGGTGTTGAGCCGGAACGCGAGCGCCCCTTCGCGCGCCTGCATGTCGACCGCGACGAAAGCGGCATCCTCGACCTCGATCGACTGCCGGCATTCGGGCGTCACCAGCCAGTGCGTGCCGCGGTCATCGCGGACGAGCAATGTGGCGAACGCGCGGATCATGGCCGGCCGGGTGATCGGGCGCCCTTCGTGGAGCCAGGTGCCGTCGGCACGTATGCGCATTCGGCTGTCGGCAGTTTCCGAGGGGTTCCAGGCTTCGATGGGCGGAAGCCTGCGCTCCTCGACCGCCTTCGCAATGTCCGACAGGCTCATCGAACGAAGGTCCGGCGGGGCTTCGTAGGGCATGGCGCCAGATGCCAGCAATCTCGTCTCCGCCGCAAGGGGCGGGGGCGCAGCGCGGGCTCAGCCGGCCTTGCGCTCGCTTACGCAGTCGGGAGTGACGTCGAGTAAATCGTCGGCTTCGGCTGCGGCCGAATCCGACCCTCCGGCATAGCCGCCCATGACGCACAGCTCGTCTTCGAGCCTTTCTTCCGAATGGTCGAACGCCTGCCCGACGGCGAAAGCCAGCACGGCCGGCGCCGCGATCGTCATCAGGCTCAGGACCCCCTGAGCGACGATCTCGTGCCAGCGCCGATAGAAGCCGCGGTGAGTCAGCACGTCGGCTATCGTGAAGAGTCCTCCCGCGATCGCCACGTAAACGGCGAGCAGGACAAGCGAGGCGCCGCTCCAGCCGAGGTGGAGCGGAAACAGCACCGCCGCGAAGGCATAAACCGGGATGCCGAGACACAAGGCGGGCTCCCGCAGAATCCAGCTTTGCACGACGCTCTCCCGTGACGGAAAGCCTTCGTCTTACCGCCGTCAACGGGGCTCTGCCAACTCCCAACCGCGCCGGCGGCGCGTCAGGTCCAGGGTCCGATCATTCCCTCGGCAGGCAGGACAGCCGGATTGGCGCCCCGGACAAGCAGGCGCGCGGGGTCCCAGGGGCCGGGACAGGTCCACCCGCGTGGCGCCTCGACGAAGCCGAACCGCGAGTAGTAGGGCGGGTCGCCGATCAGCACCTGGGGAAGGCTGCGCGCTCCCTGTGCCCGACCCGCTTCGATCGCCGTGGCCTGGGCCGCCATCAGCGCCCGGCCGAAGCCCTGGTCCTGCCGTTCGGGCCGGATGGCAACGGGCCCGACCATGATCAGCGGATGTGCTCGGCCCTGAGGGTCGGTCAGGGCCACCGGCCAGGCCTGGATCGTCCCTACCAGTGCCCCGCCGGAGTCGAGCGCCGCGAAGCTCAGGGCCGGGAGCCAGTCGGTGCCCCGGCGGATCGCATAGGCCGTGCGGCCGTGACGATCGGGCCCGAACGCGAGGTCGAGCACGTGCTCGATCTCGCCCGGTTCGACCTGGTCTAGGGGAATCAGCGAAGTGACGGCCGTATCGGTCATGGGAGGCGCGCCGATAGGTGCGCACGCCTCCCGATGCAACGGCTTTACGAGGACGGCGTCAAACGCAGCAGCCGGCCGCCGGGACCATCCTCGACAACGTAGAGCGCGCCGTCGTCGCCCTCGGCGATATCGCGCAGCCGCTTCTCGAAGGAATAGCGCGCCTCTTCCTTGCCCATGCCGTCCGACAGCGAGACCCGGACGAGCCCCTGCGGCGGGCGGCCCATGCCCGCGGCGAGCGCGTGGTTGCGCCATTCGGGCCACAGTTTGCCGGAATAGAACACGAAGTCGCCCGGTGCGATCACCGGGTTCCAGCTGATCGCCGGCTTGGTGAAGCCGTCGTCGGGCGTATGGTCGGGGATGTCGGCTCCGCTGTAATCGTTGCCGTTCGAGCGTACCGGCCAGCCGTAGTTGTGGCCCGGCTCGACCTTGTTGATCTCGTCGCCGCCGGCCGGACCATGCTCGAGATCCCACAGCTGGCCGTCGAGATCGAACTCGAGGCCCAGCAGGTTGCGGTGGCCGTACGACCAGATCTCGCGCGCTACGCCGCCGCGGTCGGCGAACGGATTGCCCTCGGCGGGCGTCCCGTCGAGGTTGAGCCGCAGCACCTTGCCGAGGTTGTTGTCGAGCGCTTGCGCCGGAGCGCCCTGCATGCGCTCGCCCGACGAGAGGAACAGGTACTTGCCGTCGGGCGAGAAGGCGATCTTGTGCGAATAGTGCCCGGGGCTGCTGATCGCCGGCTGCTGGCGCCAGATGCGCTCGAGGCCCTCGATCCGACAAGCATCGGCTTCCTCGCAGACCAGCGTGCCGCGGCCCATCGCAGCAAAGCTGCCGCTGCCGTCGCCCGGATCGGCCCAAGTCAGGTAGATCGTCCTCCGATCGAGCGTGGGCGACGACTCGGACTGCAGGAAGGCGACGTCGCCGAGCCCGCCCTGGCCCTGGTTGTGCACCGTCGGCAAGCCGGTGACGCTGCCCTGCCGGCCGCTGGCGAGGTCGACGAACTTCATCGTGCCCGGCTTTTCGGTGATGAACAGCGTTTGCGTTCCAGGCGCGAAAGCGATCCCCCACGGGCTGTCGAACGTGCCCTTGTCTTCGACCGTGAAGGGCGTCTCGCCCGATGCCGGCGCGCTATCCCCCGATTGGGCGGCGCTGCAGCTTGCGATCAGCAAGGCTGCGGGAGATAGAGCGATGGCCAATTGCCTGATGCTGCGCATGCTTTCCGGAACTCCCTCTCGCGAATTCGCTGCCTGCTTTGCCTCCGGCGAGCTCATCGTCGGGGTCGACGAAGCCGGCCGCGGGCCGCTGGCGGGCCCGGTTGTGGCGGCCGCCGTCGTGTTGTGCAAGCCGCGACCTGCGGGGCTCGACGATTCCAAGAAGCTGACACCCGAACGGCGCGCGCTGCTCGAGGAGCGCATCCGCCGCCGCTGCGCGTTCGGCATCGGCGTGGTCGAGGTCGAGGACATCGACAGCCTCAACATCTTCCACGCGACGATGTGGGCGATGGCGCAAGCCGTCGCGCGGCTGTGCGAGGCGATCGGCTGCGACCCGCACCAGGTGCTCGTCGACGGCAACCTCACTCCCGCCGGCCGCCGCCCCGAATGGCGCTGGCCGGCACGCCCGATCGTCGGCGGCGATGCGTGCGAGCCGTGCATCTCGGCCGCCTCGATCCTCGCCAAGGAGCACCGCGACCGGATCATGCGCGAGCACGCCAGGGCGCACCCGCACTACGGCTGG
>JBIQKN010000113.1:4790-6705 GCA_044506565.1 Sphingomonadales bacterium | reverse complement strand
GATCTCCTCGCGCACCACGCTCATCTGCGGGTTCACGTCGGTCAGGATCGTCGGGTTGACGTAGTAGCCGCCGTCGTTGCTCGGCACGTCGCCGCCCATCAGCACCGATGCCCCGTCGCGCTTGCCGGCCTCGATGTAGCCGAGCACGCGCTCGTGCTGCTCCTTGCTGACCAGCGGGCCCATGTGGGCGTTCGGATCGAGCGACGGGCGCGGGGCCCAGAAGTCGGCCGTCTGCGCCATGCCTTCGACGACTTTGTCGAACACGCTCTTGTGCGCGTAGAGCCGGCTGCCGGCGACGCAGACCTGGCCCGAGTTGAAGAAGATCGCGCCGGCGACGCCGGGGGCGGTCTCGGCCACGTCGACGTCGGGCATGACCACGACCGGGCTCTTGCCGCCGAGCTCGAGCGTGACGTGCTTGAGCGTATCGGTCGCGTTGCGGTTGATCAGCTTGCCGATCTCGGTCGAGCCGGTGAACGCCACCTTGTCGACGTCGGGATGCTTGACCATCCGGTCGCCGACGGTGTGGCCGTAGCCGGTGATGATGTTGACCACGCCCGCGGGAACGCCGGCCTCCTGGATCAGGTCGGCGAGGCGCAGCGCGGTCAGGCTGGTCTGCTCGGCCGGCTTGAGCACGCTGGTGCAGCCGGAGGCGAGCACCGGGGCAAGCTTGAGGCAGGCCATCAACAGCGGGAAGTTCCACGGCACGATCTGCGCGCAGACGCCGACCGGCTCCTTCAGCGTGTAGGCGAACATCATCCCGCCGGGCATCGAATAGGGCGCCTGGGTCTCGCCGCCGATCTTGCCGGCCCAGCCGGCCATGTAGCGGAAGTGCGCCGCGGCGCCGGGCACGTCGACCGCGTGCGCCATGCCCTTGGGCTTGCCCACGTCGATCGCCTCGAGCTCGGCCAGCTCGTCGGCGTGCGCGTCGATCAGGTCGGCGATGCGGTGCATCGTCTTCTCGCGCACCACCGGCGGCAGGTTGCGCCAGCGGCCGTCGTCGAACGCGGTGCGTGCCGCGGCGATCGCCCGGTCGACGTCCTTGTCGGTCGCCTCGACGAACTTCGAGATGACCTTGCCCGACGACGGGTCCTCGACGTCGATCGTCTCGCCGCCCGAGCTGTCGACCCACTCGCCGTTGATGTAGAGCTGCGGCTTGCGGGCCAGCGCCTTCTTCACCGCATCCGAGTACTCGGGCTGCGTGCGGTCGATGGTGGTCATCTCGTTCATTCTGGGGGCTCCTTTCCCGAAGCGAATCTGTTTCTCGCCGTCTAGCAAAGCGCGGGGCGGCTGCCTATGCGGCGGCGATCCTAACGTCCGTTACGATAGCGTGCGCATCGGCCGTGTTCCAGCCCTAGTGCACCTGCGCCGGCGGCGCCTGCGGCGCGGCGGGCTGCGCGGCGAAGGCCTGCGCCTCGCCGATGAAGTAGGCGCGGATCGCCTCGACCTCGTCCGGGTCGAGCACTGCCGACCAGCCGACCATGCCGCGCTTCGCCAGCGCCCCGTCGTGGACGATCGCCTTCCAGGCCTGCGCATCGCGCAGCGCCGCCGAGAAGCGCAGGTCGGGTCCCGGCCCGCCGGCGGGCAGGTGGCAGAACAGGCAATGGTTCGAATAGTGCCGCCGCCCCTGCGCGATCAGCGCCGCGTCGGGCACTTCGGCCGGCGGGTTCACCGCGAACCGCCGGACCGGCGGCGCCTCGGGCAGCCGTGCGGCGCCGCCGAGTTTGAACACCAGCAGCCGGCTGACGTTGGGCAGCGCCGGCATCCCCGGCGCGACCGGCTTGCTCGCGCCGACCCCGGCGAGCACCGCGACGTACTGCTCGCCGCCGGCGGCGAAGCTGATCGGCGCGGCGAGGATCCCGGTCTGCGCCGCGAACGACCACAGCTCCTTGCCGTCCGCGGTCGAATACGCGGAGAA
>JBIQKN010000113.1:0-4690 GCA_044506565.1 Sphingomonadales bacterium | reverse complement strand
TCCCACGCCATCGGCTGCCAGTTGTGCGCCCCCTGCGCGCTCGGCATCACGAACACCGGCTTGCCGGTCCTGTCGAACCGCGCCTCGGGGTTCTCGATCGGCCGCCCCGTCGTGGGATCGAGCCCGCTCGCCCAGTTGACCGGCACGTAGTTGCGCCCGGAGATGAACTCGCCGGTCTCGCGGTCGATCACGTAGAAGAACCCGTTCTTCGGCGCCTGCATCAGCACCTTGCGCACGCGGCCGTCGATCGTGAGGTCGGCGAGCACGATGTGCTGGGTCGCGGTGTAGTCCCAGGTCTCGCCCGGCACCTGCTGGAAGTGCCAGACGTACTCGCCGGTGCTCGCGCGGATCGCCACGATCGACGAAGTGTAGAGGTTGTCGCCGCCGCCCGGCGAGCGCAGCGCCTGGTTCCACAGCGAGCCGTTGCCGACGCCGATGTAGAGCAGGTCGAGCTCGGGGTCGTAGGCCATCGAGTCCCACACCGTCCCGCCGCCGCCGATCTGCCACCAGGTGTCGCCGTTCCACGTCGCCTCGGCGCGCCTGAGGTAATCCTCGGCGTTGCTCCCCGGCCGGTCGGGCACGGTATGGAACCGCCAGCGCTGCTCGCCGGTCTCGGCATCGTAGGCGGTCACGTAGCCGCGCACGCCCATGTCCGCCCCGGCATTGCCGATAACGACCAGGCCGTTCACCACTCGCGGCGCTCCGCTGATCGTGTAGTTCTTCGTTTGGTCGACCGTGGTGACGCTCCACACGGGCCTGCCCGTCGCGCGGTCGAGCGCGATCAGCCGCCCGTCGAGCGTCGCGAGATAGAGCTTGTCGCCCCACGCGGCCATGCCGCGGTTGAACGCGTCCCACGTCTTGGCCAGCGTCTCGCGCGGCACCTCAGGGTCGTAGTGCCACAGCCGTTCGCCGGTCACTGCGTCGAACGCGAACGCCTTCGACCACGCGGTCGAGACGTAGATCTTGCCGTCGATCGCCAGCGGCGTCGCTTCCTGCGTCAGGTTGGTGTCGAGGTCGGCGTACCAGGCGAGCCCGAGCCCGCTCACGTTGCCGGCGTCGATCTGCGCCAGCGGGCTCCAGCGCTGCTCGGCGTAGGTGCGGCCGTGGGCCGCCCAGTCGGCCTCGCTGCCCTGCGCCAGCAGCGCGGAATCGACCGTTCCGGCCCCGTTCGCCGGCCATCCTGCGGCCGCGAGCAGGGCCAGCGGTGCGAGGACCCGCAGCCCGACCCGCCTCACGCGCCGCGGCCCTCGAGCGCCTTGTCCTCGTGGGCCCGCTTGATCACGTACTGGCGGATCCCCTCGATCCGCTCGCGGCTCAGCGAGGGGCCGAAGCTGACCATGCCGTTGTCCTCGAGCGCGCCGTCGTGGACGATCGCCATCCAGGTGTCGCGGTTCTCGAGCGCCGCGCTGCGGCGCAGGTCGGGCAGCACGGTCGAGCCGATCGCCGCGTCGTTGTGGCACTGGCTGCAATAGCGGCCGAAGTCGTAGGCGCCCCGGCTCACCTGCGCCTCGGTCCCGGTGAACGGCGGCGGATCGAGCGGCCGGCGCTCGAATTCGCGGGCCGGTGGCAGCGCTGCGGTACCGCCGAGCTTGAACACCAGCAGCCGCGAGATGTTCGGCAGCGGGCCCGACTGCTCGGTCAGGAAGCCGGTCGGCGAGAGCGGGAACACCCCGCCCCAGCCGGCCAGCACCGCGACGTACTGCTCTCCATCGATCGTGTAGGTGATCGGCGGGGCGATGATCCCGGTCTGGGCAAAGAACGACCACAACTGCTTGCCGTCCTTGGCCGAGTAGGCGACGAAATTGCCCGCGGCGTTGCCCTGGAACACAAGGCCGCCGCCGGTCGACAGCAGCCCGCCGTTCCACGGGCTCGGGTGCGGCACTCGCCAGCGCTCGGTCTGGGTCACCGGATCCCACGCGATCAGCGCACCCTTGGTGGCGGCCCGGGCGGCATCGCGCGCCGCCGGGTCGGCCGGCATCGCCCCCGCCGAAAGATCGAGGCCAGTGTTCATGCCGCGATTGCGGTCGGGCTGCCAGCCGGCCTCGGGGAAGTAGGGGAACGCGGCTTCGATCGCCGGGATATAGACCAGGCGCTCGGTGGGGTTGAAGGCCATCGGGTGCCAGTTGTGCCCGCCGCCGGCGCCCGGGGTGCCGATGAACGGCTGGCCGGTAAGGTCGAAGCGCGCCTCACGCGGCACGATCGGCCGCCCGGTCGCCATGTCGATCCCGGTGGTCCAGTTCTGCGGCACGTAATTGTCGGCGCTGATCAACTCGCCGGTCTCGCGGTCGAGCACGTAGAAGTAGCCGTTCTTCGGCGCCTGCATCAGCACCTTGCGCAGCCGTCCGTCGATCTCGAGGTCGGCCAGCATGATGTGCTGGGTGGCGGTGAAGTCCCAGGTCTCGCCGGGCGTCTCCTGGTAGTGCCACACGTATTCGCCGGTATCCGGCCGAATGGCGACGATCGACGACAGGTATAGGTTGTCGCCGCCGCCGGGCGAGCGGATCGCCTGGTTCCACGGGGTTCCGTTGCCGACGCCGATGTAGAGCAGGTCGAGCTCGGGGTCGTAGGCCATCGCGTCCCACACCGTGCCGCCGCCGCCGAGCTTCCAGAACTCGCCGTTCCAGGTCGCGCGCGCCTTCTTCAGGTATTCGGGTTCGTCGCCGTCCTCGCCCGGCGCGCCCGGGATCGTGTAGAACCGCCACAGCTGCTCGCCGCTCTCGGCGTCGTAGGCGGTGACATAGCCGCGCACGCCGAACTCGGCGCCGGAGTTGCCGATGATCACCTTGCCGTCGATCACCCGCGGCGCGCCGGTGATCGTGTAGGGCTTCGACTGATCGACGGTGACCGTCGACCAGGCCTCCTCGCCGGTCTCGCGGTCGAGTGCGACCAGCCGGCCGTCGAGCGTGCCGAGGTAGAGCTTGTCGCCCCACGCGGCCATGCCGCGGTTGACCACGTCGCAGCAAGCCTTGGGCGCGGTCTCGCCCGGCACCTGCGGGTCGAAGGCCCACAGCGCTTCGCCGGTCCTCGCGTCGTAGGCCTTCACCTTGCTCCAAGCGGTGGTGATGAAGATCTTGCCGTCGATCACCAGCGGCGTGCCTTCCTGGCCGCGCGCGGTGTCGAGGTCGGCGAACCAGGCGAGGCCGAGCTCGCCGACGTTCTCGGTGTTGATCTGGTCGAGCGGGCTGTAGCGCTGCTCCGAATAGTCGCGCCCGTAGGTGATCCAGTTGGCGGTATCAGCGGCGGCGTTGACCAGCCGCTCGGCGTCGATCCCGCCCTCGGATCCGCGATCCCCGCAAGCCGCCAGCGCCAGCGCCGCGCCCGCGGCGACGAACCATTTCGCAAGTCCCATCCGGCCTCTCCCTGTGCGGCGATCCCTGCCGCGAGCCCTTGGTTTGTAAGCAGGACTTACGGTCTCGGTTTCCCGCCGGTCAAGCGCCCTCGGCGTGCGCCGGTCGGGGTATTTCCCGGTTGCAGTGCAACATCGCTTCGGCGTATTGAGTCGCCGTCAGTCGAGCGCGAGCCCGCGTTATGACCCTGGCTTCTCAACATTGTTAGCCAGACAGGACATTCCCATGTCGACCAAGCTGCCGTCCCGCGCCGACCATGTCGGCTCCTTCCTCCGTCCGCGATCGGTGATCGAGGCACGCGAGCACAGGGCTGCGGGCAACATCGATTACTCCGAACTGCGCGCGATCGAGGACGCCGCGATCGCCGAACTCGTCAAGTGGCAGGAGGGCCTCGGCCTCAAGGCCATCACCGACGGCGAGTTCCGCCGCTACTTCTTCCACACCGACTTCCTGCTCCAGCTCGACGGGGTCGAGGAGCACGGCGGCATCGCCAAGGCGTTCCAGAACGCCGCCGGCAAGGACGTCCACTTCGCCCCGCCGAAGATGGTGGTTTCGGGCAAGGTGCGTCACAAGAAGCCGATCCAGCTCGCCGACTTCGAATACCTCAAGGGCCTCGTCAGCGAGACTCCCAAGGTCGCCATCCCGAGCCCGACGATGCTGCACTTCCGCGCCGGGCGGGCGGGCATTCCCGAGGACGTCTACCCGACGATGGAGGAATTCTACGCCGACGTCGCCGCCGCCTATCGTGCCGAGGTCGACAGCCTCGCCGCGGCCGGCTGCCGCTACATCCAGATGGACGACACCAACCTCGCCTACCTGTGCGACGACACGCACCGGGCCGACGCCGCCGCGCGCGGGGTCGATCCGAACGAGACGCCGCGCGCCTACGCCAAACTCATCAACGAGAGCTTCGCCAGCGCGCCGGCCGACATGATCAAGGCCGTCCACCTATGCCGCGGCAACTTCCGCTCGAGCTGGGCCGCCGAGGGCGGCTACGAGCCGGTCGCCGAGATCATGTTCAACGAGCTCGAGATCGACGCGTTCTTCCTCGAGTACGACGACCCGCGCTCGGGCGACTTCGCCCCGCTGCGGTTCCTGCCCAAGGGCAAGACCGTCGTGCTCGGCCTCGTCACCACCAAGCTCGGCGAGCTCGAAAGCCGCGACGACATCATGCGCCGCATCGACGAGGCGACGAAGTACGCCGACATCGACCAGCTCGCGCTGAGCCCGCAATGCGGCTTCGCCTCGACCGTCCACGGCAACGACCTCACCACCGAGCAGCAGGCGGCCAAGATCCGCCTCGTGGTCGAAGTGGCCGAGGAAGTGTGGGGCTCGGTCCCGGC
>JBIQKN010000022.1:35619-42907 GCA_044506565.1 Sphingomonadales bacterium | reverse complement strand
CCTTGACGCGGCCGAAGATGCGGCCCTCGACGCGCTTGCCTTCGCCGAACTCGCTCTCGAGCTTGTCCCACGCGGCTTCGCGGCGGGCGCGGTCGCGGCTCAGCATCGCCTCGCCTTCGGAATTCTCGACGCGGTCGACGAACACTTCGACTTCGGAGCCGACGGTCAGCTCGACGTCGTCATCGCCGCGGGCGAACTCGCGCAGCGGGATGCGGCCTTCGCTCTTGAGGCCGACGTCGATCAGCGCGACGCCGTTTTCGATCGCGGTGACGGTGCCCTTGACGACGCGGCCTTCGAAGCCGCCTTCGGCGCCGCCGAGCTGTTCATCGAGGAGTTTCGCGAAATCGTCGCGCGTGGGATTGGCAGTGGATGCCATAAAGGTGGGTATCCTGATCTAACGTTTTTCCGGCCAGGCGGTTGTTTCCGCCGGTCTTTGTGGCCGAACCGCCCACGAGGCCCCATGCCGTCGCAGGCGTCCTTTCGGAACGAGGACGGGAGGAGAGCGAAAAAGCCGGTCGAGGCGGGAAAATCCGCTGGTCTGTCACCGGCCGTGCGATTGATGCGCGCTCTCGACCCGGGCCGAGCCCGATCGAACGCGGGCGCGCCTAGGGGAAAACCGGCTCACTGGCAAGCAAAACCGCGTTCGTCGCGGCCTAGCGTTCACCCAGCCGGCGTTCGACGAGGGCGATGGCCGCGGCCACGGCTTCGGCGGGCCCGAGGTTCGAGGTGTCCAGCACGACGGCGTCCTCGGCCGCGCGCAGCGGCGCCTCGGCGCGGGTGCTGTCGCGCTCGTCGCGGCGGCGCAGGTCGGCCTCGATCGTGGCGAGCGGCGAGTCCTTCCCGCGCTCCTGCATCTCCTTCCACCGCCGCAGCGCCCGCGCCTCGACGCTGGCGGTGACGTAGAGCTTCACGTCTGCGTCGGGCGCGATGACGGTGCCGATGTCGCGCCCGTCGAGCACCGCGCCCCCGGGCTGCAGCGCGAAGCTGCGCTGCCGCTCGTACAGCGCCTCGCGCACAGCGGCGTGGACCGAGACGCGGCTCGCGAGTCCGCCGGTGGTCTCGCTGCGCAGCTCGGGATCGGCGAGCAGGGCATCGGGGAAAGTGCACGCGGCGAGCGCGTCGCCCGGATCGTCGGGGTCGCCACCATCGAGAAACACCTGGCGCCCGACCGCTCGATAGAGCAGCCCCGTGTCGAGATGCGGCAGGCCGTAATGCGCAGCCAGCGCGCGGGCGATCGTGCCCTTGCCCGAGGCGGTTGGTCCGTCGACGGCGATGATCATCGCCGCGCTCTAGTCGGCTGTCGCCCTATTGAGAACCGCGATCTTGCGGCCTATCTGCCCGGCGCGGGCGGCCACGTCCCCCGTGCTCGCCTCTTTCCATGCGGGGTGGGCCTTCAAGACCGGGACGGCCCGGCAGCTAACTTTGCGAAGGAGGCTGTCGTGGCTTGGATCATTCTCGTTACCGCCGGCGTGTTCGAGACCGTTTGGGCCTACTACATGAAGCTGTCGGACGGCTTCACCCGGCTCGGGCCCACCGTGGCGACGTTCGCGGCGATGGCGGTCAGCATAGGCCTGCTCGGCCTGGCGATGAAGTCGTTGCCGCTCGGCACCGCTTATACGGTGTGGACCGGGATCGGCGCCGTCGGAGCGTTCGTCGTCGGGATCGTGGTGCTCGGCGAGGCGGTGACTGCCGTGCGCCTGCTGGCCGCCGCCCTGATCGTGGCCGGGCTTATCCTGATGAAGGTCTCCACGCCGGCGTGAGTAACCGCGGCCGCGTGCCGCAGTCGCTTAGTGGCCCGTAGCCTCCTCGAGCAGCGCCTCGAACTGCGGGAAGCTCGTCGCTATCGGGCGCGTGTCGTCGACCTCGACGCCGTCCCTGCTGGCGAGGCCAGCGACGGCCATCGACATGGCGATCCGGTGATCGAGGTGGGTGGCGATTGGCGCCGCGTTTTCGCCAGTCCCGGGCAGCGGCTCGCCGTCGGTGCCCTGGATGACGAGGCCATCCTCGCGCTCGATGACCCGGGCACCCGCGGCACCGAGCGCTTCGGCCATGGCGGACAGGCGATCCGATTCCTTGACCCGCAGTTCCTCGAGTCCGCGAGTGGAGGTCTGCCCGCGCGCGAGCGAGGCGGCGACGAAGAACACCGGGAACTCGTCGATCATGCTCGGCGCGACCTGTGGATCGACCTCGATCCCGTGCAGAGGCGAGTGCCTGACGCGCAAGTCCGCGACCGGCTCGCCGCCGACCTCGCGGCGGTCGAGTTCCTCGATGCTTGCGCCCATGTCGCGCAGCACGTCGTAGATGCCCGCTCGCGTCGGGTTGAGGCCGACGTTTTCGATCACGAGATCGCTCTCCGGCGCCAGTAGCGCGGCGACGGCGAAGAACGCCGCAGACGAGGGATCGCCGGGGACCTCGATCGTCTGCGGCTCGAGCTCGGCCTCGCCGTGGATGCTGATGACACGCTCGCCGTCTGCCTCCTCGACCCGCAGGTCCGCGCCGAAGCCCCTGAGCATGCGCTCGGTATGGTCGCGCGTCGGCACCGGTTCGATGACCGTCGTGATGCCGCGGGTGTTGAGCCCGGCGAGCAGCACCGCGCTCTTGACCTGGGCGCTGGCGACCGGGAGGCGGTAGGTGATCGGCACCGCCGGGCTGAGCCCGCGCTCGGTCAGCGGCAGCGTCGTCCCGGAAAACTCGGCGCCCATCAGGCCGAGCGGCTCGGTGACGCGGCCCATCGGCCGCTTCGACAGGCTCGCGTCGCCGGTGAACTGCACGACGATCGGATGGCTGGCGACAAGGCCCATCAGCAGGCGGGTCGAAGTGCCGGAGTTGCCCATGTCGAGCGGGCCTTCGGGCTGGAGCAGTGCGCCGACCCCGACTCCGTGAATCGCCCAGCGGCCCTCGGCCTCGCGCTCGATCGTAGCGCCCATCGCCCGCAGCGCCGCGGCAGTGGCCATCACGTCCTCGCCCTCGAGCAGGCCGGTGACGCGCGTCTCCCCCACCGCCAGCGCGCCGAACATCAGCGAGCGGTGGCTGATCGACTTGTCGCCGGGTACGCGAATCCGTCCCTTCAGGGGGCCTCCGGGGAGGAAACGGCGCGGGCGAGGGGAAGCAGGATCGGTCAAGGCGGCGGGCTTTTGACAGCGCCGGGGGGCTGTGGCAAGGCGCCCGCGCTCTTGATTCCGGCCCTTGATTAGGCTTGAGGCCGCACCCATCAAGTTTCCACCAATTCTGCCCGGCCGCGCGGCGGGCCAATGAGGACATATCCATGGTCAAGCCAGAGTGGGGTGCCAAGCGCAGCTGCCCCAAGTGCGGTGAACGGTTCTACGACCTCGGCAAGGACGAACCGGTCGTGTGCATCGAATGCGGCAACCAGTGGTACCCGGAGCCGGTGCTCAAGTCGAAGCAGCCGATTCCCTTCGAGGAAGTGCAGAAGGAGAAGGAGAAGCCTGAAGAGGCGGACTCCGATCTCGGCGGCGACGAGCTCGACGAGGATCTCGAGAACGTCGACGAGGGCGAGGACTCGCCCGACAACGACATCGACCTCGGCGGCGACGACGATCTCGGCGAGATCAGCACAGGCGACGACGAGGACGAGGACAACTGATCGTCATCCCGGCGGAAGCCGGGACCTTGTGCCGCAAGCGCGACGTCCGTAGCTTGCGGTCCCGGCTTTCGCCGGGATGACGGGAGAGTGATAAAGGTGCTTGCGATTTCGAGGTTCCGCCCATAAAGGGCGGCCCTCGCCGCGCCTCCCAGGGCGCGACAGGAATGGAACGGGGCCGTAGCTCAGCTGGGAGAGCGCTACAATGGCATTGTAGAGGTCAGGGGTTCGATCCCCCTCGGCTCCACCATTCGATTGAACTTGAAGTGAAATAATCCGCGCCATCGCGCGAATATGAATGCTGAACCGCCCGCTGGCTGACGAGGTTTCGTCCGCCGGCGTTTTTGGCTTTTGGAGTACGCGAACGCATGTTCGACACGCTTTCGGATCGCCTGACCGGGGTCTTCGACCGCCTGCGCGGGCGCGGGGCGCTGAACGAAAGCGACGTGCGCGAGGCGATGCGCGAAGTGCGCGTGGCGCTGCTCGAAGCCGACGTCGCGCTGCCGGTCGCGCGCAGCTTCATCGACAAGGTCACCGAGAAGGCGGTCGGCCAGCAGGTACTGCGCTCGGTCACTCCGGGCCAGCAGGTGGTCAAGATCGTCAACGACGAGCTCGTGGCGATGCTCGGCGGCGAGGATGCCGCGCCGCTGACTCTCGATGCGAAGCCGCCGGTGGTGATCATGCTGGTCGGCCTGCAGGGTTCGGGCAAAACCACGACGACCGCCAAGCTCGCCAGGCTGATTCGCGAAAAGCACGGCAAGAAGCCGATGATGGCCTCGCTCGACGTCGCCCGCCCGGCGGCGCAGGAGCAGCTCAAGGTGCTCGGCGAGCAGGTCGGCGTGCTGACCCTGCCGATCGTCCCGGGCCAGCAGCCGGTCGATATCGCCCGCCGCGCGCTCGATTCGGCGCGCCTTCAGGCGGTCGACGTGCTGCTACTCGACACCGCGGGCCGGCTCCACGTCGACGAAGCGCTGATGGCCGAGATGAAGGCCGTCGCCGGCGTCGCCTCGCCGACGGAAGTGCTGCTGGTGGTCGATTCGCTGACCGGCCAGGACGCGGTCAACGTCGCGCAGAGCTTTTCCGACGAGGTCCCGCTTACCGGCGTGATCCTGACCCGCATGGACGGCGACGCCCGCGGCGGTGCGGCGCTGTCGATGCGAGCGGTCACCGGCAAGCCGATCAAGTTCGCTGGCACCGGCGAGAAGCTCGACGCGATCGAGCCGTTCCATCCGGGCCGCGTCGCGGGCCGCATCCTCGGCATGGGCGACATCGTCTCGATCGTCGAGAAGGCCGCCCAGGTCATCCACGAGGAAGACGCCGAGCGGCAGGCCCAGCGCATGCTCAAGGGCCAGTTCGACCTCAACGACCTGAGGACCCAGCTGCGTCAGATGCAGCAGATGGGCGGGCTCGGCATGCTCGCCAACATGCTGCCGGGGATGAAGAAGGCCAAGCAGGCGATGGCCGCGAGCGGAGTCGACGACAAGGTGCTGGTGCACATGGACGCGATCATCGGCTCGATGACCCCGAAGGAGCGCCAGCGGCCCGAGTTGATGAACGCCAAGCGCAAGAAGCGCGTCGCGGCGGGCTCCGGCACCGAAGTGCAGGACGTCAACAAGCTCCTCAAGATGCACCAGGAGATGGGCCGGGCGATGAAGCAGCTCAGGAAGATGGGCGGCTTCAAGGGCCTAGGCGCGCTGCTCGGCGGCGGCGGCGGGATGGGCGGCCTCGGCGGTCCCGCGGGCGGCCTGCCCGGGCTCGGCGGGCCCCCGGCGGGCGGCGCCCAGCTTCCGCCCGACCTGCAGAATTTTCTCAAGAAGAAATGAATTCAACGGATTGAATTGGAAAGGTAATCTATCATGGCAGTGCAAATCAGGCTTTCGCGCGGCGGCGCCAAGAAGCGTCCGTATTACCGCATCGTGGTGGCCGACAGCCGTTCGCCCCGCGACGGCCGCTATCTGGAGCAGATCGGCACCTACAATCCGCTGCTCGCCAAGGACGATGCGGGCCGCGTGAAGCTCGACGAGGACCGTGCGCGCTACTGGGTCGGCGTCGGCGCGCAGGCGACCGACCGCGTCGCCCGCTTCCTCGATGCCGCGGGGATCAAGGAGCGCACGCCGAAGAACAACCCGAAGAAGGGCGAGCCGGGCGACAAGGCCAAGGAGCGTGCCGAGGAGCGCGCCGCCAAGGCCGCTGAGGCCGAGGAAGCCGCCAAGGCTCCGACCGAGGAAGCACCCGCCGAGGAGCCGGTGGTCGAGGAGACCGCAGCCAGCACCGACGAACCGGCCGAGGGCAGCGAGGCCCCGGCGACCGGCGACGAGGCTTCGGTCGAAGCGAGCAGCGAAGAGCCGGCCGAAGGGAGCGAGGAAGTCGTTGCCGAGGCCGAGGCCGAGCAGGCTGCCGCCGAAGAGGCTCCGGCCGCTGAGGAAGCGCCGGCCGAGGACGCCAACGAGGAAAAGACCGAGGGCTGATGAAAACTCCCTCTCCCCCTCAGGGGAGAGGGGCGGGGAGAGGGGTCCGACGGCGCGAGGCCGACTCCCCCTCTTCCCCTCTCCCAACCCTCTCCCCTGACGGGGAGAGGGCTATCGTGCTCGCCGCCATCATCGGCGCGCACGGTGTGACGGGCGAAGTCCGTCTCAAGCTGTTCGGCGAGAGCATCGAGGCCCTTGCCGCGCATGAGCGGTTCAACGGCGGCAAGCTGACGCTTTCGAAGCTTCGCGACGACGGCAAGGGCGGGGCGGTCGCCCGCTTCGCCGAGATCGCTGACCGCACGGCCGCCGAAAAGCTGCGCGGGACAGAACTGACCGTGCCGCGCTCGGCGCTGCCGCCGCTCGAAGACGGCGAATACTACCACATCGACTTGATTGGCCTCGCCGCCGTCTCGGATACCGGCGAGCCGCTCGGCACCGTCGTCGCGGTCGAGAACTTCGGCGCCGGCGACGTGCTCGAGATCGAGCGTCCTGGCGGCAAGCGCTTCATGGTTCCCATGCGCGCGGAGGCGGTGCCGGAATGGAGCGAGCAAGCGCTGGTCATTGCCGGAGGTTTCGTGGAATAGTTCCAGCATGACCGGCTGGATCGCCTTCGTGTGGGTACTGCTCGTGCTTCTGGTCGGCCTCAACGGCTTCGCGGCCGGTGTGGTGGCCGTGCTCCACATCTGGTCAAGCGCAACGCCCCGACGGACCCGGATCGTCTCGGCGGGCGCAGCGACCGCGCTGCTTACTGCCAGTCCTCTGCTCGCGCTTGCCTTCGGCGGCGAAGTGACCGGCGAACCGCTGGTCCTGGTGGTCCTCGTAGGTCTGTTCTCGGTACTCGCTGCCGCCGCTTCGCTGCCCGGGGCGTTGATTGTCGCGCGCAAGCTCGAAGGGCCTGTCGACGTGGTTCGCGCATTCGAATGACTCACGTCGCCTAGCGCCTGAGCGGCTCCAGTTCCGCCAGGTAGTTGCGGATCGTGGTCGCGGCGACGCCGCCTTCGCCCATCGCGTGGCTGATCTGGTCGAGGCCTTTGACCACGTCGCCTGCGGCGAACATCCCGGGCACGTTGGTGCGTTGGTGCGCGTCCACCACCAGGCATCCGTCGGCGCTGGTCATCGCGCCCGCCTCGGCTCCGAGGTCGGAGCGGACCCGCGAGCCGAGCGCCGGGTACACGCTGTCGAACGCGAGGCGTCCGTCAGCGGTGTCGAACGCGAGGCG
>JBIQKN010000022.1:8682-35519 GCA_044506565.1 Sphingomonadales bacterium | reverse complement strand
TGTCGAACGCGAGGCGTCCGTCAGCGGTGTCGAACGCGAGGCGGCCGTCCTCGATCGCATAGTTCCCGCAGGGACCGGCGATCAGGGCGACACCGGCAGCCGTCAGCTCGGCTTCTGACGAAGGCTCGAATTCGTGTCCGCCTTCGGGCGCAACCAGCGCAAGGTCGGCCGTGTAGCCGCGCAGGAACAGCGCTTCCGCGGCACCGTGCTCGCCGCTGCCGATCACCGCGACGCGCTTGTCGGTGACCTCGAAGCCGTCGCAGATCGGGCAATAGCGCAGGAGGCCCTCGGCCAGCGCTTCCGCGTGCAGCGTATCGTCGAGACCGGCGGGCCGATTGTTGATCACCCCGGTCGCCAGCAGGACCGAACGGGCGCGGTGGTCGCGCCCCTCGGCCGAGACCGTGAAACCGTCCTCGTCGCGGACGATCCGGGTCACTCGGGCCAGTTCGCGCTCGGCCCCGTAACGCTCGGCCTGGGCGAGCATGCGGGCGAGCAATTCCGTGCCCGAAATGCCGTCGGGAAATCCGGCGTGGTTGTGGGTGCACGGGATCAGCGCCGCGCGGCTGGTACCGCAGTCGAACAGGCGGATCCGCAGGTGAAAACGGGCGAGGTAGATCGCGGCGGTCAGGCCGGCCGGGCCGGCGCCGACGATGATGCAGTCTTCCAAGGCTCTTCCCCGCAGTTGGGACGGCGCGGCCCATCGTCCGCACCGCCCCAACGCTCGGGGCGCCGATCGGTCCCGGACACGGTCAGGCGAGAGTCAGGAAGACGACGCAATCGCAGGCTCCGGCAGCGTCCGCCGTCGCCGCGAGCCCGGGCTCGGGCGTGGCCAGAGCAATGACGGTGAACCACAAGGTCACGGTGAGCACCGTCGCCGCCAGGCCGCGCAAGCTTGCTCGCGCCGCGGGCGACAGTGTCGACCGCTGCCGCGAGCCCACGCGGCCGATCGGGCCGTCATAAGCCGTCACGATAGCATGGAGACGATCGGGACGCGCCTTGACGATCCCGTGGACGCGGTCGAGCATTCCCCCGAGGCTGCGGGTGAAGGTCTGGTGGACGTTCGTCCACTCGTGGATGAATTGTGAGTCTTGCATGGCCGTTCCCCTTCGTTGGACGCCGCGCAGATGCGCTTTCCGGCACGGAATCGCCAACAAAACGGTTGCTGGAATTGATAAGGCCGCCTTATGAAGATCGGATGGAACGCCTTCCTCCGCTCCCGGCGATCCGCGCATTCGAGGCCGCGGGCCGGCACGAGAACTTCTCACGCGCCGCCGAGGAGCTGGGCATGACTCAGGCCGCAATCAGCTACCAGATCCGCCAGCTCGAGGACCGTCTCGGGCGGCCGCTGTTCGTGCGCGAGAAGGGCCGCGTACGCTTGTCGGATAGCGGCCGCCGGCTGCTGCCCGCGCTGACCGCCGGTCTCACGGGCATCGCCGAAGCCTTCGCCAGCCTGCGCGAGGAAGACGAGGACGTGCTCGACGTCAGCACCGCGGTGTCGTTCGGCGGCACCTGGCTCAGCGCGCGGATCGGGCGGTTCCAACTGCGCTACCCGGATCTCGCGGTGCGGATCTCGGTGACCAACGAGATGGTGGATTTCAACCGCAGTGCCGTCGACGCCGCCATCCGCGCCGGAAACGGTCGGTGGGAGGGTCTTCGCGCGAACTTCCTGTTCCGTCAGCACTTCACCCCGATCTGCACGCCGGCGTTCCTCGAGGCGAACGCGATCGAGCGGCCCGAGGACTTGCTCAGGGTAGAGCGGCTGGCGCCCAACGATCCGATGTGGGCCGGCTGGTTTACCAGGGTCGGCCTCGATTCCCCTCCACCGCGCCCGGGTATCGTCCTCGACAGCCAGTTGCAGGAGGCCACGGCAATCCAGGGCGGTTTCGGGATCGCGCTGATGACCCCGATGTACTGGCGCTCCGAGCTCGACAGCGGACGGCTGGTGCAGCCGTTCGATACGTTCTACCTGCCGGGCGGGCGGCCCGGGAATTCGCAGTGGCTCGTTCACCCCGAAAGCCGCGTCGGCGTCCGCAAGATCGAACGGTTCCGCGAGTGGCTTCACGAGGAACTGGTGAAGGAACGCGACCGCACACCTGCGGAGATCTGGGAACTGGCTGCATGACGTTCGCCGCGACGGTGCTGACGCTCTACCCGGAGATGTTCCCTGGACCGCTTGGCGTGTCGCTCGCCGGGCGTGCGCTCGACGAGGGTGCATGGTCGCTCGAGACCGTGCAGATCCGTGATTTCGCCACCGACAAGCACCGCACCGTCGACGATACGCCGGCCGGGGGCGGGGCGGGGATGGTGCTCAAGCCCGACGTGCTGGCGGCGGCGATCGACCATGCGCGGGCGCTGCATCCCGAGTGCCCGGTGCTGGCGATGACGCCCCGCGGCAAGCCGATCACGCAGGCGCGCATCCGCGAGCTCGCGGCGGGGCCCGGGGTCACGATCCTCTGCGGCCGTTTCGAGGGCTTCGACGAGCGGATTTTCGAGGGTCGGCAGGTCGAGGAAGTCAGTCTCGCGGACATCGTCCTGTCGGGCGGAGAGCCCGCCGCGCTGGCCATTCTCGATGCTTGCATTCGCCTGCTTCCCGGCGTAATGGGCGCGCCTTCAAGCGGGGCCGAGGAATCCTTCGAGGAAGGGTTGCTCGAGTATCCGCACTATACCCGACCTCAGGAATGGGAAGGGCGCACGATCCCTGAAGTGCTGCGATCGGGGGATCATGCGAAGATCGCCGCATGGCGGAAACGCCGAGCGGAGGAAGATACACGGTCACGCAGGCCGGACCTTTGGGAGCGCCACAGGGGCGCTCGGGACCAGTCTGCCTCTGGCGCGCGGCGCGAGGACTAGAGGAACCCGTCATGGGCCTGATCCAGGAGCTCGAGGCGGAGGCGATCGCCGCCTTCAACGAGAGCAAGAGCATTCCGGAATTCCGTCCGGGTGACACCGTGCGCGTCGGCGTGCGCGTGGTCGAGGGCGAGCGTACCCGCGTGCAGAACTACGAAGGCGTCTGCATCGCCCGCTCGAACCGCGGCATCAACAGCAATTTCACCGTTCGCAAGATGAGCTTCGGCGAGGGCGTGGAGCGCGTCTTCCCGCTCTACTCGCCGAACGTCGAGAGCATCGAGGTGGTCCGCCGCGGCGTCGTCCGCCGCGCCAAGCTCTATTACCTGCGCGGCCGGACCGGCAAGCGCGCCCGCATCGCCGAGCGCAAGCAGACCGTCAGCCAGGAGGGCTGAGCCCGCCGTCGGAACCCCGGGTTTCGAAAGGGCGCCCTGGCGACAGGCCGGGGCGCCCTTTTTCATTCGGATCGATCGAGGACAGCAGGAATGGGTTATCGGGTTGCAGTCGTAGGGGCCACCGGGAACGTCGGTCGCGAGATGCTGGCGATCCTCGCCGAGCGCGAGTTTCCGATGGACGAGGTGGCGGCAGTCGCCAGCTCGCGTTCGCAGGGCGTCGAGGTCGAGATCGGCGACACCGGGCGCATGGTGAAGTGCCGGAATCTCGAGCACTTCGATTTCGCCGGCTGGGACATCGCGCTGTTCGCCGCCGGGTCGGGGCCGACCAAGGAGTATGCACCCAAAGCCGCCGCCGCCGGGTGCGTGGTGATCGACAACTCGTCGCTCTACCGCATGGACCCCGACGTGCCGCTGATCGTGCCCGAGGTGAACCCCGACGCGATCGACCAGTACAGGAACCGCAACATCATCGCGAACCCGAACTGTTCGACCGCGCAGTTGGTCGTCGCGCTCAAGCCGCTGCACGACGCGGCCGGCATCAGGCGCGTGGTTGTCGCGACCTACCAGTCGGTCTCGGGCGCGGGTAAGGCCGGGATGGACGAGCTGTTCGAGCAGAGCCGCAACATCTTCGTCGGCGATCCGGTCGAACCGAAGAAGTTCACCAAGCAGATCGCCTTCAACGTGATCCCGCACATCGACGTCTTCCTCGACGACGGCTCGACCAAGGAAGAATGGAAGATGGTGGTCGAGACCAAGAAGATCCTCGATCCCAGGATCAAGGTCACCGCGACCTGCGTGCGCGTGCCGGTGTTCGTCGGCCATTCGGAGGCGATCAATATCGAGTTCGAGCGTGAGATCAGCGCGAACGAAGCGCAGGACATCCTGCGCGAGGCCCCGGGTGTCATGCTGATCGACAAGCGCGAGGACGGCGGGTACGTCACTCCGGTCGAAAGCGCGGGCGACTACGCCACGTTCGTCAGCCGCGTGCGCGAGGATCCGACGGTGGAGAACGGTCTCAACCTGTGGTGCGTGAGCGACAACCTGCGCAAGGGCGCCGCGCTCAATGCGGTGCAGATCGCCGAACTTCTCGGCCGGCGCCACCTCAGGAAGGGCTGACCGTGCGACGCGCGGCCCTCGTCGCCCTCGCGCTGACGCTGGCCGCTTGCAACCGTTCGGACCTGCCGCCGCGGGCGGTGGCGACGGAAGATGTCGCGCCTTCCCCCAGTCCCCTCGCGACCGCGAGCGATCCGGAGGCAGACGACGCGGCCAAGGTTGCACTTGCGCTCGATGCAGAGGGCCTGCGGTTCGTCGCTGCGGACACCGCAAGCACCTCGATGCTGGCGTTCGGGTCACCGCGAGGCCAGGTCGAGCAGGCGGTCCAGCGCGCGGTCGGCGACACACCCGCACGCTTCACGGGCGAGGAATGCCCGGCCGGGCCGACCGGATTCACCGCCTTTGGCGAACTGCAGCTCGCGTTCCAGGACGACCGCTGGATCGGCTGGGCGCTTGGCGGGGCGTTCGCTGCCACGACGATGGACGGAATCGGCATCGGCACCACGCGTGCCGAGGCGGAGCGGACGCGTGAGGTGACGATGGTCTCCGACAGCACGCTTGGCGACGAGTTCGTGCTCGGGTCGGCGGATCAGGAAACGGCCATCGGTGGCATTTTCGGCGGACCCGGTCCGCAGGAGCGCATCGAGTATCTCTGGGCGGGCGTCGCCTGCAATTTTCGCTAGCGCGATGCCCTAGTGTCCCGTCGGCTCGCGGCGGGCCGGCGGCGCGCCGCTCCTGCGCATGAGCAAGACCAGCGGCACCGAGGCGAGGCTGAGCCACATCATCAGCCAGTAATCGTCGATATAGGCGACCATCGCCGCCTGCCGCGTCACCATCGAATCGAGCACACCAAGTGCCGCCTGGCCGTACTGGTTGAAGCGCTCGAGCGAGGACAGGTCGACCATTCCCGTGATCGCCGGGGTGACGTGCCCGGCGAGATCGGCATGGCTGGTCTGCGTGTTGCGCGTCAGCAGGGTCATCATGACCGAGATGCCGGCGGATGAGCCGACCGAGCGGGTCAGGTTGAGCAGGCTCGAGCCGTCGGTGCGAAGATGCGGGGGCAGGGTGGCGAAGGCGGTCGCCTGGAGCGGGATGAACACCAGCCCGATGCCGAGACCCTGGATCAGGCCCGACATGACGATGTGATAGCGGTCGACCTCGAGCGACCAGCCGGCCATCTGCCACAGCGACCAGGCGCCGATCAGGAAACCGAGCGAGACCATCCAGCGTGCGTCGACACCCTTGCGCATCAGCACGCCCGAAAGCTGCATCGAGAGCAGCACGCCGACGCCGCGCGGCATCAGCACCATCCCGGTATCGATCACGTCGTAGCCGAACAGGCCCTGCAGCATGGGGGGCAGCAGCGCCATCGTCGCGAACATGACCGCGCCGATGACGATCATGAACAGCAGCGCGACGACGAGGTTGACGTTGGCGAACAGCTGACGGTCGAACAGCGGCTGCGGTGCGGTGACGAAGTGAATTACCGCGGCCCAGGCGGTCGACAGCACGAGGAAGGCGTAAACCCAGATTTCCAGCGAAGCGAACCAGTCGAGGTGCGTGCCGCGGTCGAGCATGAGCTGGAGGCTGGACAGGCAGATCGCGATCATGGCGAAGCCGAACAGGTCGAACCGGCGCCTGACGATCGCGCGCGAGGGCAATTCGGCCATCAGGATCGCGAGACACAGCACGCCGACGGGGACGTTGACGTAGAACACCCACCGCCACGACCAGTTTTCGGTGATCCAGCCGCCGAGAACCGGCCCGAGGATCGGGCCGACCATCACGCCCATGCCCCACAGCGCGATGATCGAGGGCTGCCGGCTCGGCTTCGTGGTGTCGAGCAGCGCGGCCTGGCTGAGCGGGGCGATGAAGGCCCCGGCGACGCCCTGCAGCGCGCGGAAGATGACCATCTCCTCGAGGTTCTGCGCCATGCCGCACAGCATCGAGGTGATCACGAACCCGCCGACCGACCAGATGAACAGCCGCCGCGAGCCGATCCGGTCGCTGAGCCAGCCGGTGATCGGCATCGCAACCGCCGAGGCGATGATGTAGCTGGTCAGCACCCAGCTGATCGTGTCCGGCGTCGCCCCAAGTGTCGACTGCATGTGCGGGATGGCGACGTTGGCGATCGTGATGTCGAGCACCTGTAGCAGCGTCGCGGCCATCACGCCGACGATCAGCAGGAGATGGTTCTCGACCGGAAGCTCGGCGACGTCCTCGAGCGGGGCCGGCGCGGCCCGCCCGCCGCCCCGCGCGGAACCCGCCGCGCTGGCCAAGTTACCGCCCCCGGCCGTCGGTAAAGACGGTGACGTCGGTCGACAGGCCGGCAATCAGCGGCCGCGGGCTCTTCTCGTCGATCGCGATCCGCACCGGCACGCGCTGGGTCACCTTGACCCAGTTGCCGGTGGCGTTCTGAGCCGGCAGCACCGAGAATTCGGAACCCGTACCCGCGCCGATCGAGGCGACGTGGCCCTTCAGAACGATCCCCGGATAAGCGTCGACGCGGATCTCCGCCGGTTGATCGACCCGCATCTCGGCGAGGTCGGTCTCCTTGAAGTTGGCTTCGACGTAGCTGCTCTCGTCGGCGACGATGGTCAGCATCGGCAGGCTGGTGACGGCCTGCTGGCCGAGTTGCAGGCGGTCGGACTGGGCGACCCGGCCCGAGATCGGCGCGCGGACCTCGGTGCGCCGCAGCGCCAGCTCGGCCTCGGCCCGGCGGGCGCGAGCAGCGGCGACCTGCGGGTTGACGCCGGGAACCGCGGGTCCCTCGGCCAGTCTCGCCCGCGCTTCGCGCTGCTTGGCCTCGGCGAGCCGCAACTGCTCGCGCGCCTGCGCGGCCGCGTGTTGGGCTGCCTCGAGGTCGGCCTTGGTGGTGAATCCGCGCTGCCAGAGCGCTTCCTGCCGCTCGAGCGTCGCCTGGGCGAAAGCGATGTCCTCGCGCGCGGCGGCGATGTCGGCGCCGGTCAGCTCGCTGGCGTTGGCGAGCGCGGTAACGTTGGCCTGCGCGGTGGCGATCGCGGCGTCGGCTTCGGCGATCTGCAGCCGGTAGGGCTCCGGATCGACACGGAACAGCAGATCGCCCGCCTGCACGACCTGGCCTTCGCGCACCGCGACTTGGACGATCTTGCCGACGATCTCGGCGCTGACCCCGACCTTGTCCTGCTTGAGGTAGGCGTTGTCGGTCGAGACCTGGCCCTGCAGGCTCTGCCAGTAGAACAGGCCGCCGACCAGGAGCGCGATCGGCAGCGACAGCATCAGGGCGAGCCGCCCCCAGCGCCGCTTGTCGGGAACGGGCGAATCCTGCGCAGCGTCGCGCGTCGCGGCGTCGGGTTCAGCCAGGGTGGCATTGGCTTCAGCCATTGGCGGCCTTCTCCTGCTCGCGCTGTGCGGCGAGGTTACTGCGGACGAGGGTGAGCAGTCGCCTGAACTCTTCACGCTCGGCCGGCGAAAGGCCGACAAGGATTTCGTCGACCAGCCCTTCGAGGCGCTCGCGCAGGCGGGCGAGCTTCTGCCGGCTCTTGTCGGTCAGGTGGAGCCGGCGCGCGCGGCGATCGTTCGGGTCGGGGCGGCGCTCGACGAGTCCTGCCTCCTCCAGCCGGTCGACCATGCGGCACAGCGTGATCGGCTCGACGTCGAGCTGGTCGGCGTAATACCCCTGATTCTCTCCGGGCGTGCGCTGGAGCATCAGCAGCAGCCGCGCCTGCGGGCCGGTCACGCCGTCGGCGCGCACCCGCTCGTCGAACGCGCGCCGGGCCAGGCGCGAGTTGTCGGCGAGGAGGTAGCCGATGTGAGACATTGCGCGCGCCAATATGTTAAGCGTGCTTAATAATCAAGCCTTGCCTCCAAGAACGCTCAGGCCAATGCGATCGCCAAGGAGAAGGAGAACGGGCCATGGCTGGCACGATGACCGGCGGATGCCAGTGCGGCCGCATTCGCTACACCGCGCAGGTGGCGGACGACGAGGCCTACCTGTGCCACTGCCGCATGTGCCAGCGCGCCACGGGCGGGGTGTCGATCGCCTTCAAGAACGTCGCGCGGGCCGACGTGACCTGGGAGCGCGAGCCCGACTGGTACCAATCCTCGCCGGTGGCGAAGCGGCCGTTCTGCCGCGAGTGCGGCACGCCGCTCGGCTTCGCGTTCGACTCAAGCGACCGGATCGACCTCACCGTCGGCAGTTTCGACGATCCCTCGGCGTTCTATCCGACCGCCAACTTCGGGGTCGAAAGCAAGCACGCGGCCTGGGAGGACACGAGCCGCCTTCCGAGCCACAAGGTCACCGAGACTGACAGCGTGATCAAGCGCTGGGCAGAGGCAGGGCTCGAGGTACCCGAGTGATGGATATCCGCACCGAACGGGTCGTGTCGTTCGACGGCACCGAATTGGCGGTGCACCGGCTCGGCGAGGGGAAGCCCGTCGTCCTGCTTCACGGCCTGTTCTCCAGCGCGGAGATGAACTGGATCAAGTTCGACCACGCCGCGACGCTCGCCGCAGCCGGGTTCGAGGCGATCATGCCCGACCTCAGGGCTCACGGCGCGAGCGATGCGCCGCACGACCCGGCGGCCTATCCCCCTGGCGTGCTGGTGAGCGACCTCCAGGCGGCAGTCGCCGCGCTCGGTCTCGACGAGTTCGACCTCGCCGGCTTTTCGCTCGGCGCGCGCACCGCGGCGAGCGCCGTGGTCGGGGGGCTCCGGCCCAGGCGGCTGGTGCTGGCCGGCATGGGCCTGGAAGGCCTTGCCGGATGGGCGCGCCGCGGGGCGTTCTTCATAGACGCGATCGACCGCTTCGAGGACGTGCCGCGCGGTGATCCGGCCTACATGGCGGTGCAGTTCATGAAGACCATGAAGGTCGATCGCACGGCCGCGCGCCTGTTGCTCGGCGCGGTCGGCGACACTTCGCCCGGTGACCTCGCCGCGATCACGATGCCCACGCTGGTCCTGTGTGGCGAAAAGGACCGTGACAACGGCTCTCCGCAGAAGCTGGTCGACGCTTTGCCGAATGCCCGGCTGCAGCAGGTTCCGGGCACGCATATGAGCTCGGTGACCGAGCGGGCGCTGGGCGAGTCAATCGCCGGCTTCCTCGCCGCTTGATTCAGCCGGGCCGCGGGTTCAGACCGGTAGCCGTTGCAACCAATTCCTATCCCAGAGAGGACTGCACCGCCCATGAAGGTTCTTGCTTCCGTCGCCGCGCTGGCGCTCGCCGCCGGTCTCGCCGTGCCGGCCGCCGCGCAGGACGCTTCCGCGGCTTCCGAGGCTCCGGCCTATCCGATGACCCCGCAGGGCGCCGCCGACTTCGTCGCCGCGGTCGAGAAGGACCTGTTCGACTTCTCGGTCGAGGCGGCACGCGTCGCCTGGGTCAATGCGACCTACATCACCTATGACACCGACGCGCTCAACGCCCGTTACGGCGCGATCGGCACCGAGAAGTCGGTCCGCTACGCGCTCGACGCGGCGAAGTATGCGCAAGTGCCGGGGCTCGATCCGGTCGTCGCGCGCAAGCTCGACATGCTGCGCAACGGCATCGTGCTGCCCGCGCCGACCACGCCGGGCGCGGCCGAGGAGCTCAACACGATCGCGACCGACCTCGCGTCGCAGTACGGCCGCGGGAAGGGCACGCTCAACGGCCAGCCGATCTCGGGCTCGGACATCGAGGCCGAGATGGGCAACATCGAGCGGACCCCGGCCGAACTCGCCGAGATGTGGGCCAGCTGGCACGACAGCGTCGGCGCGCCGATGAAGGACGATTACGCGCGCATGGTGGAGATCGCCAACGAGGGCGCGAAGGAACTCGGCTTCTCCGACACGGGCGCGATGTGGCGCTCGAACTACGACATGCCGCCGGACGAGTTCGCCACGATGGTCGATAGCGTCTGGGAGGATCTCAAGCCGCTCTACCTCGCGCTGCACACGTACGTGCGCACCAAGCTCAACGAGAAGCATGGCGACGCCGTGCAGCCGGCGACCGGGCCGATCCGCGCCGACCTGCTCGGCAACATGTGGGCGCAGGAATGGGGTAATATCTACCCGCTCGTCGCCCCTCCGGGCGCGGGGGACATCGGCTACGACCTGACCGAGCTTATCGCGGCCAAGGGCCTCAGCGAGCTCGACATGGTTCGCGCGGGCGAGGGCTTCTTCTCCTCGCTCGGCTTTGCGCCTTTGCCCGAGACATTCTGGGAACGCTCGCTGTTCCTCAAGCCCGCCGACCGCGAGGTGCAATGCCATGCCAGCGCGTGGGACGTCGACAATGTCGAGGACCTGCGCATCAAGATGTGCATCAAGCCCAACGCGGATGACTTCGTCACCATCCACCACGAGCTCGGGCACAACTACTACCAGCGCGCCTACAACAAGCAGAGCTTCCTGCACCTCAACGGCGCCAACGACGGCTTCCACGAGGCGATCGGTGACATGATCGCGCTGTCGATCACCCCCGAATATCTCGTGCAGATCGGCCTGCTCGACCGTGCGCAGGTCCCGAGCGCCGACAAGGACATCGGCCTGCTGCTGCGTCAGGCGATGGACAAGGTCGCGTTCCTGCCGTTCGGCCTGCTGGTCGATAAGTGGCGCTGGGGCGTGTTCGACGGGTCGATCCCGACGGACCGCTACAACCAGGCCTGGGTGGACCTGAAGCGCGAATACCAGGGCATCGTTCCACCGGTCGAGCGGCCGGCCGACGCGTTCGACCCAGGCGCCAAGTACCATATCCCGGGCAACACGCCGTACATGCGCTACTTCCTCGCCCGCGTGCTCCAGTTTCAGTTCTACAAGGCCGCGTGCGACACCGCTGGCTGGACCGGCCCGCTGCATCGCTGCAGCTTCTACGGCAACGCGGAAGTCGGCGAGCGGCTCAACGCGATGCTCGAGATGGGCGCCAGCAAGCCCTGGCCCGACGCGCTCGAGGCCTTCACCGGCACCCGCGAGATCAGCGGCGAGGCGATGGCCGAGTACTTCGCCCCGCTCAAGGCGTGGCTCGACGAGCAGAATCGCGGCAAGCCAAGCGGTTGGTGATCGGCGGCGATCCGAGCGCCCGGAGACGGGCAAATTTTCTGTCGAGTACTGGCTTCCGCCTGTTTACCAACACCGGAGATATACTCTAACGGAGTTGAAGAATACGGTGGGGCCGAGACGGACAGGGGAAGAAGTGTCCAGAATACCGATGAGTGACGAAGGGCGTCGAAAGATGGCCCGGCGCGAGGTGCAGTTGGTTCGTTGGGGCAGGATCGGCGTCGTCGCCACTTGGGCCCTGGCCGGGGTCCTGCTTTACATTCAGCTCTAGAGGCAGCGCGCTCGCCATCCCTGAGCGGATCGCTCAGCGGAACGGCGGCTCGCTGAATGCCCGCAGCTTGCGGCTGTGCAGCCGTGGCCCCTCGGCCCGGAGCCGTTCGCACGCGCGGATGCCGATCTGCAGGTGCGCGGCGATCGCCTGTTCGTAGAAGTGGTTGGCCTGCCCCGGCAGCTTGATCTCGCCGTGGAGCGGCTTGTCGGAGACGCACAGCAGCGTGCCGTAGGGGACGCGGAAGCGGTAGCCTTGCGCAGCCACCGTCGCGCTCTCCATCTCGATCGCCACGGCGCGACTCTGCGACAGGCGCCGGGCCGTGTGCGACAGGCGCAGTTCCCAGTTGCGATCGTCGGTGGTGACTACGGTCCCGGTGCGCATGCGCTGCTTGAGATCCGAGCCCTGCACGCCGGCCACTTCCTCGGCCGCGGCCGCGAGCGCCTGCTGGACCTCGGCGATCGCGGGGAGCGGGATTTCCGGCGGCAGGACGTCGTCGAGCACGTGGTCGTCGCGCAGGTAAGCGTGCGCGAGCACGAAGTCGCCGATCTTCTGCGTCGGGCGCAGGCCGCCGCAATGGCCGATCATCAGCCAGGCTTCGGGGCGCAGCACCGCGAGGTGGTCGGTGATCGTCTTGGCGTTGGACGGGCCGACCCCGATGTTGACCAGCGTGATGCCCATGCGGTCCTCGGCCATCAGGTGGTAGGCGGGCATCTGATGCCGCCGCCAGGTGGTCTCGCTGAGCTGCACGTGGGCGTTTTCGGTTGCGCGGTCGAGATAGAGGCCGCCGGCGCCCGACAGCGCGGTGTAGCTCCCCTGGCCGATCTGCCGCGCGCCCCAGTCGACGAACTCGTCGATGTAGCGGTGGTAGTTGGTGAACAGCACGAAGTGCTGGAAATGCTCCGGTGCCGTGCCGGTGTAGTGCGCGAGGCGGGCGAGCGAAAAGTCGATCCGCAGCCCATCGAACAGCGACAGGGGGCTGGCCTCGCCCGGGGCGCCGAGATCGAACCCGTCGGCCAGCTCGTCGCCGATCAGCGCCAGCTCGGTGGTCGGGAAGTGTTGGGCAAGTTCGCCCGGCGTCACCCCGAGCATGGCGGCGCCGCGCTCCGCGTCGAGCACGTAAGGGAACGGAATCTCCTGCCGCGAAGGCCCGCAATCGATCTCCACTCCATAGTCGGACTGCAGCAGGCCGAGTTGCTCGGTCAGGTAGTCGGCGTAGAGCATGGGGCGCGTGATCGTCGTCGCGTAGAGACCCGGCCGGTGCAGCCGGGCGAAGGCGCGGGAGCGATCGCCCGACGAGCTTCCGCCGAGGAAGCGGACGCGCAACTCCGGATAGCAGTAGGAGCCGTCGTGGCGGCGCTCGGGCGGCGGTGCTTCGCGCGTGCGGGCGTAAGCGGCGATGTCGGAGCGAAGGCGTTCGATGGCCGCGTCGTAGATCGCGGCGAGTTCGGCAATGATCGTTCGGGAATCCATTGCCACACTTAACTCGGAAAAGACGACAACTCAAAGTCGGTGCGGTAAATGTGCGGTCCCATCGCCGAGGGAGACCGTGATGACCGTCCGCCCGATCGCCGCCGCCGCCGCCGCCCTGCTCCTGGCCGCCTGTGCAGCCCCTCCCGGCGTGCAGGCCGCAGACGGCATCAGTGGCACGATGCTCGTCGCCAACAAGCGCGCCAACACGCTCGTCCGCGTTGATCTGGCGACCGGTGAGAAGACCCATGAGGTGCCGACCTGCGCCAACCCGCACGAGCTCGCCGTCTCGCCGGATCGCATGCACGTCGCGCTGGCCTGCTACAGCGGGCAGGAACTCGAAATTCTCCGCACTTCCGACCTGGTTGCGGTGAAGCGCATCGAGTTGGCCGAGGGCGCCCGCCCGCACGGGGTGTTCTGGCACGCCAACGGCACGCTGTTCGCCAGCGCCGAGGGGCGGGGCTCGATCTTCGCTGTCGACGAACCGCTCGGCGACGGCCCGGTGGTGCGCGAGATCGGTAGCGGCGGGGCGCCGGGGCCTCACATGGTCGTCGTCGACGAGGCGGGGACGTTCGCCTGGGGCACGATAATCCCGACCGGGACGGTCGTGCGCTACGACCTCGCCACCGGCCGCGAGACCGGGCGCAAGGTCCTGGGCGGCCAGACCGAGGGCATTGCTCTCGCCGCCGACGGCTCGGCGCTGTGGGTCGGAGCCAATCAGGCGGGCAAGGTCTACCGTCTCGATCCCGCAACGCTCGAGGTTGAAGCCGAAATCGCCACGGGTCCGGTCCCGATTCGCGTCGCCGCGCACCCGACGGGCGGCTGGGTCGTCAGCTCGAACTTCGGCGAAGGCGGGCTTACGGTGATCGATACCGGGAGCAACTCCATCGCGCGCTCGGTGCCCGTTTCGGGCGATCAGGGCCCGCAGCAGGTGACCCTGGTGTTCAGCGATGACGGGCAGCAGCTCTATGCCGCCGAGACCGCGACACAGACGGTTGCGGAGATCGATTTTGCCAGCGGGACGGTCCTCCGCCGGCTGCCCAGCGGCGACGGCGGCGACGGGCTCGAGGTCTTCGAGTAGCTCAACGCTTCACGAGAGGAAGCCGCCAGATCGCACGGAAGCCGCTGTCGTCGCTCGCGAAATCGAGCCGGGAGCCGTGCGCCGCGGCGATCGCCGCCACCAGCGACAGGCCGAGGCCGAGCCCGGCGACACCTCCGGCGCCGGGCGCGCGAAAGAACCGCTCGGTCACTCGTCCGAGAAATTCCTGCGGGATGCCCGGACCGTCGTCCTGCACGTCGACCCGCACGACGCCTTCCTCTTTGACGGCCGACAGCGCGACCTTCCCGCCCGAAGGCGTGAACTTCACGGCGTTGTCGAGGAGATTGGCGAAAGCCTGGAACAGCAGGTCGGGGTCGCCCTTTACGGTGAGGTCGGGAGGAATGTCGGTCTCGAAGCGCTGGTTCCGCGCCTCGGTTTCGGGCTGGTAGTACTCTGCAACGTCGGCCAGCAGCGACGACAGCGAAACGGCCTGCAGCGCGATTTCGTGCCGGCCGGCCTCGATCCGCGAAATGCGCAGCACGGCATCGATTGCCGCCTGGAGCCGGTTCGCCTCGGCGAGCGCTTCGCCGATCCCCTCGCGTTCCGGCTGATCGCGCAGATCGGAGAGGGCGGTCTGCAGGCGCGCGACCGGAGTCCGCAACTCATGGGCCACGCTGTCCGACACCCGGCGGACCGCTTCCATCGATCGCTCGAGCCGCTCGAGCATCAGGTTGAGCGTCGCGGCCAGCCGGTCGAAATCGTCGTTCGCGCTGCGCAAGGCGATCCGGCTGGACAGATCGCCGTCAATGACCGCGAGTGCGGCGTCCGAGATAGCCTCGATCCGCTGGCCGATCACGCGACTCATCAGCGCACCGCCGAGCGTGCCGACGATCAGCAGCGCGGGCACGATCCAGAGCATGGTGTCGCCGACGCGTTCCTGGAGTTCGTCGATGTCGTCGACGTCGCGGCCTATGAGCAGGCGTTCGCCGCCCGGGAGTCGCCGATCCAGGACCAGGGCTTCGTACTCGTCCTCGTCGCCCTCGCGCGCGACGTCGGCTTCGATCCGCTTCCAGCCCGGCACGAACGTCTGCGGCCAGCTCGGCAGGTTGGCCGTCAGGGCCTGGCCGTTCCGATCGAGCAGGGCGTGATAGGGCCCGCGCGACCCGCCAGTGGCCGCGCGCAGCTCGAGTGCTCCGGCCAGACCGAGCGGCCCTTCGCGTCGATAGACTTCGCCGAGCTCTTCCATCTCTGTCTCGATGCCGTCCCGCACTTCGGCGAGCGGCTGGAGGATTTCGACCCAGTAGACGAGCCCACCGAGCGTCGCCACCGACGCGGCGAAGACCGCGAGGTAGAGCACCGCGAGGCGGAAGGAGAGGCTACGCAGGAGGGTCACGACGCCGACTGACGGATCGAATAGCCGGCCCCGCGGACCGTCTCGATCAGCGGCTCGCTGCCGAGCCGATCGAGCTTCTGACGCAGCCGGCTGACGTGCTGGTCGATGATGTTGGTCTGCGGATCGAAATTGTAGTCCCACACGTGCTCGAGCAGCATCGAGCGCGTGACGACGCGCCCCGCGTTGCGCGCCAGGTATTCGAGAATGCGGAACTCGCGATTGGTCAGCTCGATCCGCTTGCCACCGCGCGAGATCACCCGGGTGACCGGGTCGATGACGACGTCGCCGAAAGCAAGGCGCTCGGGCAGGGCGGGTTGGCTTCGCCGGCGCCCGAGCACTTCGACGCGCGCGACCAATTCGTCGAGCGAGAACGGTTTCGCGAGATAGTCGTCTCCGCCGGCCCTGAGGCCGCGCACGCGCTCGTCCGAATCGCCGAGAGCGCTGAGAATCAGAATCGGCGTGTGATCGTCCATCGCCCGCAGCGCCTGGAGCACCTTGAGACCGTCGAGTAGCGGCAGCATGCGGTCGAGCACGATCACGTCGTAGCTTTCGGACGTCGCTCGCGTCAGCCCGGCCTTTCCGTCCGCGGCGACGTCGACGACGTGGCCTTCCTCGCGCAGCGCCCGCGCGACGAAGCCGGAGATGCGCTCGTCGTCCTCGACCAGGAGAATGTGCACACGCCCTCCTGTCCATTCTGCGGGCCGGAATGAACCTTCGCGCCGAACATGGCTGGAATCAAATGTTCCCGCCATCTGCGTTCAACGTCGAGGCGTTAGCGCTTCTTGTGGCCACGCTGCAGCGAGGAAACCCGGTATGAAGCTATTTTGCGACCTGTTCGGTCACTGGCCAGGCCTGCCCAGCCTTCGACGCCACGAAGGTCGCTGGACCTGCCGTTGCTGGCTCTGCGAAGCCCGTCTCAGGCGGGAAAAGGGCGTATGGGAGGCTACGCCCCGTTGATCGCTGGGTCGCGTCTCAGGATGCGTCCACAGTCTCACGCAGCAGCGCCTCGGTGAACCTGCGGCGCCACCAGATCACGTCCTGTTCCCGAACTCCGTCCATCAAAGCGGTCCAGCGGCGGATGCGCTCGGCTTTCGGCATCTGCAGCGCCCGGCGGATCGCGTCGGAGATTTCCTCCGCGCTGTGCGGATTGACCAGCAGGGCCTCGGTCATCTGCTCGGCGGCACCAGTGAAGCGGGAGAGGACCAGGACGCCGGGGTCATCGGGATCCTGGGCCGCGACATACTCCTTTGCCACAAGGTTCATGCCATCGCGCAGCGGCGTCACCAGCCCGATCCGGCTGGCGCGGAACACGCCGGCAAGGACGTCGCGAGGATAGCCCTGGTTGACGTAGCGGATCGGCACCCAGTCGACATCGGCGTGGGCGCCGTTGATGTGCCCGGCGAGCTTTTCGAGTGTCGCGCGGATGCGCTGGTAGCTGTCGACCGCCGCACGCGAGGGCGGGGCGATCTGCAGCAGGAACACCTCCTTGCGCTCTTCGGGATGCTCGACGAGAAACCGTTCGTAGCCGAGGAAGCGCTCCTCGAGGCCCTTCGAGTAGTCGAGCCGGTCCACGCCGACGATCATCGACCGGCCGTTCGCGCTGCGGATCATCCGCTCGTAAGTCTCCCGCGCGGTGTCGCTCTGCGACAGCTCGCGGAATTCGCTCGCGTCGATCCCGATCGGGCAGACGAGCATCCGCACGCTGCGCTTGCCGATGCGGAGGGTGTCGCCGTCAACCTCGGCCCCCATCTCGAATACTGCGAAATCGCTGAACGACTGCAACCACTCGCCGGTGTGGAAGCCGATCACGTCGTAGGCGAACATCGCCCCGACCAGATCCTTCGCCTCGGGCAGCGTCGACAGCAGCCGGCGCGGCGGCCAGGGGGTGTGCAGGAAAAACCCCATGCGATTCCCGAGGCGCCGCTTCCGAAGCTCGGCGCCGAGCGGGATCATGTGATAGTCCTGCACCCAGACCGCGTCATCGGGCTCGATCAGCGGCTGCACGGTGTCGGCAAATCTCTCGTTGGCCCGGCGGTATCCGTCGGCGAAATCGCGCTCGAACTCGGCGAGGTCGATCCGGTAGTGGAACAGCGGCCACAGCGTGCGGTTGGCGTAGCCGTTGTAGTACTCCTCGACGTCCTGCTCCTCGAGATCGACCGTCGCTGTCGTGACCCCGTCGGTCCGGGCAAAAGTGATCTGGCCGGTGAACTCGTCGGTCAGTTCGCCCGACCACCCGAACCAGATCCCGCCCATCTCGCGCAACGCGGCGGTCAGGGCCACTGACAGCCCGCCCTGCGCCCCCGGTTCGCCTTCGGTGACGGCGGATACCCGGTTGGATATGACAATCAGCCGACTCATCGGATTGCGCTCCACGGTTTGCTCAGCAGGACGGCGCAGTTGATCAGGCCGACCAGCGAATAGGTCTGGGGGTAATTGCCCCACAATTCCCCGCTGACGGGGTCGATATCTTCCGACAGCAGGCCCGCTACACTGCGGCGGGCGAGCATTTCGTCGAACAGCGCCCGGGCTTCGTCACCGCGGCCGGTGTAATGCAGCGCTTCGATCAGCCAGAACGTGCAGAAGGTGAATGCGGTTTCCGGCAGGCCGAAATCGTCTTCGGACGCATAGCGCAGCATATGCGAACCGCGCCGCAGCGTGGCTTCGACCGCTTCCAGTGTGCCGAGAAACCGCGGATCGTCGGGGGCAAGGAAGCGCAGCTCGAGCAGTTGCAGCAGGCTCGCGTCGACGTCGTCCCCGCCGAACGTGGCGGAGAGTCTGCCGCTGTCGGGGCGCCAGGCGGTCCGCTCGATCGTCGCGCGGATACGGTCGGCCCGTTCCTGCCAGAAGTCGGCCCGGTCGGGCAGGCCGAGCACCTGGGCCGCATTCGCCAGTCGGTCGCAGGCGGCCCAGCACATCGCCGAGGAATAGGTGTGCACGCTCTGCCGGGTGCGCAGCTCCCACAGCCCGGCATCCGGCTGGTCGTGGTGCAGCCACGCGCGTTCGCCGACCCGCTCGAGCGATTCGAAATCTTCCAGCCCCGCCATCCGGAACAGGCGCTGATCGAAGAACGCCTGCACGTTGGACAGGACGATTTGTCCGTAGGCGTCGTGCTGGACCTGCGAATAGGCCTCGTTACCCACGCGCACCGGCCCCATGCCGCGATAGCCCAAAAGGTTGTCGGCGGTGGTCTCGGGCAGCCTGGCTTCGCCCATCACGCCATAGAGCGGCTGGACGTGACCCCCGCGCGCCTGGTCGACCACGTTGCGCAAGTAGGCGAGGTAGCCTTCGAGCACGTCGAGCGCACCGAGCCGGTTCAGCGCCTGCACGGTGTAGTAGGCGTCGCGAATCCAGCAGTAGCGGTAGTCCCAGTTGCGCTGCGAATCGGCATGCTCGGGGATCGAAGTCGTCAGCGCGGCGACGATGGCGCCCGTCTCCTCGTGCTGGCACAGCTTGAGCGTGATCGCCGCGCGGATCACCGCGTCCTGCCATTCGAGCGGGATGGCGAGCCCGCGTACCCATTCGCGCCACTCCAGCGTCGTCTCGGCCAGCATCGTCTCGAGCGAGGCGGCGAGGTCGCCCTCGAAGCTCTCGTCGGGCCCGAGGAAGAAGTGTAGCGGGCGCTCGAGCCGGAACACGCGTTCCTCGGCGACCAGCCCGACGGGTGCGGTAGTCGTCAGCCGCATGGTCATTGCCGCGAGCCCGAACCTGAGGTGGTTCGAGCCGCCGGTCACTTTCGTGCATTCTCCGCCCCAGCCACAGGTCGGGCGAAGGCGCACCCGGACTCGCGGGCTGCCTGCAACTGGTCGGACGATTCGGGCATAGGCGACGGGTCGGTAGGACCGCCCGTGACGCCGAAAGTGGGGGCAGAAGTCGATCACTTCGATCGCGTTGCCGTCGTCGTCGACGTGCCTCGTCGAAAGTATCGGGGTGTTGCGCAGGTAGGCTTGCTCGGTGGACGCACGGTCCTCGATCTCGACCGACCAGAAGCCCGCGTCGGGTGCCTTCCCGGCTATCAGGGCCGAGAACACCGGATCCCCGTCGACCCGCGGCACGCAACCCCAGACGAGATTGCCGGTCGTGTCGACCAGCCCGCTGACCTGGCAGTTGCCGATCGGGAAGAGGTCGAGCCCGCTCACGCGCTGCTGGCGACGAAGCTTTCAAGCCATGTGATTGCGGCCGGCACACCGTTCAGGCGGTAGGATGCCGCCGTCTCGCGCTTCGGCCCCACGAGAATTCCACTGCCCCCGAGCCCGGCCGCAGCCCTGAAGCCGGGTTCGTCGGTCAGATCGTCGCCCATGAATACGGGACGCGCACCCCGCATGTCGGGTTCCCGCATCAGCCGCTCGATCGCCGTGCCCTTGTCTCCGCCGGGCGCGCGCACCTCGACCATCAGCTTGCCCGGCTGGAGGTGCAGGTCGTGTTCCTCCGCGAGCGCTGCGGCCAGCTCGAGGCACGCCGCCTCCGCCTCGGGCAGCTGGCGATAGTGGAGGGCAGCGCCGAGCGGCTTGTCCTCGACGATCACGCCCGGATGCCGCTCGGCGAGCCGGGCCATCCGCTCGATCACCGCGGACAGGGCCGACGGCCGGATCGGGAGGTCGATGGTCCCGTCGGGCGAGCCGAACTCCATCCCGTGGCTTCCCACCATCGCCAGCGCCGACGGGAGGAACTCGCGGAGCATCTCGACCGATCGGCCGCTGACGATCGCCAGCCGGCCGTCGAGCCGATGCGACAGCGCCGACAGCAGCCTCGTCAGGCGCTCGTCGACGCGAACCGCCTCCGGCGTCGGCGCGAGCTCGACGAGCGTGCCGTCGAAGTCGAGGAACAGCGCGGCGCTTTCGAGCAAGCCGGGCGGCGGCGTGCCGTGCGAGGGGGGCGTCGCTTCGGCCATGCGAAGCCTTTGGCCTGCCCGGAGCGCGTTGTGAACCCTGGGGACCGATTTTCACGCCGCCAACGAAAGAGGGCGCAGTCCTCGCGGACCACGCCCTCCCGGTATTCATGTCGCTGAAAGCTCAGCCCTCGGAGGCTTCGCCCTCGGCAGGCTCGCTTTCGGCGGGCGCTTCCTCGGCCGGCGGCAGTTCGCCGGGCTCGGCGTTCGGATCGAACGCCTCGGTGAAGCCTTCGCTCTCGGCGCGCTCTTCCTCGGCCATCTGGCCGATCACGTCGACGCCCTGGCGCTGCAGTTCGGCCTCGTCGTCCGACCGGGCGACATTGGCCTTCACCGTGACGTGGACCTCCGGGTGGAGCGCCACGCGCACGTCGAACACGCCGATCGTCTTGATCGCCCGCTCGAGCACGATCTGCGACTTGTTGATGTCGTGACCCTGCGCCTTCAGGCCCTCGGCGATGTCGCGGACGTTGACCGACCCGTAGAGCTGGCCCGAGTTCGACGAGGCGCGGATCAGCACCAGCTCGGCGCCGTCGACCTTCTCGCCGGCCTTCTCGGCCTCGGCGCGGCGCGCCGCGTTCTCGGCCTCGAGCCGCTCGCGGTTGGCCTCGAACACCTTGCGGTTGGCCTCGTTGGCGCGCAGCGCCTTCTTGTTCGGCAGCAGGTAGTTGCGCGCGTAGCCGTCCTTGACGGTGACGACGTCGCCGATCGTGCCGAGCTTCTCGATGCGTTCGAGCAGGATGATTTCCATGACGAGCGCTCCCTTACTTCACGATGTAGGGCAGCAGGCCCAGGTGGCGGGCGCGCTTGATCGCCTTGGCCAGCTCACGCTGCTTCTTGGCCGAAACGGCGGTGATGCGGCTCGGGACGATCTTGCCGCGCTCGGACATGAAGCCCTGCAGCAGGCGCACGTCCTTGTAGTCGATGACCGGGGCGTCCTTGGCCGAGAACGGGCAGGACTTGCGGCGGCGGAAAAACGGACGGGCCATCAGAATCGCTCCTCGCGCTCGCTGCGCCGCTTGCGGTCGCGCTCGTTCTTGCGCATCTGCGCCGACGGACCTTCCTCGTGCTTGTCGACGGCGACCGTGAGCCAGCGGATCACGTCCTCGTTGATGCGGTTCTGCCGCTCGAGCTCGGCAACCACGCTGCCCGGGCACTCGATGTTCAGCAGCACGAAGTGCGCCTTGCGGTTGCGGTCGATCTTGTAGGCGAGGCTCTTGAGGCCCCAGGTCTCGGTCTTGCTGACCTTGCCGCCATTCTGTTCCACGATCTCCGTGGCGGCGGCGGCGAGCGCATCGACCTGAGCCTGGCTCAGATCCTGGCGCGCCAGAAAAACATGCTCGTAAAGCGGCATGCGCGCGGTCCTTTCACTTCCTGCCGATCGCTGGCCGATCCGCCCGAATGGCGGGGCCCCTCCGGCTTTCTTCGGGATTTCCGGCGACCCGTTCGACGAGCTCAGGACCGCGGGAAGCGGCGCACATACAGCTTTCGCGCCGGAATGCAACCCGCGACGGGCGCCCTGAGATGGCCTTAGACGGGGGGCTACGCCTTAACCACAACCACGGCTGTTGTGCCCGTTGCCGGGCCGCACGATGGCGGTAATCTGGACCTTTCGATGAGGGAGAGAACACAATGCGCCTGCCGATCCTCCGCAGCCTTGTCCTGGTCCCGGCGCTCGCCGCCGCCCCGCTTGCCGCGCAGGAGGCGCCGCCGGAGCCGACACTCGAGTTCGTGTTCGAGGAGATCGTCACGCTCGGGCAGGCGACCGCGCCCGGCGAGACCGCCCGCGGCGGACGGCTGATCATTCCGATCACCGGCGGCACGTTCGAGGGGCCCGAGATCAGGGGGACGATCATCCCCGGCGGGTGGGACTGGCAGTTGCGCCGCGACGACGGCTGCACCGAGATCGAAGCCGACTATTTCCTCAAGACCGACGATGACGTCGTGATCAACGTCGTCAACAAGGGGGTGCTCTGTCCGGGCGAAGCCGGGGCGCCCCCGCCGCCGGTGCGGACCCACCCGGTGTTCGAGGCGCCGAAGGGGAAGTACGAGTGGCTTTCGAAGGCGGCCTTCATCGGAACGCTCGAGATGGCGCCGCCGTCGGCCGGCCCGGCGGTCAAGATCCGGTTCTTCCGGGTGCGCTAGCCGCGCGGCCACACCCGCTTTCGCGCACCGCCGATCTCGCGTAGCAAGCCGGTCAAAGGCCTGCTTTGCGGAGAGAATATGCGTGTGCATGGGATGAAGGCTGCGCTGCTGGCGTGCGGTGCGGCGATGCTTGGCGTTTCGGTGTCGGCCCCCGCGCAGGAAGCTC
The DNA here is from genome assembly GCA_044506565.1 of Sphingomonadales bacterium. Taxonomy (GTDB): domain Bacteria; phylum Pseudomonadota; class Alphaproteobacteria; order Sphingomonadales; family Sphingomonadaceae; genus Croceibacterium_A. The sequence continues at coordinate 12,857 of JBIQKN010000022.1, read as the reverse complement.
CGCGCGCCGCGGCTTACCAGGAGGTCACCCAGTGGCCGGACTGGAGCGGAGTGTGGTCGCCGGGCGTCGGCACCGCTTCGCGCACGACCACGACGCCGCCCAAGCTGACGAGCGAGGCGCAGGCGATCGTCGACGCATTCGAGGCCGGCAAGGCGCGCGGCGAGAACCTGCAGACCCAGGCGGCCAACTGCATCCCCAACGGCATGCCCGGGATCATGCGGCTGCCGTACCCGATCGAGTTCGTCTACTCGCCGGGCCGGGTCAACATTCTGATCGAAACCTACAGCGAGATCCGCCGGATCCATGTCGACGGACGGCCGCTGCCCGAGGATCCCGACCCGTTCTTCAACGGTCATTCGGTGGGTCACTGGGAAGGCGATACGCTGGTGATCGACACGGTCGGCATCAGCCCGCTCGTCAGCGTGATCCCCGGCCTCCACGCGACCGAGACCACGCGCTTTCACGAGCGCATCACCCGCGTCGCGCCCGACCGGCTGGTCGACGAGATCACGATCATCGACCCGGCGCTGTTCGCCGAACCCTACGTGATGGTGCAGGCTTACACGCTTCAGCCCGACTGGGAGATGCGCGAGTATGTCTGCCAGGAGAACAACCGCGACGGGGCCGACGCCCAGGGCCGCCCGATCATGGACCTCGGCGACCCGGACGACCCGTTCTCGGCGCTCGACGACTGAAAAGAGGGACAGTCCCTCTTTTCGAAGGTTGTCGGGTGACGGAGGGGACTGTCCCTCGAAAAGAGGGACTGTCCCTGTTTTCGAAGGCTGTCTGGTGACGGAGGGGACTGTCCCTCGAAAAGAGGGACTGTCCCTCTTTTCCCACCCCGATCGATGTGACGGGCCGCTCAGCCGAGCCGCGAAAGCAGGTCCCTCGCAAATTCCGTCAGCGTGTCGTCGCGTGCGCCCATCACCACCACGCGGTCTCCCGGGCGGGCGAGCTCGACGATCCGCCGGCCGCAATCCTCGCGGTTGGGGATGTATTCGGCGCGGCCGCCGGCGTCCTCGATCAGCCGCACGATCCGCTCGCTCCCTTCCGAGCGGTCGACGGTGCCGCCGAAGTAGACCGGGTCGCACAGGATCGTGACGTCGTCCGGCCCCAGTTCGCGCGCGAACGTCTGCGCCAGCTCGTGGCCCATCTGCCGCAGCGGGCCGTAGCCGTGCGGCTGGAAGAAGGCGATCACCCGGCCCGGGTGCGCCTTGAGCGTGCGCAGCGTGGCGCGGCACTTCTCGGGGTTGTGGCCGAAATCGTCGATCACCGTCACACCCGAGGGGCTGGTGCCGATCACGTCGAACCGGCGGGCCATGCCGGTGAAACTGCCGAGCGCGGCAACCGCCTCGGCCACCGGCAAGCCCGCCGCGGCGGCACCGGCGATCGCGGCCAACGCGTTGGCGAGGTTGTGTCGCCCGGGCATCTTGAGCACGAGTGGGTGCGCGGAGCCGTCAGCGCGGTCGACCACGGTGGCGACCACGCCGAGCGCGCTGCCCGACCATTCGGCGACCGACAGGCGGGCCTCGGCGGCCTCGACGCCGAAGCCGATCACCTCGTGCGCGCGCCCCGCCAGCGCGGCGCTCTCCGGATCGTCGAGATTGACCGCCGCAAGCGGTGCCGCAGCGAGGAAGTCACCGAACAGCCGCCGCAGCTCGTCCATCTCCTTATGGTCGAGGCTGACGTTGAGCAGCACCGCCACGGCCGGCCGGTAGAGCGCGATCGAGCCGTCGCTCTCGTCGACTTCGGAGACGAAAACCGGTCCCTGGCCGACGCGGGCACTGGCGAACGGCACTTGCGGAGAGACGAAGTTCTTCATCACCGCGCCGTTCATGATCGTCGGGTCGCGACCCGCCTGGTGCATGATCCACCCGAGCATCCCGGTGACGGTCGACTTGCCGCTGGTGCCGCCGACGGCGATGCCCTGCGGCGCGGCATTGAACAGCGCGGCGAGCAGCTCGGCACGGGTCATGCGCGGGCAGCCGAGCTCGCGCGCGCGGACCACCTCAGGCACGATGTCCTCGATCGCCGCCGAGGCCACCAGCGTCTGTTCGGGCGAGGTCACCCCGCTGCCGTCCTGCGGGAACAGCGTGAAGCCCTGCGCCGCGAGCCAGGCGAACTTCTCCGGCGTGCGGCCCTGGTCGTAACTGCGGTCCGACCCGGCTACCTCGGCGCCCATGCCGCGCAGGATCGTTGCCAACGGCAGCATCCCCGAGCCGCCGATGCCGCAAAAGAACCACGGGTGGGCGAGGAGGTCGGCGGCGGCGTCGGCGGAGGCGGTCATCCCGGCTGGCCTATGCGCGCGCCCGCCACAACACAACCTCGTCATCGGGCGGAGCCGGGATGACAGAAGGGTTTCCTGTTGACCCCGCTGCGCGGGGATGACGAACGATGCCGGGGAGGGTAATCGCGTGCGATGCCACGCATCGCCATCTGCGCCCCCGGCACGCCGATCACTCGCGACACGGCCGAGCGCGTCATGGCGATCGCCGGCGAGTTCCCCGAGTTGGAACTCCACTTTCATGAGCAGTGCTTCGCCGAGGACGGCCACTTCGCCGGCCCCGACGCCGTGCGCCTTGGCGCGTTGCTCGAATGTGCCAACGACCCGGCTATCGACGCGGTCTGGTTCGCCAAGGGCGGCTACGGCGCCAACCGCATCGCCGAGGCGGCGCTGGCCGGTCTCGGCGAAGCGGCACGCGGCAAGACCTTCCTCGGCTATTCCGACTGCGGCTACCTGCTGGCCGGCCTCTACCGCGCCGGGATTGGCCGTCCGGTACATGGGCCGATGCCGGTCGACATCCGCCGCGAGGACGGCGAGGCAGCGGTGCGCCGCGCGCTCGGCTGGCTTTCGGGCGATGCCGCCGGCCTCGAACCGTCGCTCGACGGCCGCCCGGTGGCCGCCTTCAACCTGATGACGCTGGCGATGCTTTGCGGCACCGACCTGATGCCCGACCTATCGGAGCACGTGGTGATGGTCGAGGAAGTGGCCGAGCACCTCTACGCGGTCGACCGGCTGTTCTTCCACGTCACCCAGCACCTGCGAGGGATCGCCGGCCTGCGGCTCGGGCGTGTCAGCGCGGTGCCGGAGAACGACCGGCCGTTCGGAGCAACCGCGGACGATATCGCGCGGGACTGGTGCGCGCGCTCGGGCATCCCGTTCCTCGGCCGGGCCGACATCGGGCACGACGCTGCCAACAGGATCGTGCCCTTCGGTCTTGCCCGAACGCCCGCGCATCCATAACGCGCGCCGCCCAGAAGGAGAGAGCGATGACCGCATTCGTGTTCCCGGGGCAGGGCAGCCACAAGGTCGGCATGGGCGCCGAGCTCGCCGAAGCCAGCGCCGTGGCGCGGGAAGTGTTCGAGGAAGTCGACGAGGCGCTCGGGCAGAACCTGTCGCGGATCATGCGCGAGGGTCCCGAGGAGGAGCTCGTGCTGACCGCCAACGCCCAGCCGGCGATCATGGCCAACGCGATTGCCGTGCTGCGCGTGTTCGAAAAGGAAGCCGGCCTGTCGATCGCGGCCAGGGGCGAGTGTGTCGCCGGGCATTCGCTCGGCGAGTATACCGCGTTGTGCGCGGTCGGCGCGTTCTCGCTGGCCGATACGGCGCGGCTGCTGAGGCTCCGCGGGCAGGCGATGCAGGCGGCGGTTCCGGTCGGCGTCGGCGCGATGTGCGCGCTGCTCGGGGCGGACCTCGACAAGGCGACCGCGCTGGCGGCGGCCGCGGCCGAGGGCGAGGTCTGCGAAGTCGCCAACGACAACGATCCCGGCCAGGTCGTGCTCTCGGGCCACAAGGGCGCCATCGAGCGCGCTGTGGCCCTGGCCAAGGAGCACGGCATCAAGCGTGGCGTGATCCTCCCCGTCTCGGCCCCGTTCCACTGCTCGCTGATGCAACCCGCGGCCGAGGCGATGGCCGAGGCGCTCGGCAAGACTCCGCCGGGGCCGTTCCGCTTGCCGCTCTATGCCAACGTCACCGCCGCCCCGGTGACCGATCCCGAGGAAGAGCGCCGGCTGCTGGTCGAGCAGGTCACGGGCCGCGTCCGCTGGCGCGAAAGCGTGATTGCGATGAAGGGGGCGGGGATCGACCGCTTCGTCGAGCTCGGCGGCAAGGTCGTCGGACCGATGATCGGGCGCACGGTAGCGGATGTCACCGTTCTGAACGCGATTACGATGGC
>JBIQKN010000022.1:6548-8582 GCA_044506565.1 Sphingomonadales bacterium | reverse complement strand
GATGTTCGATCTGACCGGAATGACCGCCCTCGTGACCGGCGCCAGCGGCGGGATCGGGTCATCGATTGCGCGCTGCCTCGCGCGGCAGGGCGCGCGGCTGGCGCTATCGGGCTCGAACAGCGCCAAGCTGCGCGCGTTCCGTGACGAGCTCAACGACGAGTTCGGCCAAAGCGACTCCGGGGACCATGTCGAGATCACGTGCGACCTGTCGAACGCGACTCAGGTCGAGGAGCTGGTGCCGGCCGCGCTCGACACGTTCGGCCAGCTCGACATCCTCGTGAACAACGCCGGCATTACCCGCGACAACCTCGCCATGCGAATGAAGGACGAGGAGTGGGAGCAGGTCATCAGGATCAACCTCGAAGCAGCCTTCCGGCTCATGCGCGCCGCCGTTCGGCCGATGATGAAGGCCCGTTTCGGGCGCATCGTGACCATCACCAGCGTGGTCGGCGCGACCGGTAATCCCGGGCAGATGAACTACGCCGCGGCCAAGGCCGGGCTCGTCGGCATGACAAAGAGTCTCGCCCAGGAAGTAGCCAGCCGCAGCATTACCGCCAACTGCGTTGCGCCCGGTTTCATCCGTACGGCGATGACCGACGTGCTGCCCGAGGCGCAGAAGGAAGCGCTCAATACGCGCATCCCGATGGGCCGGATGGGCGAAGGCGAGGACATCGGCGCAGCGGTCGCCTACCTCGCCTCGAAGGAGGCGAGCTACGTCACCGGCCACACGCTCCACGTCAACGGCGGCATGGCGATGTTCGCCTAGCGGCGTTTTATCCCCAGCGCGCAGCCATTCCTCCTTGCCGCTCGCCGAGGCCCCGCTAAGGATATTCGACGTATTCCGGCGCTTGCGGGCGATTCCGGCCCATCCCTGTCAACGGGAAGAGCGCGCTAGGGGGTCTGAGCTCTGATGAAAGCCACCATCGAACGCGCGAAGCTGCTGCGTTGCCTGTCCCACGTCCAGTCGGTGGTCGAGCGTCGCAACACGATCCCGATCCTGTCGAACGTGCTGATCGAGGCGCATACCGACGGGACGGTCAAGATCATGGCGACCGACCTCGACCTGCAGGTGGTCGAGAGCCTCGACGCGGTCTCTGTCGAGAGCGCCGGCGCAATCACCGTCTCGGCACACCTGCTGTTCGACATCGCCCGCAAGCTGCCCGACGGCAGCCAGGTCAGCCTCGAGACCGCCGACAACCGGATGACGGTCAAGGCGGGCCGCAGCCGCTTCTCGCTGCCGACCCTGCCGCGCGACGACTTCCCGGTGATCGTCGAAGGCGACCTGCCGACGAGCTTCGAGCTACCGGCGCGTACGCTCGCCGAGCTGATCGACCGCACGCGTTTCGCGATCTCGACCGAGGAAACCCGCTACTACCTGAACGGCATCTTCCTGCACGTTTCCGATGACGACCAGCCGGTGCTCAAGGCCGCTGCGACCGACGGCCACCGGCTCGCGCGCTTCACCATCCCGCGTCCCGAGGGCGCCGAGGGGATGCCCGACGTGATCGTTCCGCGGAAGGCCGTCGGCGAGCTCAGGAAGCTGCTCGAGGAAGCGCTCGACGCCAACGTCGAGATCGACCTCAGCCCGAGCAAGATCCGCTTCACGCTCGGCGGCGAGGGCGGGGTGGTCCTGACCAGCAAGCTGATCGACGGCACATTCCCCGATTATTCGCGCGTTATTCCAACGGGTAACGACAAGCTCCTCAAGCTCGATCCAAAGACGTTCTACGAGGGTGTCGACCGCGTGGCGACGATCGCCACCGAGAAGACCCGCGCGGTCAAGATGGGGCTCGAGCAGGACAAGGTCACCCTGTCGGTCACCAGCCCCGACAACGGCACCGCGGCCGAGGAAGTCCCCGCCGACTACAGCGCCGACGCGTTCGAGATCGGCTTCAACGCCAATTACCTCAAGGACATCCTCGGCCAGATCGAAGGCGACACGGTCGAAATGCACCTCGCCGACCCCGGCGCGCCGACGCTGATCCGCCAGGACGAGAAGTCGCCGGCGCTGTACGTGCTGATGCCGATGCGGGT
>JBIQKN010000022.1:0-6448 GCA_044506565.1 Sphingomonadales bacterium | reverse complement strand
CGCGCCCGGATCATCGCCTCGATATCGACGAACTTCTCCCGCGGCGCGCCCTCGCGCGCGGCCTGCTCCTCGGCTTCCTCGATCTTCTTCCAGTCGCGGAAGGTGACGATGTCGAGCCCGCGCTGTTCGGCGAGCGCGTCGAACCCGGCCCGCCCGGCCTTGCGGGCCGGGCCGAGCGACCCGTCGGCGAGGTCCTGCTGGATCTTTTCGACCACCGAGTAGCCGTCGGGCCGATTGGTGCCGATCGTTCCCGACGGGCCCCGGCGGGCCCAGCCGACGCAATAGAGCCCGGGCAGGATGCGCCCGTCATCGTTGGCGAAGCGCCCCGCGCGTTCGTCGAACGGCACGCCTGGGATCGGCGAACTGCGGTAGCCGATGCACGCCACCACCAGGTCGGCGGGAATCGTCGCGGTCTCGCCGGTGCCTTCTGCGCGGCCATGCACGAGGCGGGTCTTCTCGATCTCGACCGCCTCGACCTTGTCTTCGCCAATCAGGGATTTGGGAGAGGACATGAAGACGAATTCTATCGCAATCGGCTTCTCTGCGCGGATGTACTCGGGAGTCGCCGCAAACGCGCGCAACAGGCTGACCGACTTGCGCAGCCCCGGCTCGAGGATCGCGTCCTCCTCCGGCGGCGGCAGGTCGGCCGGGTCGACGTGCGGTGCCGCCCGCTCGAGCTCGCCCAGCTCGCCCAGTTCCTTGGGCGTCATCATGATCTGGTGCGGCCCGCGGCGGCCGAGGATCACGATCCGCTCGATCCGCGATGCAGCCAGCGCCTCGCGGGCGTGGGCGACGATGTCGCTGCCGGCGAATTCGGCTTGCGTCTTGGCGAGGATCCGGGCGACGTCGAGCGCGACGTTGCCCATGCCGATGACCACCGCGGTCTTCCCTGTGAGGTCGGGCGCGAGCCCGGCGAACTCGGGATGCCCGTTGTACCAGCCGACGAAGGCCGCGCTGCCGAACACGTTGCCGACTGCCTCGCCCGGGATCCCGAGCGGCCGGTCGTGCGGCGCCCCGGTGGCGAGAATCACCGCGTCGTAGAGGTTCTGCAACTCCGCGATGCTGACGTCCTCGCCGATCGTGACGTTGCCGACGAAGCGCACGTTGTCCGACAGCGCCACCTTCTCGTAACGCTTCGACACCGCCTTGATCGACTGGTGGTCGGGCGCGACGCCGGTGCGGATCAGCCCGTAGGGGACCGGCAACCGATCGAACACGTCCACCCGGACCTCGTCGCCGAACGTCTTCTGCGCCGCTTCGGCGGTGTAATAGCCGGCAGGCCCCGAACCGATGATCGCGAAGTGCCTCACGCGGTCCTCTCCCGCCGTTTCCCCGACCTGAGTTGTAACCCTGCAAAACCGCACCGCAAGGGCGCTCGTGCCTGTCGAAAGCTGCTGGCGTTTAACGATTTCTCAAAGCCGGTAGGCGCATTTCCGGGCCATGGCCGGAGCCCGGAAAGCCCGCACGTCTGCCAGGGCGCGAACGCGTGCGCGCGTACCCGCGCCCGAGGCCGACCAACGCCCGGTCGGGACCGGGCCGACCGAAGATCGTCGGCAGGATTCGCGCAGGCGGCCGAGACCGGACCGATCGCTGGCCTTGCCACCGGACCGGGACGACAGCCGCCAGTGGTTCCCGCGCAGCTGGCCTTACCTGGTCCTGTGCATCGTGGCGGCGATCCTCGGCAGCGTGTTGGCGATGCGCCAGATTCCCCCGGCGCCGGTGTGGCCGACGCTCGCGCTGTCCGTGGCCGGCGCCGCCGGAGCTCCGCTGGTCTTCGCCCGGGTGAGGCGCCGGAGCATCGTCGCGCGAATCGCCGCTGCGCTCGGCGCCGTCGTCGCACCGCTGTTCCTGTTCGGCCTCGGCATGATCCAGTGGACCGCGGGTTACGGGCTTCCCGGTGACATAACCGTCGCCACGCTGCTGGCGGTGGGCTGCATCGCCTCGACCTACCTGCGCCGGCAGCCGGGCCTGATCTTCGCCGGGCACCTCGCGCTGTGGTCCGCGGCAGTGCTGCTCGCGCCGTCGCTGACCGGGATCCTCGCCCTGATCGTGGCGCTGGTCGTGTCGATCATCGTCAGCCGCGACGAGGTGCGCGAGCAGCGCGCGGAAGAGGAGGCCCGCCGGGCGCTCGACCGGGTGCAGACCCGGGCACGCGACATTCTCGCCGACTACGAGGAGACCCGCCAGGGCTGGTTCTGGGAGACCGACCGGCGCTCGCTGCTGACCTACGTCTCCGCCCCGGTCGCGCATGCGCTCGGCCGAACGCCGGAATCGCTGATCGGCCAGCCGCTCGTCGAGCTGTTCGACCTCGCCGACACCGGGCAGGAAGGCGAGCGCACGCTGATGTTCCACCTCTCGGCGCGCTCGGCCTTCCAGGAATTGCCGGTACGGGCGGCGATCCGCACCGAGGAACGCTGGTGGTCGGTCAGCGGCCGGCCGATCTACGACGACTACGACAACTTCGTCGGTTTCCGCGGATCGGGCACCGACCTCACCGAGAAACGGCGCAGCCAGGAGCAGGCCTCGCGCCTGGCGCACTACGATTCGCTGACCGGGCTCGCCAACCGCTTCCACATGTCGCAGGCGCTCGACAAGATTCTCGCGTCCCCGCAGGAGAAGAACCGCACCTGCGCGGTGCTGCTGCTCGACCTCGACCGGTTCAAGCACGTCAACGACACGATGGGCCATCCGGCGGGCGACGCGCTGCTCAAGCAGGTCGCCCAGCGGCTCGAGCGCGCCGTCGGCCAGAGCGGCCAAGTCGGGCGGCTCGGCGGCGACGAGTTCCAGGTCATCGTCCCCGGGGGCATCGAGCGGGCCCGGCTCGGCGAACTGGCGACCGAGATCATCCACACGCTGTCGCAACCCTACCTGATCGACGCCCAGCGGGTGGTCATCGGCGTCTCGATCGGCATCGCGCTCTCGCCCGACGACGGCGTCACCAGCGAGGAGCTGATCCGCAACGTCGACCTCGCGCTCTACGCGGCTAAGGACCAGGGCCGCGGCCGGTTCCACTTCTACGCCGACGATCTCCACGCGGAGGCCGAGGAACGCGCGCGGATCGAGCGCGACCTGCGCGACGCGATCCAGCAGGGCCAGCTGCAACTCTACTACCAACCGGTCGTCTCGACGGCGACCGAGAAGATCGTCGGGTTCGAGGCGCTGCTGCGCTGGCAGCATCCGAAGAAGGGCTGGATTCCGCCCGGCAAGTTCGTCGAGACCGCCGAGGACACCGGCCTGATCGCGCAGATCGGCGAGTGGGCCCTGCGCACCGCCTGTCGCGACCTCGCCAACTGGCCCGAGGACGTGCGTGTCGCGGTCAACGTCTCGCCGCTGCAGTTCGCCAACCCGCAACTCCCGGCGATCGTCACCAGCGCGATCGCCGAGGCGGGAATCCACCCCTCGCGGCTCGAGCTCGAGATCACCGAGAGCGTGTTCCTCAACGACGATGCCGACACCGACGCGATGTTCGCGTCCCTGAAGCGTGTCGGCGTGCGCCTCGCGCTCGACGACTTCGGCACCGGCTATTCGTCGCTCGGCTATCTGAAGAAGGCGCCGTTCGACAAGATCAAGATCGACCAGAGCTTCGTCCGCGGCGCGACCCAGGCTGGCAGTCGCAACGGCGCGATCATCGCCGCGATCACCAGCCTCGCGCAGGCGCTCGGCATGGACACCACCGCGGAAGGCGTCGAGACGCTCGACGAGCTCGACCTCGTCCGCCTGCACGGCTGCAGCCATGTGCAGGGCTACATCTACGAGCGGGCGCTCAGCGCCGAGGCGGTGGCCGAGCGTCTCGCCGGGGGGCCGGAAGCCGTCGCCCGCGGTCCGCGCGCCTCGCGCTCGGCGCGCCAGACGATGCTGCGCAAGGTCGTGCTCGAGCAGGACGGGCAGCGCTTCAACTGCACGATCCGCAACATCTCGAGCAACGGCGCGCTGGTCGAGGGGCTGTGGAACGTCGCTCCCGGCACGGTCTTCACCGTCCACCTGTCGAACGCGCAGTCGGTCACCGGCACCACCCGCTGGTGCGAGGAGGACCGCATGGGCCTCGAATTCAGCCCGCCGCTGCAGTCCGATGCGCGCGGCGGGATCGCCGCGCTCCGCGCGCCGGCGCCCAACCCGGCGGTCCGTCGCCTGCTGCGCGAGGCGGGATGAGCGCAAAATCGCAAGCGTCTTAGCGGTTCGGTAAAGCTGTTCCTTTACTGGCCGCATGAATTCGGCGGCCCCCGCGAGGGGATTTCGGCGGCGAGGTACCGAGGATGGCACTAGGGGGGATGCTGAAAAACCTGGGCGGAGGCCGCAGCGCCGTTGCCCTGCGCGCGTCGCCGCGAGGCGCCGAGGCCGGCCAGTCCGCCATCGAGTCCGCCGACCGCCTAGCCATGCTCGACGCGTTCGAGCAGGCCGAGATCGGCTGGCTCTGGGCGACCGACCCCGACGGCCGGCTGCTCTACCTCTCGGCCTCGGCGGCAAGCAAGTTCGGCGACGAGGTGCAGGTCGTCGGCGAGTATCTCGGCAAGCTGGTCGAGACGGTGCAGGAAGACGACGACCACGGCGGCCGCCCGGTGTCGTTCATGCTCGGCTCGCGCAACCGCTTCGTCGACCACTCGGTCCGCGTGAGCACGCCCGCGGGAGAGATGTTCTGGTCGCTGACCGGGATCCCGCAGTTCGACGAGAACAGCCGCTTCCTCGGCTTCTACGGCGGGGCGAGGGACGTGACCTCGGTCTTCGCCAAGCAGCGCGACGCCTCGCGCCTCGCCGAGTTCGATTCGCTGACCGGTCTCGCCAACCGCCACCGCATGCTCAAGCGGCTGACCACGATGCTGGCCGCGTTCAAGGCCGCCAAGCGCACCTGCGCGCTGCTGCTGCTCGACCTCGATCGCTTCAAGCAGGTCAACGACACGCTCGGCCACCCGGCCGGCGACGACCTGCTCACGCAGGTCTCGCAGCGGCTCCAGCGGATCGTCACCGAAAGCGGCGAGATCGGCCGCATCGGCGGCGACGAGTTCCAGATCATCATCCCCGACGTCGACGACCGCGGCCAGCTCGGCGAGCTCGCCCAGCGGATCATCCAGATGGTCTCGCAGCCCTATTCGATCGAGGGCAAGCGGGCGATCATCGGCGCCTCGCTCGGCATCGCCATCGCGCCCTACGACGGGCTCGAGGTCGAGGAGCTGATCAAGAGCGCCGACCTCGCGCTTTACGCGGCCAAGGGCGGCGGGCGCGGGCAGTACCGGTTCTACTCGAACGACCTCAAGGATTCGGCGCACGAGCGGCGCGAGATCGAGGAAGACCTGCGCGACGCGCTCGCCCGCGGCGAGCTCAGGATGCACTACCAGCCGGTCGTGCGCACGACCGACAACGTGGTCACCGGGTTCGAGGCGCTGATGCGCTGGAACCACCCCGAGCGCGGCCCGATCAGCCCGGGCGTGTTCATCCCGATCGCCGAGGAATCCAACCTCATCAACCTGCTCGGCGAATGGGCGATCCGCCAGGCCTGCCACGACGCGGCGCAGTGGCCGGGCGACCTGCGCGTCGCGGTCAACGTCTCGGCGCACCAGTTCGCGCTCGACAACCTGCCGACGGTGGTCGCCAACGCGCTCGCCTCCTCTGGGCTCAACCCGCGCCAGCTCGAGCTCGAGATCACCGAAAGCGTGTTCATGGCCGACGCCGAGGAAGTCGACCAGATGTTCAAGCGCCTGAAGAAGATCGGTGTGAACCTCTCGCTCGACGACTTCGGCACCGGCTATTCCTCGCTCGGCTACCTGCGCAAGGCGCCGTTCGACAAGATCAAGATCGACCAGAGCTTCGTCCGCGGCTGCACCGAGAAGGACAACACCAGCGCGGCAATCATCACCGCGATCGTCAGCCTCGCCGACGCGCTCAAGATGGAAACCACCGCCGAGGGCGTCGAGGCGATGGACGAGCTGGGGCTGATCCGGCAGCTCGCCGCGACCAACGTCCAGGGCTTCATCTACTCGCGCGCGGTGTCGCAGGACGAAGTGCTCGAGAAGCTCAACTCGGGCGACCTGACCTACACCCCGTCCGGCCCGGCCAAGCACCGCGCCGAACGCCGCTCGCTGTTCCGCCGCGTCGGCATCATCCACGAGGACCATCGCTACGATGCCGTGCTGCGCAACATCTCGCGCACCGGGGCGATGATCGAGGGCCTGCTCGACGTGCCGGTCGGCACCGAGCTGGTGGTCGATCTCGGCGAGGGCCAGCTGGTGGTCGCCACCGTGCGCCGCTCGCACGAGGCGACCCAGGGCCTCGAGTTCGAGACCCCGCTGATCAAGGACGGCGCCGACGGCCTCTGCACCCGCCACCGCATCTCCCCCTACGCGCTCGCCGCCGCCGGCATGCCACTGCAGGCGCTGCCGCCCGGCCACTACTCGGCGCCGTCCCAGGGCCCGGTGGTCACCTCGGTGCCGAAGTTCGTCCAGGTGCAAGTCCACCC
>JBIQKN010000112.1:5554-7019 GCA_044506565.1 Sphingomonadales bacterium | reverse complement strand
CCGTTGTCGCGCACGATCTGGCGGACGTAGTCGGCCGGGAGTTCCGAACCTTCGTCCTCAGGCGGGCCGGCCGCGGCAATCGCGGCCGCCTGGCCTGGGTTGTAGTTGATGTAGAGGTGACCGTCGGCCGTGACGCTGTGCATCACGGCACCGATCCGTTCGGCGAGCGCCGGGCCCGACAGGCCGTCGAACTCGCCCCGGCGCGCGGCTTCGGCGAGCGCGGAGTCGAGACGATCGGCGGTTTCCGGCAGGACGTAGCGCTCGGCGACCAGCGCTCGCGCGGCATCAATCACTTCGCGGGCATCGACCTGCGCAACTACGGCCGGCTCGGGCGCCTGCGCGGCAACCGGCAGCGGCGAGGCGACCGCAAGGGCGATCGGTCCGAGACAGGCGAAACGGGACATGCGGTTACTCCGTGGGTGGTCGGCGGAGGTATATCCGCTATTCCTGCGTATGGCGGGCGAAGTGCGGACGCATCTTGCCAGAAATCGGCACCGGAATGGGAGATCATGCACGAACCACGCTCTCTCGATCGGCACGACCGGACCATCCTCGCGCTGCTGCAGCAGGACGCCCTGCGCACGGCGGACCAGCTTGCGCTCGACGTCCCGCTGTCTCCGTCGGCCATCGCCCGGCGGGTCAGGCGGATGCGCGAGGAGGGGACGATCGTGGCGGAATCCGCCGTCGTCAGCGAGAGGGCGATCGGTCCCTACCTGACCGCGCTCGTCGACATCCAGCTCGCCAAGCACGGTCTCGCAGAGGTCGACGGGCTGGTGCAGCGCCTGAGCGTCCGGCCCGAGGTGCAAATGGTAATGGAGGTCGCCGGCCAGGTGGATCTCGCGCTGGTCATCGCGGTGCGCGACATGGACGGCTTCAACGCCTTCGCCGACGAGGTGCTGGCCGACGATCCGGTGGTCCGGCGCTACGAGACGCGCCTCGTCAAGCGGCGGCGCAAGTTCTCGACGGCGTGGCCGATCGACGCGGGCTGACCGGACACCAAATTGCCGCATCGCCGGAAGACGTTGGGAAGCGGGCCATAAGCGTCTAGGGACGCTGCCGAAAGAAGGGGGGACTCGATGAGCTTTTCGCTGGGGAATCCGTCGATGGGCAATGTGTGGCGCGGGCTTGCGGCAGCGCTGGCGGCGACGGCGCTCTGCGCGCCGGTGGTTGCGCAGCAGGCGGCTCCGGCCGTCGAAGCGGCGTCGGCCGCGGCAGCCGGCGTGCCCGAATGGGGGATCGCCAGCAGCGACCTGCCGGCCGACCCGGCGGTGCGCTTCGGGCGGCTCGACAACGGCATGCGCTACGCGCTGCGGCACCACGAGATGCCGCAGGAAGGTGCCGCGGTCCGCCTGTTCGTCGACGTCGGCGCGCGCGAGGAGCGCGACGAGGAACTCGGCGCGGCGCACTTCGTCGAGCACATGGCGTTCAACGGGTCGACCAACATTCCCGAGGGCGAGCTGATCCC
>JBIQKN010000112.1:0-5454 GCA_044506565.1 Sphingomonadales bacterium | reverse complement strand
GGCTTCCAGGACCTGTTCCGCAGCGCCGAAAGCGCCGGCCTCCTGGTCGTCGCCAAGGACGGGCAGTGGCGCGGAGCGCTGGCACTCGCCGAGCAGGAGCTGCGCCGCGCCTACGAGCACGGGTTCACCGCCGCCGAGATTGCCGAGGCCAAGGCCAACCTCGAAACCGCGCTGACCAACGCCGTGGTGCAGGCGCCCGGCCGGCAGAGCTCGAGCCTCGCCGACGCGATCGGCAACGCCTCGCTGACCCAGACGGTGTTGATGTCGCCCGAAGCGAGCCTCGACCTCTATCGCCAGCTGGCGGACCGGATCACCCCGGCGAGCGTCGCCGAAGCGCTGCGCGCCCGGTGGCCGGGCCGGCCGTCGCTGGTCCACCTCTCGACCAAGACGGCGATCGAGGGCGGTGAGCCGGCGATCGCGGCGGCGCTCGCCGAAAGCGCGCAAGTGGCGGTCGCGCCGCCGGCCGAAGCGGCGGACCAGGCTTTCGCCTACGACGACTTCGGACCTGCGGGGACGATCGTCTCGGACACGCGGATCGAGGATCTCGGCGTGCGCACGGTCGCCTTCGCCAACGGCACCCGGCTGAACCTCAAGCGGACCGATTTCCAGCCGGGCTCGATCACTTTCCAGATGCTGGTCGGCGACGGCCTGCGCGGCTTCCCGCGCGACAAGCCCGGCCTGCCGGTCCTGTTGCAGGTGGCGCTGCCCGACGACGGGCTCGACGCGCACGACCCCGACGCGCTGCGCCGGCTGCTGGCCGGGCGGCGGGTGTCGCTCGCACTCGGTGCCAGCGACGAGGCGCTGGTCGCCGGGGGCGCGACCACGCCGGCCGACCTCGAACTGCAGCTCAAGCTGCTGGCCGCGCGGCTCGTCGGTACGGCCTATCGGCCGTCGACGCAGGCGCAGTGGCTCGGAGTCGCCCCGGTGCTGGGGAAGAACGCGTGGGCCAATCCGAGCGGCGTGCTCGGCGCGGCGCTGCGCTACGCGCTGGGCGGGGACGACGGGCGGCTCGGCTTCGCCGACCCGGCGTCGCTCGAGGCGCGCACGCTGCAGGAGCTCGAGGCGGCGATCGAGCCGCAGCTTGCCGGCGGGCCGGTCGAGCTCGGACTGGTCGGCGACTTCGACGAGGACGCGGCGATCGCCGCTTTCGCGCGCACGCTCGGTGCGCTGCCGGAGCGACCAGTGCGGACCGCCGGGTTCGGCGGCACCCCGTTCGCCTTTACGCCGGACCGAGCGACCCGCACGCTGCGTCACGAGGGCGCGGCCGACCAGGGCTACGTGGCGGTCAACTGGCCGACGACCGACGGCAGCGACCAGCGCTCGGCGGTAACCCGCGAGCTGCTGGCCGCGGTAATGCAGATCCGCCTGCTCGAGACGCTGCGCGAGGAACTGGCGGCGGCCTACACGCCCGAGAGCTTCTCGAGCGCCCCGCCGGCGCCCGACGGTTTCGGGTATCTGACCGTGGCCGCGCAGGCGGCGCCGGACAGGGCCGAACTCGTGGTCGCAACCATCCGCGAGATCGCCGGCCAAATGCGCGCTGCGCCGGTCAGCGACGACCTGCTGCTGCGCGCGCGGCGGCCGATCCTCGAGCGCTACCGCGAACAGCTGCGGCAGAACGGGAGCTGGGTCGGCGCAGTGGCCTTAGCGCAGAGCCGGCCCGACCGGCTTGAGCGGCTGCGCCGGCGCGGCGAGCTGCTCGAGGCGCTGACCGCGGCGGACCTGCAGGCGGCGGCGAACGCCTACCTCGCGGGCGAACCGCTGCTCGTCGAGGTCATGCCGGCAGGGTGAATGCCCGCGCCGCCGACGATACTGGCCGTCGCTTCCAAAGGTGCCGGCGAGGGATTCGCCGGCGCCCGGGAGAAGCGCGGTTGCCGGTCAGACCGCGAGGCCGCGGCGGACGGGCTTTACCGGGATCTTCAGGTAGCTGACGCCGTTGGCCTCGGCCGGCGGAAACCGGCCCGCGCGGATGTTGACCTGGATAGACGGCAACAGCAGCCGCGGGACGGCGAGGCCCGCATCGCGAGCTTCGCGCATCGCGACGAAGTCCTCTTCGGTAACCGCGTCATGGACATGGACGCTGGCGCGGCGCTGCTCGCCGACGGTGCTTTCCCAGCGGTAGTCGTCGCGTCCCGGCGCCTTGTAGTCGTGGCACATGAACAGGCGGGTCTCGTCGGGCAGCGCGAGCAGGCGCCTGATCGAGCGATAGAGTTTGTGCGCATCGCCGCCGGGGAAGTCGGCCCTCGCCGTTCCGTAGTCGGGCATGAATAGCGTGTCGCCGACGAACACCGCGTCGGCGATGCGGTAGGCGATGTCGGCCGGAGTATGGCCGGGCACGTGGAGCGCCTCGACCTCGAGCTCGCCGATGACGAAGCGTTCGCCGTCGGCGAACAGGTGATCGAAGTCCGAACCGTCTGGCCTGAGGTCGTCGGCCGCGAACACCGGTCGGAAGATCTCCTGCACCTCGCGGATGTGCTCGCCGATGCCGATGCGCGCGCCGGTCTCGGACTTGATGAACGGCGCAGCCGAAAGGTGGTCGGCATGGGCGTGGGTTTCGAGCACCCACTCGATCGTCAGCCCCTCGTCGCGCGCGGCGGCGAGGATCGCTTCGGCCGAGCGCACGTCGGCTTCGCCCGAGGCGAGGTCGAAGTCGAGCACCGGGTCGATCACCGCGGCACGGCGCGTGACCGGGTCGCTGACGAGGTAGCTGACCGTGTTGGTCGGCTCGTCGAAGAAGGCACGGATGTCGGGTCGAACGGTCATCGGAACTCTCCAGCTCTTGCGTTGCGCTTGACAGATATGAGTAATCACTTATTTAGCAAGAGCTAATGAAAATGAGGCCCGAGATGACGATGGATTTGCCCACGTTCGAAGCGCACGCCGCCGGCGTCGCCGCGCTGCTCAAGGCGCTCGGCAACCGGCGCCGGCTGATGGTCATGTGCAAGCTCGCCGAGCATGGCGAGATGACCGTGAACGCGCTCGCCGAGGACGTCGGGCTGAGCCAGTCGGCGCTCTCGCAGCACCTGGCCAGGATGCGCGAGGAGGGTCTCGTCACCTTCCGGCGCGAGAGCCAGTCGCTCTGGTACCGGATCGCCGATCCGCGGTGCGAGCGGCTGCTGGCCACGCTCTACGATCTCTACTGCAAGGAATGACTGCGATGACTCTCCCCCGACTCACTCCCACCGAGGCCAAGCGGCTCGCCGAGGCCGGCGCGCGGCTGATCGACATTCGCGGCCGTGACGAATTCGCGCGGTCGCGTGTCCCCGGTGCGGTCAACCGTCCAATCGACGAACTCGGTCCGCTCGAGGACGACGCCCCTGTGGTGTTCCTGTGCCGCTCGGGCATGCGCACCGCGGGCAACGCGGCGCGGCTCGCCGATTGCTGCACCGGCAAGGCCTATATCCTCGAGGGCGGTATCGACGCCTGGAAAGCGGCCGGGCTGCCGGTCGAGGAAGACAACGGCCAGCCGCTCGAGCTTATGCGCCAAGTGCAGATCGCCGCCGGCTCGCTGGTGCTCGCGGGCGTCGCGCTCGGCTTCGGGGCATCGCCGCTGTTCTTCGGACTCGCCGCCTTTGTCGGCGCCGGGTTGATCGTCGCCGGCGCCACCGGCTGGTGCGGCATGGCCAGGCTGCTTGCCGCCATGCCGTGGAACCGGCAGGCGGCCTGAGCCGGGACCACCCCGATGGATCCGGCCATGATCGTCACCGCCCTGCTTGCAGGCTTGCTGATCGGCGCGGTGCTCGGTCTGGTCGGAGGCGGCGGCTCGATCCTCGCGGTGCCGATGCTGATCTACGGCGTCGGCGTGGACTCCCCGCATGCGGCGATCGGCACGGCGGCGGTGGCCGTGGCGCTCAACGCCGCCGTGGGGATGGCGGGCCACGCGCGGGCGAACAACGTCAAGTGGCCCTGCGGACTGGTGTTTGCGGCGGCCGGCGTGGCCGGCGCCTTGCTCGGTGCCGAGGCGGGCAAGATGGTCGAAGGCGAGCTGCTGCTGGGCCTGTTCGGCCTGTTGATGATGGCCGTCGGCGTGGCGATGCTGCGGAGGGGCGCCGCTCCGGAAGATCCGGGCGTGCGCCTGACCCGTTCGAGCGCCGGCCGGTTGTTGCCACGCTTGGTGCCGGCCGGGTTCGGCGTGGGACTGCTGGCCGGCTTCTTCGGCATCGGCGGCGGCTTCCTCATCGTGCCGGCACTCGTTGCGGCGACGGCCATGCCGCTGAGCATGGCGATCGGAACCTCGCTGGTCGTGGTGACCGCGCTCGGTGCGAGCACGGCCGGCTCCTATGCTCTGTCAGGGTACGTCGACTGGCCACTGGTCGCGCTGCTGTTGCTCGGCGGCGCTGCCGGAACCTTGCCCGGGCAATGGGCAGGCCGGCGGCTGGCGCAGCGCAAGCGGATGCTCAACGCCGCGTTCGTGGCGCTGGTCATCGCTGTCGGCGGATACATCGTGGCCGAGGGGCTGGCCCGGCTTAGTCCGCTCAGTTGATCGTGATGACCCCGTCGACCGCGCGCCACTCGGCCGGGCCGATCAGCTGCTTGTGGGCGACGCGGACCGAGTGCAGCACCGCTTCGATCTCGCGGCGCCAGTAGGCCAGGAAGCGGTCGAGCTCGGGGAACGCGGGGGCGATGTCGTACTGCTGCATGACGAAGGCCTGCAGCAGGCTCGGATGATCCGGCATGTAGTAGTGGATCTGCACGGTCGAGAGGCCGTAGCCTTCGATCTGACGAACGAAATCCCCGTCTGTCATCGGCGCGAAATCCTCCTGTTGGACCAAGCGCGTTGACGAAGATTCCTACACGACGAAGGTTCCCGTCAAATGAACGGGCGGCGCTTATCCCCGGCAGGCGTCAGGCGACGGCCGGGTCGAAGGCGGCGGCTTCGCACTTGTCGCGGGTTTCCTCGCCGCCGCCTTCGATCAGCGTCAGCGCGAGGAAGCCGCCGATGACGAGCACGATGAAGCCGGCGGTGACCATGCCGAGGTACTTGTCGACGAAGCGCTTGATCGGGGCGCCGAACAGACGGAACAGCACGCCGACGATCATGAAGCTGATCGAGCGGCTGACCAAGCTGGCGAGGACGAAGCTGACGAGGTTCATGCCGATGAACCCGGCGGTGATCGTCAGCAGTTTGAACGGGATCGGCGTGGCGCCCTTGATCATGATGATCTCGGCGCCGTACTCGCGCAGGTAGCAGGCGGCGACCGGGAAGCTCTCGGTCATGCCGAGCAGTGCCAGCAGCTCGGTGCCGACGGTGTCGTAGAGCCCCCAGCCGATCGCGTAGCCGAGCAGGCCGCCGGCGACCGAGGCGAGGGTGGCGATGACCGCGAAGCGGATCGCCTTCTTCGGCTCGGCGAGACACATCAGCCCGAGCAGCGGGTGCGGCGGGATCGGGAAGAAGCTCGCCTCGATGAAGGCGAACATCGCCAGCCACCACTCGGCCTGCGGGTGGGCGGCCTTGGC
>JBIQKN010000021.1:0-44437 GCA_044506565.1 Sphingomonadales bacterium | reverse complement strand
CGGAAAGAGCTTTCCTACACGCCCGAACCTGCCGAAAGTGCGCTGATCGCGGCGCTCGACTCGGCGGAGCCGGAAGCCGCGGCGGCGATCGAGGCCGAGGATTTCGAACGGGCGATGCGCGCGCTCGCCTCGCTCAGGGCTCCGATCGACCGGTTCTTCGACGAGGTGACCGTGAACGACGAGGACCCGAACAAGCGCGCCGCGCGGCTCGACCTGCTCGCGCGCTTCCGCGCTGCGGTCCATGAAGTGGCGGATTTCTCCAGGATCGAAGGCTGACCCGAGGGTTCGACCCGAGCGTGAGAGGGGGGCTCGAATGACTGCCGGAATGATCGCCCTGATGGTGGTGGGATTCGTGCTGTTCTTCGCCGCCCTGTCCGTGCTCGTCTTTCGCATCGTCTCGTGGGTCGGCTGGACGCGGCTGCAGTCGCGCTTTGCCTGGGACCGGCCGGTTCCGGCATCGGCGACGCGCTATGGCTGGCAAACCGTGGTCATCGGCGAGTTTCCGCGCGCGGCGAGCTACCGCAATGCAATGAATGTCTGGCTCGACGACGCCGGCATCTACCTGCGGCCGCCCGCGGCTTTCGCGCTGTTCCACCCGATGCTGCATCTCGACTGGCGTCGGGTCACGGCGGCCGAACCGCACAGGCTGCTCGGGATCCGCACCTGCAGGGTTTCGCTCGATGGCGACGCGCCTGCGGTCACTTTTGGGGGCCGGGCGGGCGAAGCGGTGCTCGAGCACTGGACGCACCGCCGGCGCGCGCCTTGATTGGGAATAAACCGGAAGGCGGGGCAGGCTCGTAACCCGTCAGAAACGGCCTGTAATGGGGGAGGCCGGATCGGACTCTTGAGGGACGCAGGGCATGCTTGCGGGCCTCGCTTGTCAGGAATGGTGGTGATGAAGACAGTTTACACCTTTGGCGGCGGCGCGGTTCACGACGATCCGCGGTCGAAGGACAAGACGGTGACCGGCGGCAAGGGCGCCAACCTCGCCGAGATGGCAGCGATCGGCCTGCCGGTGCCCCCGGGGTTCACGATCACAACCGAGGAATGCCTGGCCTACAACGCCAGCGGGCGCACGCTGCGGCCCGAGCTCAAGGACGAGATCCGCGCCGGGATCGCCCATATCGAACAGACGACCGGCTGCCGCTTCGGGCAGGACGGCGAAGGGTCGGCGTCGAGCCTCCCGCTGCTCGTCTCGGTCCGCTCGGGCGCCCGCGTGTCTATGCCCGGCATGATGGACACCGTGCTCAACCTCGGCCTCAGCGACGCGACAGTCGAGGCGCTCGCCGCGGCCTCGGGCGACGCGCGCTTCGCCTGGGACTCGTACCGCCGCTTCATCCAGATGTACGCCGACGTCGTCATGGGCGTCGACCACGGCCTGTTCGAGGAAGCGCTGGAGATCGCCAAGGAGGATCGCGGCGTCACGCTCGACACCGAGCTCGGCGAGCGCGACCTTTGGGACCTTTCGCGCCGCTACAAGGCGATCGTCGTGGAGGAAGCCGGCCGCGACTTCCCCGACGACCCGTGGGAGCAGCTCTACGGCGCGGTCTGCGCGGTGTTCGATTCGTGGGAGAGCGACCGGGCCAAGGTCTACCGCCGCCTCAACGACATTCCCGGCGACTGGGGCACGGCGGTCAATGTCCAGGCGATGGTGTTCGGCAACATGGGCGAGACTTCGGCCACCGGCGTCGCTTTCACGCGCGATCCCTCGACCGGCGAGAAGGCCTACTACGGCGAGTGGCTGGTCAACGCGCAGGGCGAGGACGTCGTCGCCGGCATTCGCACTCCGCAGTACCTGACGAAGGCTGCCCGCGAAGCGGCCGGCGCCGGCGCTCCGTCAATGGAAGAGGCGATGCCCGAGGCCTACGCCGAGCTCGCCCGCGTGTTCGACCTGCTCGAGCGGCACTACCGCGACATGCAGGACATCGAGTTCACCGTGCAGCAGGGCAAGCTGTGGATGCTGCAGACCCGCTCGGGCAAGCGCACTGCCAAGGCCGCGCTCAAGATGGCGGTCGACATGGTCGCAGAGGGGCTGATCGACGAGAAGACCGCCGTGCTGCGCGTCGACCCGATGGCGCTCGACCAGCTGCTTCACCCCACGCTCGACCCCGATGCCCCGCGCGACGTGCTCGGCAAGGGCCTGCCGGCTTCGCCGGGCGCTGCGAGCGGCAAGATCGTGCTCGACGCCGACACCGCCGAGACCTGGCGGGCGCGTGGCGACAAGGTGATCCTCGTGCGTGTCGAAACCAGCCCGGAAGACATCCACGGGATGCACGCCGCCGAGGGAATCCTCACCGCGCGTGGCGGCATGACGTCGCACGCGGCGGTCGTCGCCCGCGGGATGGGCCGCCCCTGCGTCTCGGGCGCATCTGCACTGTCGATCGACCACGCGAGCCGCAGATTGCGCGTCGGCAACCGCGAGCTCGCCGAGGGCGACCTGCTGACGATCGACGGTGCGACCGGCGAGATCATGGCCGGCGAAGTGGCGACGATCGAGCCCGAGCTGGCCGGCGACTTCGCCACGCTGATGGAATGGGCCGACAAGCACCGGCGGATGAAAGTCCGCACCAACGCCGAGACTCCGGCCGACTGCCGCATGGCGCGCCAGTTCGGTGCCGAGGGCATCGGGCTGTGCCGCACCGAGCACATGTTCTTCGATGCGGGGCGGATCAGCGCGGTGCGCGAGATGATCCTCGCCGAGGACGAGGCCGGGCGGCGCAGGGCGCTCGCCAAGCTGCTACCCGAGCAGCGCGCCGATTTCGCCGAGATCTTCCGCACGATGGCCCCGCTGCCGTGCACGATCCGCCTGCTCGACCCGCCGCTGCACGAATTCCTGCCGCAGGGCGAGGGCGAGTTCGCCGAGCTGGCCGAAATCGTCGGCACCAGCGTCGACCGCCTCCGGCGCCGCGCGGACGAGCTGCACGAGTTCAACCCGATGCTCGGTCACCGCGGATGCCGGCTCGGGATTACCTTTCCCGAGATCTACGAAATGCAGGCCCGCGCGATCTTCGAGGCGGCCTGCGAAGTCGCCGCCGAGAGCGGCGAGGCGGTCGTCCCCGAGGTGATGATCCCGCTCGTCGCGACGAAGAAGGAACTGGCGATCCTCAAGGCGCTCGTCGAGCGGACCGCGGCGCATGTGTTCGAGGAGCAGGGCCGCACGCTCGACTACCTGGTCGGAACGATGATCGAGCTGCCGCGCGCGGCACTGATGGCCGGAGAGATCGCCGAGGAAGCACGGTTCTTCTCGTTCGGAACCAATGACCTGACGCAGACTGCTCTCGGCGTTTCGAGGGACGATGCGGGTCGTTTCCTTGCCGCATATGTCGACCAGGGCATCTACCCGCGCGACCCGTTCGTCAGCCTCGATGTCGAGGGCGTCGGCCAGCTCATTGCGCTCGCTGCGGAGCGGGGCCGGGCGACCCGGGCCGACATCAAGCTCGGCATCTGCGGCGAGCACGGCGGCGATCCGGCGTCGATCGCCTTCTGCGAGAGCGTCGGCCTCGATTACGTCAGCGCCTCGCCGTACCGCGTGCCGATCGCGCGGCTTGCGGCGGCCCAGGCGGCCCTCAGGTCCTCCAGTTCCGGGTGAGAGGCTGAGGACGAGCGGGTTCGGAGCGGGGAAGGGGACATGTCCGATAGGGAACACTCATCACCCAACCCCGCTCGTGCTGACCCTGTCGAAGCACGCGCTCTAAGGGTACCGTCCGCTCAGGGTCAGGATCTCGAAAGTCTCGACCACCCGCCCGTCCGCATCCGCCGCCTCGGCGAAGGCTCGCCGGGCCCGGTCCAGCCCGGCCTTGCCCAAGGCCGGAGCCCGCGAGGCGAGCGCGTTGCCGAGGCCCTGCGCACGAAGGTCGTCGACGAGCCGATCCAGCGAGCGGTAGGCCACCTTGAGCGGCCGGCTGTCGGCCACCGGGTCGGCCCAGCCCGCGCGCTGCAGCAGTTGCGCGCCCGCGCGCACGTCGACCAGCGGATGGACGCGTGCCGCCGGCCGGTCGGCATCGGCCGCGAGCATGATCCGGCGCAGCACCGGCAAGCTTCCCGCGCCGACGAAGCTCGCGATCGCCCGTCCGCCAGGCGCGAGCGCACGGCGGATGTGAATCAGCGCCCCCGGCAGGTCGTTGACCGTGTCGAGCGTACCGAGCGAGGCGATCAGGTCGAATCCGCCGAACGGGTAGGGCCGCTCCTCGTCGAGCGTTTCGGGCCGGGCTTCGGCAACCTCGCTCCCGCCGCGGCGCAGCGTTCCGACCAGCTCGCCGGTCCAGTCGCCGATCACCAGGCTCCGCTTCGGCTCGTGCCGCAGGAAGGCGAGCCGCTCGAGCACGTCCTCGAGCATGTCGTCGATCACGAACCGCGCCGCGTCGGGCCGCCGCTGGAGGCCCGCAATGCGCTCGCGCACGGCCTGTCGGCGGGCGGGAGAGAAGATCGTCGGCGGCGCGCTGGACATGCGCGGCTCCTGCCGCCCCCGCGGCTCGGGCGCAAGGTGGCGCTCCGGTGAAGCTCGCCCAAGCTTTCGCGCCGCTGGTCGACCTGGTCTACCCACCACGCTGCCCGTCGTGCGGTGCGGCTATCGCAGCGCAGGACGGGCTCTGCGCCGAGTGTTGGGCCGAGCTGGCCATACCCGGCGAGCCTGCCTGCGCCCTGTGCCAGCGGCCGTTCGGCGACGGCCCGGTCCCCGCCGGCTCGATCTGCGCGCCGTGCCTCGCCCGTGCTCCGCGCCACGACGGGGTGGCGGCCGCGACGCTCTACAACGATGCCTCGCGCAAGCTCGTGCTGGGCTTCAAGCACGGCCGCCGCATAGCCCTCGCGCCGCTGCTGGCGCGGCTGATCGCCGTGCGACTGCCCGATCTCGACCGCGACTGGCTGGTCGTTCCTGTACCGCTGCACCCGCTGCGGCTATGGCGACGAGGGTTCAACCAGTCTGCGTTGCTGGCTCGCGAGATCGCCCGGCAGCGCGGGGCGACGCTCCTCGTCGACGGTCTCGTCCGGCGCAAGCGGACCCCGACGCTCGGCGGTCTCGGCCGGTCGGCCCGCGCCCGGGCTCTGACCGGCGCAATTGCCGCGCGGCCGGGCCGCCGCGAACGTCTGCGAGGTGCGAAGGTCGTGCTGGTCGACGACGTCATGACCAGCGGTGCGACCTCCGATGCCTGCGTCGCGGCGCTCAAGCGCGCCGGCGCCGAGCGTGTCGTCGTCGCCTGCTTCGCGCGGGTGCTGGAGGAAGCGCTGTGACAAGCGACCCGAAGCAAAACGCCCGGGGGGTTGCCCCGGGCGTTCGCGTGACGAAGTTCGCTGGACCGGTTACCGCGTCACCCCCCCAGATAACGCGTCGGTCCGAACCCTCATTTTCCCGGCCCGCCCTTGCGGACTGGTGCCGAGACCCCCCTTCCTTGGCGCGTATCCGGCGCTGCCGGCAGGTCGCGGCCCGTCACAGCCGCTGCACCATTCATCCCATTGAAAGGGATTGCCACAAAGCGGCTTCGCGGCGCAGCATGGATTTTGACTCGGCTCTGTGGTTATCGTGCAACAAACCTCAATCGGCACGCGGGTTTGCGGCCATTTTCGCAAAGGAACTGCACCAATTTCGGACAGCCCGGACGACGTCGCCGCCCGCGAGAGCGGTGTGGAATTCCTGCCCCGCTTCGATTCCGCGGGCCTGCTGGTCGCAATCGCGCAGGACGCGGCCAGCGGCGAGGTGCTGATGGTCGCGTTCATGGATCGCGAGGCTCTCGATGCCACTCGCGAGACCGGCCTGGCGCACTTCCATTCGCGCAGCCGCGGCCGGCTGTGGAAGAAGGGTGAGACCTCGGGCCACGTGCTCAGGGTAGAGGCGATTCTGGTCGACTGCGACCAGGACGCGCTCGTGCTCAAGGTGCGTCCCGAGGGGCCGGCGTGCCACACCGGGAAGCGCAGCTGCTTTTATCGAGCGCTACTCGGAGAAAACCTGACTCGCCTCGACGGCTGAGCGGGGCTAGTCGGCCCGCATGCCCAGCTACACACCCCCGATCCACGACGCGCGTTTCATCATCGATCACCTCCTCGGCGGGGCCGGGATCGACCCGGACCTGCTCGGCCCGATACTCGAGGAGGCGGGCCGCTTTGCCGCCGAGGTCGTCGCTCCGCTCAACCAGTCCGCCGACCGCGAGGGGTGCACGCGCCTTCCCGACGGCAGCGTCGCCACCCCGAAAGGTTTCCGCGAAACCTATCGCCAGTACGTCGAGTCGGGCTGGGGCACACTCGCGCTCCCCGAGGAGCACGGCGGGCAGGGCCTGCCGCACGTGCTGGCGACGGTGGTCGAGGAGTTCCTCGATTCGGCGTGCCACGCGTTCAACATGTATCCCGGCCTGACTCATGGCGCGGTCGCGGCGCTGATGGATCGCGGCAGCGAGGAGCTGAAGGCCGCATACCTTCCGAAGCTCGTCTCGGGCGAATGGCTCGGCACGATGGCGCTGACCGAGGCGCACGCGGGCACCGACCTCGGGCTATTGCGGACCCGCGCCGAGCCGCGCGGCGACGGCAGCTTTTCGGTCACCGGCGAGAAGATCTTCTGCTCGGGCGGCGAGCAGGACCTGACGGATAATATCGTCCACCTGGTGCTGGCCAGGCTGCCGGGTGCGCCGGAGGGAACCCGCGGCGTCTCGCTGCTCGTCGTGCCGAAGATTCTCCCCGACGGAAGCCGCAACGCCGTCTCGTGCGGCGCGATCGAGCACAAGATGGGCGTCCGCGGAAGCGCCACCTGCGTGATGAACTTCGACGGCGCCACCGGCTGGCTGGTCGGCGCCGAGAACGAAGGCCTCGCGGCAATGTTCATCATGATGAATGCGGCCCGCCTGTCGTGCGGCAACCAGGGCCTCGCCCAGGCCGAACTCGCCTACCAGAACGCTGCCGCCTACGCGCTCGAGAGGCGGCAGGGCCGGGCGCCCGGCAGCAAGGCGCCTGCCGATCCGCTGATCGTCCATCCCGATGTTCGGCGGATGCTGATGGACGCTCGCGCCTTCACCGAAGGCTTCCGTGCGCTGGTCCTGTGGACCGCGCACCAGATCGACCTGTCGCATACCGCCGAGACCGAAGCGGAGCGGGCGGCCGCGGAAGCGCTGGTCTCGTTCCTGACGCCGGTGATCAAGGGCTTCGGGACCGACAAGGGCTTCGAGACTGCGGTCGCCATGCAGCAGGTCTTCGGCGGCCACGGCTACATTGCCGAATGGGGCATGGAGCAGATCGTTCGCGATGCGCGCGTGCCGATGATCTACGAAGGCGCCAACGGCGTCCAGGCGCTCGACCTCGCGGGACGCAAGCTGCTGCGCGACGGTGGCCTGGTGGCCGAGCGCTTCCTCGCTCTGGTCGAGGGCGAATGTGAAACGGCGCCGAGCGAGTTGCACGACGTCGCCGCGCCGTTGCGCGAGGCGATGCACGAGGCGCGCGAGGCCAGCTTGTGGCTGCTGTCGGCCGGCAAGGAGAGCTTCGACGACCTCGGTGCCGGATCCTACGCCTACATGCACCTCATCGGGCTTCTCGCAGTCGGGTGGATGTGGCTGCGGCTGGCCCGGGCCGCGCTCGCCAATGCCGGCGAGCCGCTCAGCGCCGCCAAGCTGGTCGCCGCCCGCCACTACGCGGCGCGCGCGCTTCCCGAGGCGGTGACGTTGCGGCGGCGCGTCGAGGCGGGCGCCAGCACGCTGATGGCGCTGCCGGCCGAGGCCTTTGCCCCGCAGGGCTAACGCGCTTCGGCGCCAAGCACCTCGTCGAACAGCGAGAGCATCGCCGCCCAGCTCTGCCGGTCGGCGCTCGCATCGTAGGCGACCGCCGGATTGCCCTCGACCTTGGCCGGGTTGGTGAAGCCGTGCTTGACGCCGCTGTACGAGTGGAAGTGCCAGTTGGCCTGTGCCTCGTCCATCTCCTCCCAGAAGGCGACCACCTGGCTGCGCGGCACCATCGGGTCGGCGTCGCCGTGACATACGAGGATCCGTGCGGTGATCGCTCCGGGCTCAGCCGGGAGCCCGGTGTCAAGCAGGCCGTGGAGGCTCGTCACCGCGAACAGCGGCGCGCCGTCCCGCGCCAGTTCGAGCGCGGCCTGTCCACCCATGCAGAAGCCGATCGCGCCGAGCGGCAGCCCATCCGCTTCGGGAAGGCTCGCGAGCGCGCGCAGCCCGGCCCTGAGCCGACGGCGATAGACGAGCGGATCGGGCCGGATCTGCGCGGCCAGCGTTCTCGCCTCGTCGAAGCTCGCCGGTCGCGTGCCGTAGAAGTCCGCGATCAGCGCGACGTACCCGGCCTCGGCCAGCGCGCGGGCCTTGCCTCGACCGCGGGTGTCGAGTTCATGATCGTCGGGAACACCAGTACCGCGGCGCGCGGCGGTCCCGAAGGGCGGGCGAGCAGGCCGGTGAGCGCCGTCGCGCCGTCTGCGTAGTCGAGCGAAGTCAGTTCCATCCGCGCTTCATGCCTCCTCGCGCAGCTTGCGTCGAATCAGCTCGAGCAGCCGTCGGGCGATTTCGCGTTCGCCCATCACGATCTGGTCGACCCCGAGCTTCTCGAGGTGCTCGACTTCCGCGTCGGAGTGCGCCCGGGCGAGGATCGTGATGCCGGGGTTGGCCTTGCGCGCGCGCTCGGCGATCGCACCGGCCTCGAAACCCTCGGGTATCGCGATGACCAGGCGGGTGGCTTCGGCGATGCCGGCCTCACGCAAGACATGGGCCGCGGTGGCGTTGCCCACGACCACCGGCAATCCAAGGTCGGCCGCTGTCTGGGCCAGGTCGGACCGGTCTTCGATCACCACCATGGCACGGCCGGCGCCGGCGGATGTTTCGCCGACGATGCGTCCGACCCTGCCGAAGCCGACCAGGATCGTGTGGTCGCGCCGCTCTCGCTGGCGCTCCCTCTCCTTGGCCTCGCCCTCGGCACGCTCCCGCTCCTTCTCGGTGCCGATCCGCCCGGCCACGGCCGTGAATACGAACGGATTGAGGAAGATCGAGATGATAGCACCCGCGAGGATCAGGTCCCGTCCTTCGGAAGGCAGCACGCCGAGACCGGTCCCGAGCCCGGCCAGGATGAACGAGAACTCGCCGATCTGCGCGAGGCTGGCCGAGATGGTCAGCGCGGTGCGGTTGGCGTGGCCGAAGGCGCGGACGATGCCGTAGGCGGCGATCGACTTGCCGAACACGATGATGATCACCGTCGCGATCAGGGGCCACGGCCGCTCGATCACCACGGTCGGATCGAACAGCATGCCGACCGAAACAAAGAACAGCACCGCGAACGCATCGCGCAGCGGCAGTGTCTCCTCGGCCGCGCGCCGGCTGAGCTCGCTTTCGCCGAGGATCATGCCGGCGAAGAACGCGCCGAGCGCGAAGGAGACGTCGAAAACCATCGCCGCGCCGAAGGCCACGCCGAGTGCGATCGACAGAACTGCCAGACGGAACAGCTCGCGCGAGCCGGTGTGCGCCACCCAGTGCAACGCGATCGGTACGATCCGCTTGGCGACGATCAGCATGAAGGCAATGAACCCGCCCACCTTGAGCAGCATCAGCCCGAACGCCGCGGCGATGTTCGCGCCTCCCACAGCTTCGCCGGAAAGCAGCCCGGCGACCGGCGGAAGAACCACCAGCGCGACGACCATCGCCAGGTCCTCGACGATCAGCCAGCCTACCGCGATTCGCCCGCGCTCGGTGTGGAGCAAGTCGCGCGCCTGCATCGCGCGCAGCAGGACGACCGTACTGGCGACCGACAGCGCGAGACCGAACACGAAGCCGGCGGCCAGCGTCCAGCCCAGCGACAGCGCCAGGCCGGAGCCGAGCAGGGTCGCCACGGCGATCTGGACCAGCGCACCGGGGACGGCGATATTCCTGACCGACAGCAAGTCGCGCAGCGAGAAGTGCAGGCCGACCCCGAACATCAGCAGGATCACGCCGAGTTCGGCCAGCTCGTTCGCCAGCGCGACGTCGGCGACGAAGCCGGGAGTGAATGGCCCGACGATGACGCCGGCAAACAGGTAACCGGCGACCGGCGAGACCCGCAGGCGGTGCGCAATGGCTCCCATGGCGAAAGCGACCACGAGGCCCGCGATAATCGTTCCGATGAGCGGCGTATGATGGGGCATGGAGTCTCCGGGTTGCCCGCGGGGCGACGGCGGCCCCGCGGACGGTGGCATTACTGAAGCGTGGCAATCAGACCGGCGAAGACGGCTCCGGCGATGGCACCGCCGACCAGGACGGCCGGCGCGAACCAGCGAGGCGGATTTCGTTGTGCGCGTTTCATGGCGACCTCCGCAGTCGGCCGCGATGTCGTAGCGACGCCGCGGCAACGATCACGAGCCGCCGGCGTTCCGGCGGCGTGGCTCGGTCAGCCGTGCGGCGGTGCGCGCGCTCCGTGCGCCTTGACCGAGAGCCCGGCATAACCGCGAAACGGCGGCAAGGGCTCGTCCGCCGGCACATGCTCGACGCTGCCGCGTCCAGCCTCGACCGGCAGGATTGCCGGAGCGGCGCCGGAGGGCGGAGCGTCGTCGAGCGCGTCCGGAGGGCGTCCAACAGAGGCCTTGGCGAAGACCTTGGACTTCGGCTGCTTCGGCCCGAGCGCGACCGAAACGGCCGCCGGGTCAAACGCCGAACCGACCAGCCGGCTGAGCACCTGGCTTCCACTCGGCGTCGCGCTCAGCAGGACGACGAGCAGCGTCGTCCAACCCCAGACCTGGAACGGGACACGCGGCCCTCTACGGGTGGTCCGGTCGACGAACGCCATCATCGGCCAGAGAATGACCTGACCGGGGCAGGCAGGCAACCGCTCTTGCCGCGCTCGCGGCGAGAAATTTACTCGGTCGGCAGGAAGTCCGGTACCGACAGATACCGCTCGCCGGTGTCGTAGTTGAACCCGAGCACGCGCGTGCCGGCGGGCAGCTCGGCGACCTTTTGCGCGATCGCCGCGAGCGTCGCGCCGCTCGAGATGCCGACCAGCAGGCCTTCCTCGCGGGCGCAGCGCAGGGCCATCTGCTTGGCCGCTTCCGGCTCGACCTGGATCGCCCCGTCGATCGCCTGGGTGTGGAGGTTGGCCGGGATGAAGCCTGCGCCGATACCCTGGATCGGGTGCGGGCCGGGCTGGCCGCCCGAGATCACCGGCGACAGCGTCGGCTCGACCGCATAGGCCTTGAGCGAGGGCCATTCCTTCTTCAGCACCTCGGCGCAGGCGGTCAGATGACCGCCGGTGCCGACGCCGGTGATCACCAGCGCCGGAGGCGCGTCGGCGAAGTCGGCAAGGATCTCACGCGCGGTTGTGCTTGCGTGGACCTCGACGTTGGCCGGATTCTCGAACTGCTGCGGCATCCACGAACCGGGCGTCTCCGCAATCAGCTCCTCGGCCCGGGCGAGCGCGCCCTTCATGCCCTTTTCCTTGGGGGTCAGGTCGAAGGTCGCGCCGTAGGCCAGCATCAGCCGGCGGCGTTCGAGGCTCATCGATTCCGGCATAACCAGGATCAGCTTGTAGCCCTTGACCGCGGCGACCATCGCCAGGCCGATGCCGGTATTGCCGCTGGTCGGCTCGATGATCGTCCCGCCGGGCTTCAGGGCGCCGCTCTTCTCGGCGTCTTCGACCATCGCCAGCGCGATGCGGTCCTTGATCGAACCGCCCGGGTTGGCGCGCTCGCTCTTCACCCAGACTTCGTGGTCGGGAAACAGGCGCGAGAGGCGGATGTGCGGAGTGTTGCCGATGGTGGCGAGGACGTTGTCGGCCTTCATGACGCGGGCTCCTTTGCAGTATCCGAGTGCAGGAATGTCGGGGCGAACGTCCTTGCTTTACGCAGCTCAGGAAAGATCACGGCCCAGATCGCGGTAACGACTATCGCACCGACCCCGCCCAAGGCAACAGCCCCGACCGCGCCGAGCACGCCGGCCATCAGCCCGGCGCGGAACTCGCCGAGCTCGTTGGAGGCGGAAATCGCGAGGCCGGAGATGGCTGAGACCCGCCCGCGCATCGCGTCTGGCGTGTTGAGCTGGATCAGCGAGTTGCGCACGAACACCGAGATCATGTCGGCCGCGCCGAGCAGTGCCAACATGGCCAGCGACAGCACGAAATTGCGCGACAGGGCGAATGCGGTCGTCGCCGCGCCGAAACCGACCACGGCCCACAGCATCTTGACCCCGACCTCGCGCTCGAGCGGCTTCCACGACAGCCACGCGGCGACGAGCGCCGCGCCGACCGCGGGCGCGCCGCGCATCACGCCGAGCCCCTCTGGGCCGACTTCGAGGATGTCGCGAGCGAAGACCGGCAGCATTGCCGTGGCGCCGCCGAGCAGCACGGCGAACAGGTCGAGTGTGATGCAACCGAGCAGGAACCGCTCGCGGCGGACGAAGACGAAACCATCGACGATCTGCCGCAGCGGGTGACGCGGCGGTCCCTCGTGGACGGCGCGGACGGGGCGCACGCTCGAGATAAGCAGGCCCGAGAGCAGCAGCATTGCGGCCGACACGAAATAGGGCAGCGACGGGCTCGCGGCGAACATGAAGCCGCCCGCGGCAGGACCGACGACGGTGCCGATCTGCCACCCCATCGAACTCAGCGCGATTGCCTTGGGCAGCAGCGCGGGCGGGACGACGTTGGGCGCGATCGCGCTGAGCGCCGGCCCGTTGAATACACGTGCGGCGCCGTGCGCCGCGGCGAGGGCGAACAGCAACGGCAGCGTCAGCGCTTCCCAGGCCGTCGCGACCGCGAGCGTCAGCGCGATGGCGCAGTCGATAAGGTTGGCGAACAGCACCACGTGGCGCCTGTCGAAGCGGTCGGCAGCGACGCCGGCCACCGGGGTCAGTACGAACAGCGGCACGAACTGCGCCGCGCCGAGCAGACCGAGCATCAGCGAGGCATCCTTGATGCCCATGCCGTACTGCTCGCGGGCCACGTCGTAAGTCTGGTAGCCGATCAGCACCACGACCGAGAGCGTGGCAAAGGTGGCGAAGAAACGGGCCAGCCAGAAGCGCCGGTAGTCGGCGATTTGCAGCGGGGAGGTGGGTTCTTGAACCGGATCGCTCACGCGGCCGCCATGGCAGGTAGGCGGGGGAGTGCCAAGGGGCGCCGGACTTTAGCCCGACTCAACCCACCTTCGTCATGCCGCCGAAAGCCGGGGCCCCGTGAGCGCGGCGCTATTCGAATGCGGTTCCGGCTTTCGCCAGGATGACGGGACGGTCAGCCCCTGCGGCGCAGTCGCGGGTTGGGCTGGAGCTCGCTGATCATCGCCATGAAGTCGTCGAGCCGGATGATCCGCTCGAACTGGAATCCCGCGCGATCGTCGGTCACCCAGATGCAGTAGGCCTCGATCCGTCCGATGACCGGCAGCCGGACGATCACCCGGTCGCCCCGGGCGAGCCCGGTAGTGCCTTCATCGCCACCGTCGACCATGAAGCCGTGCGCCGACACGTTGCAGATATGCAGCTTCACGTCGCCGCGCACGCGATGTTCGCCGATGACCGGGAAATCGACCGGATGCCGCGTCGAGCGGCGCATGTCGGGCACGGAAAGCTGAGCTCCGCCTGCCATCGATTCCCACTCCCTGCTGCGTGTCGGAACCGATTCCTTCGCAGGAAATGCCGAACAAAGCGTAAAAAGTCGGCTCAGGTTCGGCGCAGGATGCCGTGCTTCTTGCGGCCTAGGCTCAACTTGCGCTGCTCGCCGGGCGCCAGCGCGATCAGCAGCGCGGGGTCGTCCTGCACCGTGTCGTCGAGCCGCACCGCGCCTTCGGCGATCTTGCGCTTGGCCTCTCCGTTCGAGGCGGTGAAGCCGATCGCGGTGCAGGCGGCACCGAGGCGAATGCCTTCTTCCGGGACCTCGATAACCGGCAGCGCCTCGCCAAGGCTGCCTCCGGCAAACGTCGCTGCCGCCGTCGACTCGGCCGCGCGCGCGGCCTCATCGCCGCGCGCGAGCGCGGTTACGGTATTGGCCAGGATCACCTTGGCTTCGTTGATCTCGGCGCCCTCGAGCGATTCGAGGCGCGCGACTTCGTCGAGCGGCAGGTCGGTGAACAGGCGCAGGAACTTGCCGACGTCGCGGTCGTCGGTGTTCCGCCAGTACTGCCAGAAGTCGTAGCTCGGCAGCTGCGCGTCGTTGAGCCACACCGCACCGGCGGCGGTCTTGCCCATCTTGGCACCGTCGGCGGTGGTCAGCAGCGGCGTGGTAACGCCGAACACCTCGATCCCGTCCATCCGCCGGGTCAGCTCGATCCCGTTGACGATGTTGCCCCACTGGTCCGAGCCGCCCATCTGCAGGCGTACGCCCATCTTCTTCGCCAGGTGGCGAAAGTCGTAGCCCTGCAGGATCATGTAGTTGAACTCGAGGAACGTCATCGGCTGCTCGCGCTCGAGCCGCAGCCTGACCGAGTCGAACGTCAGCATCCGGTTGATCGTGAAGTGCGTGCCGACTTCCTGCAGCAGCTCGATGTAGCCAAGCTGGCCGAGCCAGTCGTGGTTGTTGACCATGACCGCATCGGTCGGCCCGTCGCCGAAGGTCAGGAAGCGTTCGAATATCGTACGTATCGAGGCGATGTTGGCATCGATCGTCGCGTCGCTGAGCATCTTGCGGCTTTCGTCGCGGCCGGTCGGGTCGCCGATCCGCGTGGTCCCGCCGCCCATCAGCACGACCGGCTTGTGCCCCGTCTGCTGCAGGCGGCGCAGCAGCATGATCTGCACCAGCGAGCCGACGTGGAGCGACGGCGCAGTGGCGTCGAAGCCGATATAGCCCGGCACGACCTGCCGCTGCGCCAGGGCATCGAGACCCGCGGCGTCGGTGAGCTGATGGATGTAGCCGCGCTCGTCGAGCAGGCGGAGCAGGTCGGACTTGTATTCGGTCATGGCGCAGGCGCGCTTAGCACAGTTTACGCCGCCGTCATCCCCGAGGGCGCACCGGCGCGGCGCGGCCAGCGCAGATAGAGCTCGACCGCGGCGAGATTGGGCACCCAGGCGAGCCACGAGATCGCCCGGTAGCCGTCGGCAAAGTCGATCCCGAGGAGCGGCGGGATGGGCAGGTAGAGCCGCAGCGTAACTGCCGCCATCGTCAGCGCCCACGAGCGCAGCATCCATGCGCGGTGCTCGGCAAACCGCCGCTCGACCGCGCGCCTCCAACCGAGCGCTGTGGTGAACAGCCAGAACAACGCGAGCGTGCCGAAGCCGGCGGCCGCCACGGGCCCGGCGGTCGATCCGAGGGCAAGCGGGACGCCGGCGGCGCCTCCCGTCAGACAGCCTGTGACGTAGACGCGCCCGACGAGGCGGTGGAGGCCCGACTTGCGGTTGCGAAACCGGGCGAGGAACTGGAACGGGCTGACCAGCAGCGCGGTCGCCGCGCCGGCCACATGGATCACGAGATACGGTTCGGCGAAGGCGTTGGCGAGGACACCGGGGCCGCGCGTGGGGCTCGCGGTCAGGTAACGATAGGACACCAGCGCGATGGCAATGCTGAGCACGGCAACAAGAGCGCGCCAGGCGAAGTCGAGGGTGCGGGTCATGGCAGGATCTCCGGGGTGCATCGCCGCCTCGATTGCCCGTCGCACGGCGAGTGGGTAGGTCGGTTTGCGTGAACGGTGCGCGGATTTCGCGAGTGGTGCAGGCGCTGCCGCTACGGCGGGGCGCGATCGAGTTGCTGCTGCTCGTGGCGCTTGGCCTGTTCATGGCGGTGCTCGGGCCGTACCGGACGCTCGACGTCGCACCGGTGCCGCGCACGCTCTACTGGCTGCTGTCGATCGTCGGCGGCGGGCTGATCGGTATCGCGCTCGATCTCACGCTTGGTCCGCGGATCGGCGGCTTCTGGCGCCGCGTGGCACTGGTGACGGTGGCGATGACGCCGCCGGTCACGCTGCTCGTCTACGCGCTCAACCTCTGGCTGTTCGACTCCCCGCCCGGCATCCGCTGGCTGCCGATACTCGCCTGGCAGGTCTTCGTGATCGCGTTCCTGGTCATGGCGATGCGCGCGCTCGCATGGCGGAAAGTGGTCGAGACTCGCACGGTGGTCGTGCCGCCTCTGCCCGAGGCCGAGCGCGCGTTCCGCATGCGACTGTCGGCGAAGCGGCGGACCGCGCGGCTGATCGCGGTCGAAGCCGAAGACCATTACGTCCGTGCGCACACCGACGCCGGCTCGGAGCTCGTCGCGATGCGCTTTGCCGATGCGCTGGCCGAGCTGGCGCAGGCGCACGGATACCGGCTGCATCGATCGTGGTGGGTAGCGGCGGACGCCATCGAGAACGTGCGCTGGCGCCGTGGCGGCGGAGAGGCACGGCTCAGCGGCGGGCTGGTTGCGCCAGTCAGCCGCAATCATGCGGCGGCGCTCAAGCAAGCGGGCTGGCACTGACGGCGCGCGGGGGATATCGCTGGTCCCGCACGGGAGGTCTCCAAGAATGTATGCACTGCGGCAACACCCCGACTTCCCTCCGCTTGCGGTCACGGCAGTCGAGGCGCGGATCATCGGCGTCGACGCGAGCTGGCTGCGCGCGCGCTGGCGTATCGAAGGCTCGCAGCAACTGGTGGTGCCGGCGTTCGCCGGGAAGGGGCGGGCCGACGAGCTGTGGAAGACCACCTGCTTCGAGCTGTTTCTCAAGCCGGCGGGAGGCGAGGCCTATTGCGAGTTCAATCTCTCGCCCTCCGAGCGGTGGAACGCCTACGACTTCACAAGCTACCGAGCCGGCATGACCGAACGGCCGTTGCCGCGGGAACCCGAGTGCACGATGCGGCTCGGCAGCAGCTTCGCGATCTTCGACGCGGCGATCCCCGTTGCGGGCGTGCCGCAAGGCGATTGCACGATGGGGATGTCCGCGGTGATCGAGGAGCAAGGCGGGCAGGTCAGCTACTGGGCGCTGGCGCACCCGGAAGGGAAGCCCGACTTCCATGACCCGGCTTGCTTCGCCGCGGTGCTTCCGGCAGCGAAGCCGACATGAAGTTCGGAATCGACCGCCTGCTCGCCGAGCGGGAACTGCGGGCGCCGCTGGAGGGGAAGAGGGTCGCGCTGGTCGCGCATCCGGCCTCGGTCACGCTCGACCTGACGCATTCGCTCGACGCGCTGATCGCGGCGGGGATCAACGTCACCGCGGCGTTCGGGCCGCAGCACGGGATCAAGGGCGACAAGCAGGACAACATGGTCGAGACCGCGGACGAGATCGATCCGCGCTACGGTATTCCGCTGTTCAGCCTCTACGGCGAAGTGCGCCGGCCGACGGGCCAGATGATGAACGCCGCGGACGTGTTCCTGTTCGACCTGCAGGACCTCGGCTGCCGCATCTACACCTTCTGCACCACGCTGCTCTACCTGCTCGAGGAAGCCGCGACGCACGGCAAGAGCGTCTGGGTGCTCGACCGGCCCAATCCCGCTGGGCGTCCGGTCGAGGGCACCCTGCTGCGGCCGGGGCAGGAGAGCTTCGTCGGCGCCGGGCCGATGCCGATGCGCCACGGGTTGACGATGGGCGAGATGGGCGCGTGGTTCGTCCGTCAGTTCGGGCTCGACGTGGATTATCGTGTGATCGAGATGCACGACTGGCTGCCCGAGGCCGGCCCCGGCTACGGCTGGCCTGAAAGCCGCATCTGGATCAACCCGAGCCCGAACGCGGCGAGCCTCAACATGGCGCGCGCCTATGCCGGCACGGTGATGCTCGAAGGGGCGACGCTGAGCGAGGGCAGGGGCACGACGCGCCCGCTCGAGGTCCTGTTCGGCGCGCCGGATCTCGACGCGAAAGCCGTGCTCGCCGAGATGGCGCGTCTGGCCCCCGAGTGGCTCGATGGGTGCGCGCTGCGCGAATGCTGGTTCACCCCGACCTTCCACAAGCACGCCGGCGAACTGTGCACCGGCCTGATGGTCCACGCGGAGGGGCACTTCTATCACCACGAGACTTTTCGGCCCTGGCGCCTGCAGGCGCTGGCCTTCAAGGCGATCCGTAGGCTTCGGCCCGACTATCCGCTGTGGCGCGATTTCGCCTACGAGTACGAGTTCGACCGGCTTGCGATCGACGTGATCAACGGCGGGCCCGACCTGCGCGAATGGGTCGACGATTCGACAGCCGGACCTGGCGATCTCGAAGGATTGACGGCCCCGGAGGAAGCCCGCTGGCGCGAGGAAACGGCCGATCTGCTGCTCTACTGAGGACTAGTCGCCGGGAAGCCTCTGCATCCGCTCTGTGCCGGGCTTGGGGATTGGGCGAACGTCGGCCGTATTGTTGCGCATCACCATGACCGAGCAACCGTCGATCCGGTGATCCACCGCGGCGATCATCAGCGGTTCGTCGGGTGAAGCGGTGTCCCGCTGGAGCTTCGGGAGGCCCCGTTGCTGACGGACCAGTTGGATGCGGTCGCGACAAACGACCTCCGAGTCAGTCGCGGCAGACTGAGTGCCGGGCACCGGCTCCGGCGGGACGGCGGACGGCGCGGACGTGGACTCGGCCAGCGCGCCGGTAGCGAGTGTCAGGACGATCAGCGACGGGGCGATACGCATCGGACTCTCCGTTCGCCGGGACCATATCATCGACTGGCGCGCTAGCAAACTGTGCGGTGCGTTCGTTGATCCCGGCACCGCGCCGGTGGTAGGGGCGCGGTGTGTCCGCAGTTGGATCCTTCAGGCGCGCGATTGGCGCCGGGCTGACCCTCTTGTCGCTGCCATCGGTGCTCCCGTCTCCCCTGGCCGCGCAGGAGGCGCCGGACTCGCCGATCGTGGTCACCGGCCAGCCCGAGCTGACGGAGGAGCGGGCACGCGAAGTCGTCGGCCGGCTCGCGCGGCCGGTGAGCGGCCAGCTGGCGCGCTTCCACGACCCGGTTTGTCCGCACGTCATCGGCTTCGAAGAACCCTATGCCGGGATGGTGGTCGAGCGGATCAGGACCACGGCCGAGGAAATCGGCGCCGAGGTCGGCGGCGAGGATTGTCCCGCCAACCTCTACCTCGTGATCGTCGACGATGGCGGCGCGTTCGTCGAGCAGCTTCATCGCGACCACCCCGAAGCCTTCGCGGGAATGTCCGTGGAGGCGATCGACGCGCTGTCGCGTCCGGATTCACCTGCCCGGGCGTGGACCGTGACCTGGCAGACCAATTCTTTGGGGCAGGTCGCCGGTCAGCCGTCGCCCAGCGGCGGGAGTGGCGCGGTCAAGTCCGGGTACGCTGGCTCGAGCGTCCGTTTCGACGGGGTTCCCGTGTTGCGGGTCTACGAGGCGTCGACGATCAACCCGTCGGTCCAGCAGGCCACCGGCACCGCCTGGGTGGTCCTCGAAACCGAGGCGACCTTTGGCAAGTCGTTGCGGCAAATCGCCGATTACGCGGCCATGCGCGGGCTGGCGATGGTCCAGCCCGACGGGGTGGACGGCAATGTCGAGACGATACTCGGCTTGTTCGGCAGCGCCATGGCTCCGTCGCGCCTGACCGCGTTCGACCGGGCCTTTCTTGAAGGTCTCTACCGCGTCCCGCCACGCCGCTGGGCTCGGTCCCAGGTGCGCTATATCGCCGACGCCGTGGCTCGAGAGGCCGCCCGAAGCGATCGTTAGACCCCTCGCACCCGTATTCGACCCTTGCGAGGTCCCGCAGGCTCGCTAGACCCCGCGCAGGGATCCGGGAGAGACACATGCTGACCCTCTACAGCTTCGGCCCGATGGCCAATTCGCTGAAGCCGATGCTGACGTTGTTCGAAAAGTACGAGTTCGGCCGGGATTTCACCGTCCGCCGCCTCGAGCCCTCGAAGTTCGAGCACCACAGCGATTGGTACAAGGCGATCAACCCGCGGGGCCAGGTTCCCGCGCTCGAGGACGGCGGGCGCATCGTCACCGAGAGCACCGTCATCTGCGAATACCTCGAGGACGCCCATCCGACCGAGGTCAATCTGCGGCCCGACGATCCGTGGGACCGGGCGCAGATGCGAGTCTGGACCAAGTGGGTCGACGAGTACTTCTGCTGGTGCGTCTCGACGATCGGGTGGCACCGCGGCGTCAGCCACATGGCCAGGGCGCTGTCGGACGAGGAGTTCGAAGAGCACCTCAAGAAGATCCCGATCCCCGAGCAGCAGGTCAAATGGCGCCGCGCGCGCGAAGGCTTCCCGCAGGACCTGCTCGACGAGGAGATGCGCAAGATCGGCGTCTCGGTGCGGCGGCTCGACGACCATCTTGCGGACAACGAATGGCTGGCGGGGGGCATGTATTCGCTGGCCGACATCTGCAACTTCGCGATCGCCAACCGGATGGAGGAGGGCTTTCCGGAGTTCGTGAACTCGAGCGACACGCCGCACCTCGTGCGGTGGATCGAGCAGATCAACGCGCGGCCGCGCGTCCGCGAGATGTTCGCCACGGTCCCGCGCGAGCACCTCGGACCGCCCAAGGCGGCATAACGCGCGAGATCACATTAACTTAGGTCCTGCTTAACAGGGCGATAACCATCTCGTGGTAGCCCCCCCGCAAAGCACGGGTCGGGAGAGCAAGACCGCATGTTGCACCAGGTGATTGACGCGTCGGCCGCGGACGCGGTTGACGGCATTTCCGCCAGTTGCAGCGAGGTCACGCTCGGCTGCTCCGACGTCTCCGGCCTGATCCAGTCCGTGCTCGCGTCGTCGGAAAAGCTTCGCGCCGAACACGCGGCGCTGCTCGGTACGGTCGCCACGCTCAACGAAGACCAGGACCAGGTCGCACAGGCCTGCGACGAATCGCGGCTGCTCTCCCAGCGCGCGATCGACCAGCTCGGCCAGGGCACGGCCCACATTCGCAACTCGCTCGCCGAAATCGGCAACCTGCTGACGCTGGTCGATACCCTGACCCAGCACGTCACCGGATTTGCGGCGGCGATGAGCCAGGTCAAACAGTGCTCGCACGACATCGACCAGATTGCCGAGACGACCAACATCCTCTCGCTCAACGCGGCGATCGAGGCCGCGCGCGCGGGCGAGGCCGGTCGCGGGTTCGCGGTGGTCGCCAACGAGGTGAAGACGCTCGCGGGCAAGACCCGCAGGGCAACCGACGAAATCACCCGCACGATCGACACGCTCGGCAGCGAGGCCGAACGGGTCGTGGCCGAGATCGAGAAGGGCATCAGGGTCCGCGACGAGGCGCGCAACTCGGTGGCGCGGATCGAGGGCACGCTGGTCGAGGTCGGCGAGATGGTCAGCGAGGTGGATCGGCAGAACGACCAGATCGCCCAAGCCACCGGCGCCATCAGCGGCCACGTCGACAAGCTCCAGCAGGTGCTCGCCTCGTTCAACGAAGCGGCGCGCGACAACGAGGGCAAGCTCGGCCAGGCCCAGGGCCGGATGGGCGAGCTCGAGGAAATGGCCAGCGTGATGTTCGACCAGCTGGTCCGCGCCGGCCTCGCCCCGCGCGACATGGCGATGGTCGACAAGGCCCGCGAGGCGCGCGACGAGGTGAGCGAGCTCGTCATGGCCGCCCTCGAAGCCGGCAGCCTGACCGAAGCGCAACTGTTCGACGACCGCTACAATGAGGTGCCGGGAACCAACCCGCAGCTCTACCGCAACGGCTTTTGCGATTGGGCCGACATGCACTGGCGCCCAGTGCTCGACCGGGTCAAGGCGTCGGATCCCAACATCGTCGCGACCGTGTGCGACGACCGCAACGGCTTCCTGCCAACGCACCTCACCGAGCGCTCGCGCAAGCCGACCGGCAACTACGAGCACGACCTGCAGTTCTGCCGCAACGGGCGGATGATCTTCAACGCGATCGACAAGCGCATCAAGGCCAGCGACGCCCCGTTCTCGATGGCGGTTTATCGCTACGAGGGCGACGGCAAGCAGTACCGGGTGGTGCGCCTGGCGAGCGTCCCGATCGTGATCAACGGCCGCCGCTGGGGCGATTACGAGATCTCCTACGCGCTCTGATCGGCGTTGGCGTCAGGCGTTCGCCGCGCGGAAGACCGCCGCAGAGAGGAGCCTTGGCCCGCTCGGTTCAGCCCGAACCCGACGGCCTCGGATGAGAGGCAGCGACTCCTGGCCTGAGGAGTAGCTCCAATTTTGCAGCGCAACAATTCGGTTGCATTTCATGTTGCAGCGCGACATCGTCGGCGCCGATGGAGATGACCCTTTCGGTCGAACGCGGCCTTGGCGAGCTGCTCGCCCAGCTCGGCGAGCAGGCCGGCGACATTGCAGTCGAGTGCAGCGATACCGGCGGCATCGTCGCCAAACTCAATCGGCAGATCTCGGCCGAGGCGGAGCGGCTCGGCGAGGTGCTCGAGGCGATGGAAGCGGTCAGCCTGAGCCGGGCCGAGCGGCGCGAGGCGACTTTCGAGCTGCTGCAGACGTCCGAAGCCGCGCAGATCGTGCTCGAGCGGGGACATCGCGTAGCCGAACAGTCGCTCGACGAGGTCTCGCGGCTGGTCTCCGACGTCACCGACCTCGACGGCCAGTTGCACAGCTTCCTCGAAACGCTCGACGAGATCGGAGGAGTTTCCTCGAAGCTCGCCGAGATCGCCGAGCAAACGCACATGCTGAGCTTCAACGCCCGGATCGAGGCGGCGCGCGGCGGCGAGGCGACTGCCCCGTTCGAAGTGCTTGCGACCGAGATCCGCCGGCTCGCGGCGACCGCCGCCGAATCTTCCGGCGAAGTCGGCCGCAACATCGCTCGCCTGCAGACGACCGCC
Organism: Sphingomonadales bacterium; assembly: GCA_044506565.1. Classification (GTDB taxonomy): domain Bacteria; phylum Pseudomonadota; class Alphaproteobacteria; order Sphingomonadales; family Sphingomonadaceae; genus Croceibacterium_A. Next base: position 21,886 of record JBIQKN010000021.1, on the reverse strand, counting down.
GGCTCGCTGATCGAGTCGCTCAAGGCGAACATCGCCCGCGGTCGCGAATCCACCCGGCACATCGACGCGCTGCGCACGTCGCTGACCGACATGGCCGCTCTCGTGCAGCAATTCCACGACCGGTCGCAGGCGATCGCCGACTGCAACGAGCGGGCCGAGGTCAGCGTGCGGCAGGTCGACGAAGGGCTTGCCGAGTTCGGGCAGGTCGCCGCCGAGAGTGCGCGCCGTGCCGAGCAGGCGCGCGAGCAACTCGACCGGCTCGAAACCCGCGCCAACGATATGCTCAACCAGGTCGCTCACGGCGGGGTGCGAACCGGCAACACACCGTTCATCGACCTGGCGATGGAAGGTGCGCGCGAGATCGTCGGGCTGATCGAGCGCCACCTCGCCGACGGAACGCTCAGCGAGCTGGCGCTGTTCGACACGGCCTACCTTCCCCGTTCCGGGACCGACCCGGTCCAGTACGACAACGGCTTCGCCGATTTCGCCGACCGCCACATTCGCCCGATCCTCGACCGCTACACGCATCACAACCGCGCGGTGGTCGGCTGTTGCCTCGTCGATATGAACGGCTACCTGCCGACGCACATCACCGAGCGCAGCCAGGGGCAGATTCCCGGGCAGCGGCTGCGCAACCTCGAGTTCGCGCGCAACCGACAGATCTTCATGGACAGCCAGACCCGCCGCGCGCTCGACGGCGACGACGCGTTTTTCCTGTTCGCCTATCGCCAGGACCTCGGGGAAGGGCGCTTCCGCGCGCTGCGCAGCGTGTTCGTGCCGTTGCGCTTCCGTGGCCGGAAGTGGGGGTTGTTCGAGGTCGGCTACCAGATCTGACGCGGTCGCGCAGCCGCGTGACAAGCGCGGCCGCTCCGCCTAGCCTTGCCCCGGGGTCAACCGGGGGAGGCGAGGGTGACGACACCGAGCGAGCAAGCCGCGGCCACAGGTCGCCTGATGGATATGGCGATCGCGCACTGGCAGGCCGAGCTGCTGCTGCAGGCTGCGGAAATGAGCCTGGCCGACAAGTTCACCGGCGACGAGCCGCGCCGGTCTGCCGAACTCGCGGCCGAGTACGGCATGCGGCCGCGTGAGTTCTACCGCTTCCTGCGTGCGTTGACCGGCCTCGGGGTGCTCTCGTTCGCCGGACGCGACTCCTTCCGGCTCACGACGCTGGGCGCTGCGCTCCGCACCGGCGCTCCGGGCGCTGCCCGCTCGGCGTTCATCGCGCTCGTCGGCGACATGGTGAAGCCCGCGTGGAAGGAGTTCGCGCACGGGCTCTACACCGGCGACACCGGGTTCGAGAAAGCGCACGGGATGGGCCTGTTCGAGTACCTCGAACACAATCCCGGCATGGCCCAGTTCTTCAGCGAGACGATGGTCGGCTTCCACGGCCGAGAGCCGCCCGCGGTCGCCGAGGCCTACGACTTCTCCGGGATCGGCTCGCTGGTCGACGTCGGCGGCGCCTCGGGCAACATGCTCGGGCATGTGCTGTCGCGGCATCCGGACGTCCGCGGCGTTCTCTACGACCTGCAACACGTGGTGGTCGACGCGCCGCCGCTGCTCGAGAGATTCGGCGTGGCGGATCGCGTGACGATCGAGAGCGGCAATTTCTTCGAGCGTGTGCCCGCCGGCCACGATGCCTACATCCTGAGCCACATCATCCACGACTGGGACGACGGCGAGAACGCGACGATCCTCCGCAACGTGCGCGAAGCGATGAAGCCCGACGGCAAGCTGTTGCTCGTCGAGATGGTCCTGCCCGAAGGAGACGAGCCGCATATGGGCAAGATGCTCGACATGATGATGCTGCTGGTCCCGGGCGGCGAGGAGCGCACGCCGAGCGAGTACGCCGCGCTGCTCGAGCCGAACGGGTTCCGGGTCGAACGGGTGGTGAAGACGGCGTCGCCGGTCAGCGTGGTGGAGGCGGTGCGGGCCTGACAAAGAGGCCTCCTCATCCAACCGCGACCGGGGCCCGCTCGCGCGGAGCTAGGCCATGACGATCGCGCCCTTCTTCTCCCGCTTGCGGGAGAAGGATAGCGAAGCTTACCGCCGCAGGCGGTTAGCGCAGCTTGGATGAGGGGCCCTGCAACCCGTGGTCAAGCGTCGATCATCTCCCGATCGATCTCCGCCGCCCGGTTCTGGATGAAGTTGAAGCGGTGCTCCGGATTGCGGCCCATGAGCTGGTCGACGAGTTCCTTGATCGCATGCCGTTGCTCGTGCTCGGGGGGCAGGGTGATGCGGATCAGCGAGCGGGTCGCCGGATCCATCGTGGTCTCGCGCAGCTGCTGCGGGTTCATCTCGCCGAGGCCCTTGAAGCGGCTAACCTCGACCTTCTTGCCCTTGAATAGCGTCGCCTCGAGCTCGGCGCGGTGCGCGTCGTCCTTGGCGTAGCGCGTCTCCTTGCCCGCGGTCAGGCGATAGAGCGGGGGCTGGGCGAGGAAGATGTGCCCGTTCCTGACGACCTCGGCCATCTCCTGGAAGAAGAACGTCATCAGCAGCGTGGCGATGTGCGCCCCGTCGACGTCGGCGTCGGTCATGATGACGATCCGGTCGTAGCGCAGCAGGTCCGGGTTGCATTCCCGGCGCGTGCCGCAGCCGAGCGCAAGGATCAGGTCGGCGATCTCGCTGTTGGCGCGGATCTTGTCGGCCGTGGCGCTGGCGACGTTGAGGATCTTGCCGCGGATCGGCAGGATCGCCTGCGTCTTGCGATTGCGCGCCTGCTTGGCGCTGCCGCCCGCTGAATCGCCCTCGACGATGAACAGCTCGGTCTCGCCGTCGCCTTCGCCCGAGCAGTCGGTCAGCTTGCCGGGCAGGCGCAGCTTGCGCGCGTTGGTCGCGGTCTTGCGCTTGATCTCGCGCTCGGCCTTGCGCCGCAGGCGTTCGTCCATCCGCTCCATCACCGCGCCGAGCAGCGCACGGCCGCGTTCCATGTTGTCGGCGAGGTAGTGGTCGAAATGGTCGCGCACCGCGTTCTCGACGAGCCGCGCCGCTTCGGGCGAGGTCAACCGGTCCTTGGTCTGGCTCTGGAACTGGGGGTCGCGGATGAACACCGAGAGCATGATCTCGCTGCCGGTGACGATGTCGTCGGCCGAGATGTCCTTGGCCTTCTTCTGCCCGACCAGTTCGCCGAACGCACGGATGCCCTTGGCAAGCGCGGCGCGCAGGCCCTGCTCGTGAGTGCCGCCGTCGGGCGTCGGCACGGTGTTACAGTACCAGGAATAGGCGCCGTCGGACCAAAGCGGCCAGGCGATCGCCCACTCGACGCGGCCCTGATCGTCGGGGAAGTCCTGCCGCCCGGTGAAGAACTCCGCGGTGACACACTCGCGTCCGGCGACCTGCTCGCGCAAATGGTCGGCGAGCCCGCCCGGGAACTGGAACACCGCTTCCTCTGGCACCTCTTCGCTCGCGAGCGACGGGGCGCATTTCCAGCGGATTTCGACGCCCGCGAACAGGTAGGCCTTCGAGCGGGCGAGCTTGAACAACCGTTTGGGGCTGAAGTCGCGATCGCCGAAGATCTCGGTGTCGGGCACGAAGCTGACCGCAGTCCCTCGGCGGTTGGGCGTCGGGCCGAGATGCTGCAACCCGCCCTTCGGATGTCCGCGCTCGAACTCCTGCGCGTAGAGTTCGCGGTTGCGGGCGACCTCGACGCGCACGTGCGAGCTCAGCGCATTGACGACGCTGACGCCCACGCCGTGCAGGCCGCCGCTGGTGGCATAGGCCTTGCCCGAGAACTTGCCGCCCGAGTGCAGCATAGTGAGGATCACCTCGAGCGACGACTTGCCCGGGAATTTCGGGTGCTCGTCGACCGGCATGCCGCGGCCGTTGTCGGTGATCGTCAGGCGGTTGCCGACGTCCAGCTCGACTTCGATCCGCGTCGCGTGGCCGGCGACCGCCTCGTCCATCGCATTGTCGAGCACCTCGGCCGCAAGGTGGTGCAGCGCGCGCTCGTCGGTGCCGCCGATATACATGCCCGGCCGGCGCCGCACCGGCTCGAGCCCCTCGAGCACTTCGATCGCGGAAGCATCGTAATCGCCGCCGCCTGGAGGCAGCTTGTCGAACAGGTCATCGGACATGAGCCGGCTATAGGGGGCGGATTCGCGCGGGTTCAAGCGGGGCAGCGGGAATATCCGCTGTCGTCGCGGTGTAGAGGGACGGAGGCCTCATCCAACTCCGACCAGGCCAGCCAGAGAAGCGGAGTACAGCACGTTCGGTCTGGATCCTTCTCCCGCTGGTGGGAGAAGGATGGCGGAGCTGGATGAGGGTTCTTGCCTCTCGCCGTCAGAACCGCGTCGGTGCCGCGTCCACCACGGTGACGCTGCCGTTGCCGACCTGGCGCACTTCCATCGCGCGCTCGCCGACGCCGTTGCTGCGGAAGCGGAACGGGCCGTCGAGGCCGAGAAAGCCGTCCTCCGCGAGCATCCGCCCGGCCGGGAAGTCGCGTCCCGGCTGCCAGTCGCGGGCGATGCGCAGCGTCAGCAGCACTGCGTCGTAGCCGAGCGTGGCCACCCGGAACGGCTGCTCCCCGAAGCGGGATTCGTAGCTGGTGGCAAACTGGCGATAGCGGCTGTCCGATACGGCCGAGAACAGCGCGCCGCGCAACGCACCGGTGGTCGCGACGCTGGCCTCGCCGCTCCACAGCTCGGTCCCGAGCAGATAGACCCGGGGAGCGTCCCTGAGCACGCCCGCAGCCATCGCGGCGAGACGCGGCCCTTCGGCGATCAGCACGGCGTCGTAGCCTCCGGCAGCCTTGAGCCGTTCGGCGGCGCTGACGATCGAGGTGTTGCTGCGGTCGTAGCTTTCCACCCCGGCCAGCGTCCCGCCGATCCCGGCGACGGCGCGCGACAGCGCCTCGCTCGTGCGCCGGCCGTAATCGCCGTTCGGCACCAGCGCGGCGAAGCTGCGCGCGCCCTGCTGAGAGGCGTAGGCGACGGTGCGGGCAACTGACTGCTCGGGCACGTGGCCCATCACGAACACGTCGGGAGCCGCCACCGAAGTGTCGTTGGAGAAAGTGATCAGCGGCACGTCCGCGGGGCGCGCACGGCCGAGCACCGAGCTGACGTCCTCGCGCAGCAGCGGCCCGAGAATCAGCTTGTTGCCGTCGCGGATCGCATTGGCCGCGGCTGTCCCGGCGCCGGTCGCCGTGTCGTAGGTGGTGATCCGCAGATTTTCGGCGTTGGTGTCGAGCAGCGCCATCGTCGTCGCGTTGGCGATCGAGCGGCCGACCGCGGCGTTGTCGCCCGAGAGCGGCACGAGCAGCGCCACCCGGTGGCGCGCGGTATCGGTCGGCAGTTCGTCGGCGCTCGGGGTGGGCGACGGCGCCGGAGCCGGGCCGGGACGGCTGTCGGGTACGACCTTGCAGGCCGCGAGGGCGACGGTGAGCAGTCCGACAGCGAGCGTGCGCCCGAGGGATCGCCTGGTGAACATGCTTGCGGCTCCAACTGCAACTGGGCCACAAGCACCGCGTGAGCGATGCCGACCGACCCTGAACCTCTTCTCCCCGGCCTGTATATTGTCGCGACCCCGATAGGCAACCTCGGCGACGTGACGACCAGGGCCGCGGACGTGCTTGCACGCTGCGACGCGATCGCTTGCGAGGATACCCGCGTGACGGCCAAGCTCCTGCGGCACCTCGGGCTCTCCAGGCCGCTCTGGCGCTACGACGACCACGCGGGCGACCGCGACCGGGCGCGGTTGCTCGATTCGATGCGCGACAAGGCGGTCGCGCTGGTCAGCGACGCGGGAACGCCGCTGGTCTCCGATCCCGGGTACCGGCTCGTGCGCGAGGCGCGCGCCGCGGGGATCGCGGTGACCAGCCTGCCCGGGCCGAGCGCACCGGTGGTCGCGCTGACGCTGTCGGGTCTGCCGAGCGACCGCTTCCTGTTCGCCGGGTTCCTGCCGCCGAAGGACAAGGCGCGGGCCGAGGTGCTGGCGGAGCTCGGCGCGGTGCGGGCGACGCTGGTGTTCTTCGAGACCGCACCGCGGCTCGTCCGCTCGCTCGCGGCGATCGGCGAAGTTCTGCCGGGACGCGAGGTCGCGGTCGCACGCGAGTTGACCAAGCTCTACGAGGAATGCCGCAGCGGCACCCCGGCGGAGCTGATCGCACACTACGAAGCGCATCCTCCCAAAGGCGAGATCGTGTTGCTAGTTGGGCCCCCGACCGACGGCGGCACGGGGGAGTTCGACGCCGATGCGCTACTGCGCGAAGCGCTGCTATCCGCCAAGCCGTCGCAGGCGGCCGCGCAGGTGGCGAAGGCCACCGGGCTCGACCGCAAGCTGCTCTACGCTCGCGCGCTCGAACTCAAATGAAGCGCGAGCTGGCCGAACGCCGCGGCCGACGGGGCGAAGGCTGGGCTGCGTGGTGGCTGCGTCTGCACGGGTGGCGGGTCGTCGCCCGGCGGGTGAAGACCCCGCGCGGCGAGATAGACCTGATCGCCCGCCGCGGGCGGACCGTGGCCTTCGTCGAGGTCAAGTGGCGCGCGGGCGCGGCCGATCTCGCGCTGGCCATCGACGAGTACCGCCTGCGCCGCGTCGCCGCCGCCGTCGAGGCGGTCGCGCATCGCTACTCCGGACCGCGCGACACGCTCCGGATCGACGTGCTGCTGCTTGCGCCGGGCCGCTGGCCGCGCCACATCGTCAACGCCTGGCAACCTTGAGGGGTCATCGATGACAGTCCGCGTCGCGGTCCAGATGGATCCGCTCGAAAGCATCAACATCGCCGGCGATTCGAGCTTCGCGCTGATGCTCTCGGCCCAGGCACGCGGGCACGCGCTGTTCCACTACGACGTCGGCAGCCTGACGCTCGACGAGGATGGGCGGCTGCACGCGCTGGCGCGGCCAGTAACGGTAAGACCTGTCGAGGGCGACCACTTCGAGGCCGGCGAAGCGCGCCGGCTCGACCTCGGTCGCGACGTCGACGTCGTGCTGATGCGGCAGGACCCGCCGTTCCACATGGGCTACATCACCGCGACGCACCTGCTCGAGCGGATCGAGCGCGAGACGCTGGTGGTCAACAACCCGGTCAGCGTGCGCAACGCGCCGGAAAAGGTGTTCGTGCTCGACTTCCGGCATTTCATGCCGCCGACGCTGGTGACCCGCAGCGTCGACGAAGTCCGGGCGTTCATGCGCCGCCACGGGGCGGTCGTGGTCAAGCCGATCCACGGCAACGGCGGCAAGGCGATCTTCCGCGTGCCCGAGACCGGTGACAACCTCTCGGCGCTGATCGAGGTGTTCAACCAGACCTGGCCCGAGCCGCACATGGTGCAGCCGTTCCTCCCCGAGGTGGCCGAGGGCGACAAGCGCATCGTACTCGTCGACGGCGAGGTCGCCGGCGCGATCAACCGGAGGCCGGGGGAGGGCGAATTCCGCTCGAACCTTGTCCAGGGCGGCTCGGCCGAACCGACCCGGCTAACCCCGCGCGAGGAGGAAATCTGCGCCGCGCTCGGGCCCGAGCTCAAGCGGCTCGGGCTGATCTTCGTCGGCATCGACGTGATCGGGGGCCAGTGGCTGACCGAAATCAACGTCACCTCGCCGACCGGAATCGTCGCGATCGACAAGTTCGACGGCACCGACACCGGCGGCCGCATCTGGGACGCGATCGAGGGCCGGCTCGGCGCGCTGGGTCTGACGTGAACCCGATACGGCGCTGAGCCGTTTCCCGCACCATGTACGAATTCATCGTCAACGCCATCGCCTGGGGCGGATACTTCGGCATCTTCGTGCTGATGGCGCTCGAGAACGTGTTCCCGCCGATCCCGTCGGAAGTGATCATGGGCATCGGTGGCGTGCTCGTCGCGCGCGGCACGATGGAGTTCTGGCCGCTGATCGCGGTCGGCACGGCCGGCTCCACGCTGGGCAACTATGCCTGGTACTGGGTCGGCGACAAATGGGGCTACCGCCGGCTCGAGCCGTTCATCGAGCGGCACGGCCGGTGGATCACACTGGACTTCGAGGACATCGAGCGCGCCGCGCGGTTCTTCCAGCGGCACGGGCAGTGGGTCGTGTTCCTGCTGCGCTTCTCGCCGTTCCTGCGCACGATCGTCTCGCTGCCGGCCGGGTTGTCGCACATGTCGCTGTGGAAGTTCCTCGCCTACACCTTCGCCGGTGCAGCCGTCTGGAACGTGCTGCTGGTCGAGGGCGGCCGGCGCCTCGCGCCGCTGATCGAGCGCTACGAGACTTACGCAAGCTGGACGGTCGTCGGCCTGGTCGTGGTGCTGCTCGGGATTTACGCCTATCGCGTCGCGACCTGGAAGCCGCGCCGAGAGCGCTAGCGCCGCTCGCGCGGGTGCGCCGCGCGGTAGGTGTCGAGCAGCGTCGCCGCATCCACCTTCGTGTAGATCTGCGTGGACCCGAGGCTGGCATGTCCGAGCAGCTCCTGCAGGCTGCGCAGGTCGGCTCCGGCGCCGAGCAGGTGCGTGGCGAAGCTATGGCGTAATGCATGGGGTGTGGCGGTCGCCGGAAGGCCCAGCGCGATACGGGCGCGCGCCATCGCCTTCTGCACCATGCCCTGGCTGAGCGGGCCGCCCTTGGCGCCGCGAAACAGCGGCTCGCCGGGGAGCAGCGTCCATGGGCAGCGCGCCGCGTAGTCGGCAACCGCGGCCCGAACGATCGGCAGCAGCGGGACGACCCGCTGTTTGCCGCCCTTGCCGGTCACCGCCAGCGTCTCGCCCAGCGGCAGGTCCGAACCCCTGAGCGACAGCGCCTCGGCAATCCGCAGCCCGGCGCCGTACATCAGCAGCAACACCGCCCGATCGCGCGCGCCGATCCATTCCTCCGCCGCAGACTGGTGCACGGCGTCGGCGAGGTTCGCGGCATCGTCGGGTGTCACCGGCCGCGGCAGGCCCTTCTTGATGCGCGGTCCGCGCAGCCGGGGCGAGCTCGGCTCGGCATGTCCGGCCTGCTCGCGCGCGAACGCGAGAAAGGCCTTGAGCGCCGAGAGTTCGCGCGCGGCGGAGACGTTGCCGAGCCCCTGGGCGCGACGCTCGGCCAGCTGGGCGCGCAAATCACCGGCGTCGAGCCGGGCGAGGGCGGCCCAGTCCGTCGCGCCGGTCCGGTCGATCAGCCGCGCCGCGGTCGCGACGTAGGCGCGCACGGTGTGCGGCGATCGGCGGCGGCCGGCCGCAAGATGGCTACTCCACGCCTCGAGCAGGTCCGCCCGCATCATGCTGCCGCCAGCGCATCGGGCACGAGCTCGGCGAGCAAGGCGTCGAGCAGCGGCATGCCGCGCGGCGCGATTCCGATACGATCGGCGTCGCTCCAGGCGAACCCGAGGCGTTCGTGGAAGGCGAGACGCTCGCGGTCGACCAGATCGGCTGCGGGAACGCCGACACGCCGGGCAAGATCGGCAAGGTCGATGCCCTCGCGCAGGCGCAGGCCCATCAACAGCGCTTCGGCACCGCGTTCGCGAGGGCCGAGTTCGCGCTGCTCGACGATCCCGTGTCCGTTGCGGGCGACGGCGGCAAGGAAGTTTTCGGGCTTGCGGTGCCGCTGCGTCGCCATGCCTCCGCGCCGTCCATGCGCTCCGGGTCCGATCCCGGCGTAGTCCTCGTAGCGCCAATAGGTGAGGTTGTGACGGCTCTCCTCGCCAGGCCGGGCATGATTGCTGATCTCGTAGGCCGGCAGGCCTGCGGCCTCGGTCAACTCGCCCGTCAGCGCGTAGAGATCGGCGGCGGGGTCGTCCTCAAGCGGCGTGAACCTTCCCTGCCGCACGTCGGTGGCGAAGCGCGTGCCGGGCTCGATCGTCAGCTGGTAGAGCGAAAGATGCCCGGTACCGAAGCCGATCGCGCGTGCCAGCTCGGTTGCCCATTGTCCGGCGGTCTGGCCGGGCCGCGCGTAGATCAGGTCGATGTTCACGCGCGCGAAATGACGCTGGGCGACGTCGAGCGCCGCGAGTCCCTCGTCGACGTCGTGCAGGCGTCCGAGGAACCGAAGTGCCGCGTCGTCGAGCGCCTGGAGTCCCAGCGAGACGCGGTTGATCCCGGCGGACGCGAGTTCAGCGAAGTTGGCCGCCTCGACCGAGGAAGGATTGGCTTCGAGGGTGATCTCGATGTCCGGAGCGAAACCCCAGTACCGTTCGGCTTCGGCAAGGATCGTGCCGACGAGCTGCGGAGGCATCAACGATGGTGTGCCACCACCAAAGAATATAGAATTCAGTGGTTTAAGTGTTTGCGACCTCAATTTGTTATTCGAATCCAATACTTTGCGGGATTCGTCTGCTTCGTGGAACAGGTCTTTCAGTAGTGCATTACCCCACTCGTCCACTTCGACTCTATCTCGTACATGCGAATTGAAGTCGCAGTAAGGGCATTTGCGTAAACAGAAGGGCCAGTGAACGTAGAGAGCGCGGGTCACGCGCCTTTGAGGGAGCGTTAACTCCCCAATGTCAAGAAATGGGTCGTGAAAATGAAAGGTCGCATTGCCGGGGTGCTCGGCGTCCTGCTCGCCGCAGGAGCGGCAGGCGGCGCGTCCGCGCAGTACCCCTCACTCCACGATGAACGCGATGGATTCGCCCAGCGCGCGCTGGCCGAACACAATCGCGAACGAGACCGTGCGGGCGTTCCGCGCCTGGCGTGGAACACCAACCTGGCCCGCGACGCCGAAGCTTGGGCGCATCGGCTGGCCCGGGAAGGCTGGCTTCGTCACGCGCCGCGAACCGAGAACCGTGGCGCCGGAGAGAACCTGTGGATGGGTTCGGCCGGCTACTTCGCCGTTGAGGAAATGATCGGCGCGTTCATCGGCGAGCGCCGTCATTATCGCCACGGCACTTTCCCCAACGTCTCACGCACCGGCAACTGGCAGGACGTCGGGCACTACACGCAAGTCGTCTGGCGCGGCACGCGCGAGGTCGGCTGCGCGGTGGCGCGCGGCGCGCGCGACGATTTCCTCGTCTGCCGCTACTGGCCGGCGGGCAATTGGCTCGGCCAGAGGCCGTTTTAGGCGAACTGGTCGGCCACCAGCCTGGCGAAGGCGTCGGCCCGGTGGCTGATCCGGTGTTTCTCTTCGGGATCGAGTTCGGCGAAGGTCCGATCGTGGCCGTTCGGCACGAACACCGGGTCGTAACCGAAGCCCATCGTGCCGCGCGGCGGCCAGGTGAGCGTGCCTTCGACCCGGCCTTCGTAGATCGCGTGGTCGCCGTCGGGCCAGGCCAGCGCGAGCACGCAGCTGAACCAGGCGTCGCGCGGCGCGTCGGGGCCCTTGGCCTGCAGCATGCCTTCGACCTTGCCCATCGCCATGTACCAGTCGCGCCCCGGTTCGCCCTCGAACCACTGCCGCTCGGCCCAGTCCGCGGTCCACACCCCCGGCCGGCCGTCGAGCGCCGCGACCGACAGGCCGCTGTCGTCGGCGAGCGCCGGCAAGCCCGAGCTCTCCGCCGCCGCGAGCGCCTTGATCAGCGCGTTCTCGGCAAAGGTGCGACCGGTTTCTGGCGGTTCGGGCAGGCCGAGCGAGCCGGCCGAGAGGCACTCGGTGCCGTAAGGCGCCAGCAGCGCCGCGATCTCGCGCAGCTTGCCCGCGTTGTGCGTGGCGATGACCAGCTTGCCCGCGCCGAGCTTGGGGCTCACCGTCCCACGGCCTCCGCCTGCGCGGCGTAGATCCGGTCGCAGCCGATGCGGGCGAGGCGCAGCAACCTCAACAGCCCTTCCTCGTCGTAGCAAGCGCCTTCGGCGGTCGCCTGGACTTCGGCGATCTTGCCGCCTTCGAGCAGCACGAAGTTCGCATCGGCGTCGGCGGCGCTGTCTTCCTGGTAGTCGAGGTCGAGCACCGGAACGCCCTCGAATATGCCGCAACTGACCGCCGCCACCTTGGCCTGGATCGGGTCCTCGGCGATCGCCCCGGCCGCCATCAGCTTGTCGACGGCGAGCCGCAGCGCAACCCACGCGCCAGAGATCGCCGCGGTGCGGGTTCCACCGTCGGCCTGAATCACGTCGCAATCGAGCACGACCTGCCGCTCGCCGAGCTTGGCGAGGTCGGTCACGGCGCGGAGCGAACGGCCGATCAGCCGCTGGATCTCCTGCGTCCGCCCGCTCTGCTTGCCCTTGGCCGCCTCGCGCTGACCCCGCGTATGGGTGGCACGGGGAAGCATCGAGTACTCGGCCGTTACCCACCCCTGGCCCTTGCCGCGCAGGAACGGAGGCACCTTCTCCTCGACGCTCGCCGTGACCAGTACGAGCGTGTCGCCGAATCCGATCAGCACCGATCCTTCGGCGTGCTTGGTGAAACCGGTGAGTATCTCGATGGCGCGCATTTCGTCGGGCGCGCGGCCGGATGGTCGCATGGGGGTTTCCAATCTGGGGATAGCTTTTCTGACTTCGCCCTAGCGACTAGATACGCCGCTGTCATGACCTCTCCCCCGGTAAGCGAACTGACCGAACGCGCGCGGGCGATCTTTCGTCTCGTGGTCGAGGGCTATCTCGATAGCGGCCACCCGGTGGGCTCGAAAACGCTCGCCGAGGGCGGAATCAACCTGTCGCCGGCATCGATCCGCTCGGTGCTCAGCGAACTCGAGGCGCTCGGTCTGCTCGCGGCGCCGCACACCAGCGCCGGGCGGATGCCGACCGACCTCGGGCTCAGGCTGTTCGTCGACGGCATGATGCAGGTAGCCGAGCCGACGGCCGAGGAACGCGCGGCCATCGAACGGCGGCTCGACCGTCCGGGGCCCATCGAGGCCGCACTCGAGGCGACCAGCGCGGTGCTGTCGGACCTGTCCGGCGCGGCGGGCATGGTCATGGTCCCGCGGCGCGAGCCGGTGCTCGCGCAATTGAGCATCGTCCCGCTCGATCGCGACCGTGCCCTGGCGGTGGTGGTCGGTGCCGACGGCTCGATCGAGAACCGGATGCTCGAGCTGCCGCCAGGCACCTCGATGTCGACGCTGCAGGAAGCCTCCAACTACATCACCGCCCGCCTCGCCGGGCGTACGCTGGCCGAAGCAGAGCGGGCCATGCAGGCCGAGATCGCCTCGGGGCAGTCGGCGCTCGACAGCGCGAGCCGCGACCTTGTCGAACGCGGGCTGGCGATGTGGAGCGAGGACGCTGCGCGCCGCCCGGTGCTGATCGTGCGCGGGCAGGCGCGCCTGCTCGACGACGCCGCGCTGTCGGACATCGAGCGGGTCCGCTCGCTGATCGACGATCTCGAGAGCAAGCAGTCGGTCGCCGAACTGCTCGATTCCGCGCGCGAGGCCGAGGCGACGCGGATTTTCATCGGCAGCGAGAACCGCCTGTTCGCCCTTTCGGGGTCGTCGGTCATCGCCGCGCCCTACCGCGACCGCGAGGGGAGGGTGGTCGGCGTGCTCGGGGTGATCGGGCCGACCCGGTTGAATTACGCGCGGGTCGTGCCCATGGTGGATTTCACCGCCCGATCCCTGGGCAAAGTCATCGGCTAGACGGAAGAGACATGACCGGAACGGACGAACCGCGCGACGAGGCGGTCGAAAAGGAACTCGCGGGCGTACCCGAGGAAATGCTCGACGGGGGCGACCTCGCGACGGAGGAGGGCAAGCTCGACGACGCGCTCGCCTCGCTGCGCGCCGATCTCGAAAAGGCGCAGCAGGACATGCTCTACGCCCGCGCCGAGGTGCAGAACGTGCGCCGGCGCATGGAAAAGGAGGTCGCCGACGCGCGTGCCTACTCAGCGACGGCCTTCGCACGCGACATCCTCTCGGTAGCGGACAACCTCGCGCGCGCGCTCGACCACGTGCCCGAGGGCATGCGCGAGGACGACAAGCTCAAGGGCTTCCTCGCCGGGATCGAGGCGACCCAGCGCGAACTCGACAAGGTCTTCGGCCTGCACGGCATCACCCGCGTCGCCGCGATGGGCCTGCCGCTCGACCCGAACCAGCACCAGGCGATGCTCGAGGTCCCGACGGACGAGGCGGAGCCGGGCACCGTCGTGCAGGAGATGCAGTCGGGCTATATGATCAAGGACCGGCTCTTGCGGCCGGCTATGGTCGCTGTGGCTAAGAAGCCAGGTTGATTGTCATGCTTCGCCGAGTTCCTCTGCGAGTGCCAGCATTTCGGCTGAGAGCGCGCGTAGCCCTTCGAGCGTAAACAGGCGCGCCGTCTGGCTACCAGACTGGCACTCACGCAAATTGGTGAAGCACGCTTGCTGACTATTGCCGATTTCCGCAAGCTGCAGCTTGGAATGGACGATGTCGTTGCGTAGTTCGTTGAACGCCGCACAACGACTTTGAAGCACGAGTATCCGCGCGATCCTTTGCCTGGAGCACTTCGGACTGGCCTTGATCTTGCGCAACAGCTCGAGTTTTTGACCGAAGGGCTCTCCGCCAAACTTGATGTCGGATTGGGCGAGCAGCTTGATCACCGCTTCTTCGATCGCCGCGAACGCGTCCATGCATTTGCTGCGCTCACGATGGAACGTGTCGATGCTAGCCCGAGGAAAATGCGGCGCGTTCATGCCGGCGCTTTAGGCTATTTGCCTGAAAAGGGAGTAAACTGCCTCTCGGAAAGCCGGATTGAGCCTTCGCCGGGACGACCGGCGGAACAGGGCTCCTCGAGGCGCCGTTCTCCCACAAAGGAGAACCGCTATGATCCGTAAAGTCATGTTTCTGCTCGCCCCAGCGCTGCTCGTCGGCGGCTGCGCCAGCAACTACGGCGTCGAAGGCGCGGCCGTGGGCGCCGCGGTCGGCGCGGGTGTCGGCGCAGCTACGGATTCCAACATTGGTCGCTCGGCCGCGATCGGTGCGACGGCCGGTGCCATAGGCGGCGCACTGATCCGCAAGGACGGCGAGTGGTGCTACTACCGCGACCGCTACGGCGACGAGTATCGCGAGCGCTGCTAGCGCCAGCCTCCGCGCGAAGCCGAGCGTCAGACGACCTGCGCCCGGTTCTCGTCGCGGTGCTTCTTCAGGTATTTCATGAACGGCGTGCCGCCGGTCCCGACGTCGGGATCGTTGCCGGCGATCGAGCCCGCCTGCTTGTTGATGTAGCTCGCCGCATATTCGAGATGCCGCGTGCGGAAGCGGGCGACCTGCTCGAGGCAGGTGTTGAACGCATCGCGCAGCGCCGGCGAGTTGGTGCGGGTGACGAAGTCGCGCAGCGTCGAGGTGCGCCCGAGGTCCTCGATGAAACGGCGGTGCAGAACCGGGCGATAATGATGGAGCTCGTCGAGGAAGGTCTTCAGCGGGTCATCGCTGTGGTGCACGCCGAACAGCGCATCCATCGCCGGGACGATGGAGCTTTGCGAGCCGGTCTGGCCGCGGAACGCCTGCGGCTTTCCGCCGAACTTCTCGACACCCTCGTAGACCAGGCCTTCGCCGAGCGCAGGGTTGTTGGCCCAGCCGTGGATGTAGGGCCGCACGCGGTGGAAGTAGACGTAGGGGTCGCAGCGCTCCGGCATGCGCTTGAACACCGAGTAGATCCGCTCCCACGCGAGATCCATGCCGGAGAGCAGCGCCTCGCAGCGCTCGGCATCCTCCTGCGCGGCCGCCTCGACCAGCTGCACCGCGTTGTCGAGCAGCACGCCGGCCTCGGCCTCAATCGCGACGTGGATCATCACGAACCAGTTCTCGTCCGCCCCGCCGAGGAAGTTCTGCACCATGCGGATGTTGTCGAGCGCGATCGGCCCGGCCTTGTCGATCCGCGCCCAGTTGTCGAGCACGTAGCCCGAGTACGGCAGCAGCGGCGCCTGGCCGAGCCGGTCCGCCAGCGCGACGATCGGGCGCGCGAGGTTGGCGGGAAGCGAGGCCGGAGCCTCGGGTTCACCCCAGACCCATGCCTGGACCAGGAAGCTGTAGCGCACCATCATCGTGCGCACCTGCTCCTCGGGCGCGGTCCGCGCCCAATCGGCGATCTCGGGCTCGGGCAGGCGCGCCAGCCAGTGCCGCACACGGCCCGAAGTCAGCAGGTCGCTGAGCCTCTCGGCGGTATCGACGACCGGGTCGAACCAGGTCGGCAGGAACACTTCGTCGATTTCGTAAGGCGAGAGGAAACCCCGCTCGCGTGACATGCCGTAGTCGGAAAGCCGCATGGGTAATTCCGCGACCGGGCGCGGGTTGGGCCGCCCGATCCGATTTCAGAGGATACCAGTTGCGGCCTCGGCCCTCAATTTCAGATTAGTTCTCAGTCCGGCAACAATCTTGCCAGCACGCGACAAAAACCGGCTCAGTGTTCCCCGTGCGACATGTCGATCTCGCGCACACCGCGCAGGCGCCGCGCCGCGTCGACCAGGCGGCGGATCTGTTCGCGGCGAGGCTGCGCCTGTTCGATGTGGCGCATGACGAGCTCACCGGTCCGGGTGGTCTCGTCGCTCGAGGTCAGGCAGATCGTGCCGATGCCGGCCCACTGGTTGAGCAGGCTGAAATCCATCCGCACGTCCTTGATCCGGTACAGCTCGATCTCGTCGATCGACTTGAACACGATCCCACGGCGCACGATCAGCCGCTCGGGCGTGATCTCGTACTTGGCGCTCATGTTCTCGATCCACTTGGCGAGGACGATGACCAGCGCGAGGCCGGTCAGCACCAGAGGCCAGGCGCCCCAGTCCCCGGCCATGGCGATCATCAGCGCGAACCCGGCAATGCCCATCAGCACCGTGCCGAGCCCCGCGGCGGTGCCGCGCAGCCATCCGAAGGTCGAAGGCCGGAATGAATCGTGCACCTGGTCCATCGTTCGCCTTCTAGCCGGCCAGCGCCGGCGCCCTGAGCAACTCGACAAGTTCGTCGGTCGAATGGACATCGGCGAACACCATCGCCAGGATGTGCAGCGTCGCGGCGTGGGCCTCGTCGCTCAGCGCGGCGTTGGCGTCGGCGGCCATCAGCACGTGGTAGTTGAGCTGCATCGCGTCGCGGGCGGTACTCTCGCAGCAGCAGTTGGTGAGGGTCCCGGTCACGATCACGGTATCGATCCCGCGCTCGCGCAGCAGCGCATCGAGTCCGCTCGCACCCGGAGTGAAGGCGCTGAAGCGGTACTTCTCGATCACCGCGTCCTCAGGTCGAACGTCGAGATCGGGCCACAGTTGCCAGTAGTGCGCGCCCGGCGTGAATGCCGCCCGGTGCCCTTCGGCGGCGAGACCCATCCGCTCGTAGAACACCGGCCACGCGGGCGCTTCGCCGGCCGGCGTCGTAAAGCGCACCCACACGTTGAGCCCGCCGGCCTCGCGCACGGCGGCGGCGATCCGGTTGACATTGCCGACGATCGTTCGCGCCTCGGGCACCTCGACCGGTGCGCCGGGCTCCATGAACCCGTTCTGCATGTCGATCACCAGGTGCGCCGTGCGCCCCGGGTCGATCGTCGCAAACGCGTTGCGAACGCCGCCGCGCGTCGCGGCGAGGGCGTCGAGTATCGCGTGATGATCGACCTTGTGCGGCATGCTGTCGTCCTCCCTGGGTCGGTTTAGCCTGCCGCGGGGAAATCGACCAGCAGATCGTAGGCCGAACGGTCGGCTACTCCGGCGAGGCGAACGCCGCGACGCAGCAGGAACGCGTGGCGCACGATCTCGGCTTGCTGCTCGATTCCGTAGCGCTCGAGCGGCCAGCCGGGTCGCAGGCTGTAGTCGTAGCGGCAGAACGGATGCCGCCGCAGCAAGAGGTGCCAATCGCCGCGCGTCTGGGTCTGCCAGACGTGGGTCAGTTCATGGATGAACAACCCCTGCCGGAGCACCGGCTGAATCGAGAAATCATCGCAATAGGCGTCGCCAAGGGGATGAAAATGCAGGTGCCCCCGCGGCGCCATGGTGACCTTGCGCGGCTGCAGCGGAAAGAACTTGCGGCGCCGGATGGTGACCCGGGCAAAGTCGATCGCGCTGCCGAACACGCTTCGGCCGAGGGCCACCTCCCCTTCGGTCAGGCGGCGCTCGCCGCCGACGGGACAGGCGGCCCCGGCCTCCGTCAGCGCGCCGACTCCGTCATCGGTCGTCGCCCGCGGCGCGGACTTCGGCGGGGAAGCTCAGCTTGTCGCCGCCGACGAAGGTCAGCGTGACTTCCGCCGTGCTCCCGGCCGCAACGGTTTCGGCAAGGTCCATCGCCATCACGTGCTGCTCGCCCGGTGCGAACGAGGCGCTTTCGCCGGCCGGGACGGCCACCTGCGGCAATTCGTCCATGCTCGAGGAATGCATCACCGCACTCCCGGCTCCCGCGACCTCGACCGCGCGGATCATCCGGTTCTTCTCGCCGTCGTTCTGCACCACGAAATAGAGCGCACCGGGATTGCCGGTCACTGCCGGGAGCATCAGCCGCGCGTCGCTGACGCTGATCCCGGCCGGACCCTCCGGCGCCGCCTCGGCGGGCTGGCTCGTCTCGCCGCACGCGGCGAGGCCAGCCGCGGCAAGTCCCACAGCGGCGGCCATCCAGATCCCTCTTTTCATGCTGCTCCTCCCCTCGTTTCAGCCCCGGAGGTGTAACGCGCCACCTCTCTTGTCACAACCCGATGCGCACCTATATCCGCCGCGTGAAACGAGCCGCCGAGGGGTCTTGCCGGGACGGGAGACCGACGGGCGGCGTCAAACTGCAAAAGGGATGCGGGGAAACCTATGGCCAAAGTGATCGGTATCGACCTCGGGACCACCAACAGCTGCGTGGCAGTGATGGACGGGGGCAAGCCCAAGGTCATCGAGAATGCGGAAGGCGCGCGCACCACGCCGTCGATCGTCGCCTTCACCAAGGACGGGGAGCGCCTGATCGGCCAGCCGGCGAAACGCCAGGCCGTGACCAATCCTGACAACACCGTCTTCGCGGTCAAGCGCCTGATCGGCCGCCGCTTCGACGACCCGGTGACCAAGAAGGACACCGAGCTGGTCCCCTATTCGATCGTCAAGGGCAAGAACGGCGACGCCTGGGTCAAGGCCGGCGGCGAGGACTACAGCCCGAGCCAGATTTCCGCCTTCATCCTGCAGAAGATGAAGGAAACCGCCGAATCGTACCTCGGCGAGACCGTCACCCAGGCGGTGATCACCGTTCCCGCCTACTTCAACGACGCCCAGCGCCAGGCGACCAAGGACGCCGGCCAGATCGCCGGCCTCGAAGTGCTGCGCATCATCAACGAGCCGACCGCGGCCGCTCTCGCCTACGGGCTCGAGAAGAGCGAGGGCAAGACGATCGCGGTCTACGACCTCGGCGGCGGCACCTTCGACGTCTCGATCCTCGAGATCGGCGACGGCGTGTTCGAGGTGAAGTCGACCAACGGCGACACCTTCCTCGGCGGTGAGGACTTCGACAGCAAGCTCGTCGAGTGGCTGGCCGACAAGTTCAAGGCCAAGGAGAACATGGACCTGAAGACCGACAAGCTCGCTCTTCAGCGCCTCAAGGAAGCCGCCGAGAAGGCCAAGATCGAGCTGTCGAGCACCGCGACGACCGAGATCAACCTGCCGTTCATCACCGCGCGCATGGAGGGCGGCACGACCACCCCGCTGCACCTCGTCGAGACGGTCACCCGCGCCGACCTCGAGAAGATGGTCGCGCCGCTGATCGAGCGCACCAAGGAGCCGATGAAGAAGGCGCTGGCCGATGCCGGCATCACCGCCAAGGACGTCGACGAGGTCGTGCTCGTCGGCGGCATGACCCGCATGCCCAGGGTCCGCGAGACGGTGAAGGAGTTCTTCGGCAAGGACCCGCACACCGGCGTCAATCCTGACGAGGTCGTGGCGATGGGCGCGGCGATCCAGGCCGGCGTGCTGCAGGGCGACGTCAAGGACGTGCTGCTGCTCGACGTGACCCCGCTGTCGCTCGGCATCGAGACGCTCGGCGGGATCATGACCAAGATGATCGACCGCAACACGACGATCCCGACCAAGAAGAGCCAGGTCTACTCGACCGCCGAGGACAACCAGCAGGCGGTGACGATCAAGGTCTTCCAGGGCGAGCGCGAGATGGCGCAGGACAACAAGCTGCTCGGCCAGTTCGACCTGATCGGCATTCCCCCGGCGCCGCGCGGCGTGCCGCAGATCGAGGTCACCTTCGACATCGACGCCAACGGCATCGTCAACGTCAGCGCCAAGGACAAGGGCACCGGCAAGGAGCAGCAGATCCGCATCCAGGCCTCGGGCGGCCTCAGCGACAACGACATCGAGCAGATGGTCAAGGACGCCGAGAAGTTCGCCGAAGAGGACAAGAAGCGGCGCGAGGCGGCCGAGGCGAAGAACAACGCCGACAGCCTGGTCCACGCGACCGAGAAGCAGCTCGAGGAGCACGGCGACAAGATCGACGCCGGGCTCAAGGGCGAGATCGAGGCGGCGCTGGCCGAAGCCAAGACCGCGATCGACGGCGGCGACGTCGAGGCGATCAAGGCCAAGAGCCAGGCGCTGACCGATCTGGCGATGAAGATGGGCCAGCAGATCTACGAGAAGGAGCAGGCTTCGGCGGCGTCCCCGGGCGGGGAAGGCGGCGAGGCGGCTGCGGCGAGCGACGAGGAAGTCGTCGACGCCGAGTTCTCCGAAGTCGACGAAGACAACAAGGGCTGATCTGGCTTCCCTCCCTCTCCCCATCGGGGGAGAGGGTCGGGGAGAGGGGGACTTGGGAGAACGGTGGAAAAGATGCTTTCCCCTCTCCCAACCCTCTTCCCTGAAGGGGAGAGGGCTATCTGATGTCGGCGATGGAACACGACTTTTACGAGCTGCTCGGCGTCGACCGCAACGCGGACGCGGCCGCCATCAAGTCCGCCTACCGCAAGCTCGCAATGCAGTATCACCCTGACCGCAACGGGGGATGCAAGGAGAACGAGGACAAGTTCAAGGCCATCTCGGCCGCGTACGAGTGCCTCAAGGACCCGCAGAAGCGCGCGGCTTACGACCGCTACGGCCACGCGGCGTTCTCCCAGGGCGGCGGCGGGCAGCACGCCGATTTCGGCGACCTCGGCGACATCTTCGAGACCATCTTCGGCAGCGCCTTCGGTGGCGGCGGCCGTGCCCGCCCGCGCCGTGGCGCCGACTTGCGCTACGACCTGCAGATCGAGCTCGAGGACGCGTTCCACGGCCGCACCAGCGAGATCAAGGTCGAGGTATCGGTCGCCTGCGACCCATGCGGCGGTTCGGGCGCCGAGCCGGGCACCTCGTCGCGCCGCTGCGAGCTGTGCCGCGGGCAGGGCAAGGTCCGCGCGCAGCAGGGCTTCTTCGTGATCGAAAAGCCGTGCCCCAATTGCCACGGCCGCGGCGAGGTGATCGAGAAGCCGTGCCGTGCATGCCGGGGCGAGGGGCGCGTGGACAAGATCCAGTCGCTCTCCGTCGAAGTGCCTCCGGGGGTCGACAACGGCACCCGCATCCGCCTTACCGGCAAGGGCGAAGCCGGCCCGCACGGCGCGCCGCCGGGCGACCTCTACATCTTCGTCCACGTCAAGCCGCACCCGGTGTTCCAGCGCGAGGGAACTTCGCTGTTCACCCGCGTGCCGATCAGCTTCACCACCGCCGCGCTCGGCGGCACGATCGAGATCCCCGGCCTCGACGGCGAGGCTCATGCGATCGACATCCCGGCCGGCATCCAGTCGGGCAAGCAGCTCAGGAAGCGCGGCGCCGGCATGCCGGTGCTGCAGGGCCGCGGCCGTGGCGACCTCGTCACGGAAATCGTGGTCGAGACGCCCACGAAGCTGACCGCGCGGCAGAAGGAACTGCTGTGCGAGTTCCGCGAGACCGAGACGGGCGAGGAATGCCCGGAAAGCGCCGGGTTTTTCGCCCGGCTCAAGAGCGCGTTCAAGGGCTGACATCGCGCCTCCCCGCGGTTACGATGGCCGCACAAGGGGGAGGAATGGCATGAGGCTTCGTCCACTCGTATTCGGATCCGCCGCCGCGCTCGCGCTAGCCGGCGCCGCCATCGCCCAGCCACAGCAGCCCGATTGGGACGCGATCCAGGTCACCGCGACCGAGATCCGCCCCGGCGTCGCGGTGCTGTTCGGCAACGGCGGCAACATCGGGGTCAGCTACGGCGAGGACGGGACGCTGATCGTCGACGACCAGTTCG
>JBIQKN010000020.1:41666-44835 GCA_044506565.1 Sphingomonadales bacterium | reverse complement strand
CGCCACCAGGGCTTCAGCCCCAAGCGCTCGATGCTGATGGTGCTCGAGAACGGCACGCCGGGGCTCGAGGCCCGCTATGCGAGCGGAGAACTCAAGCCGTACCCGGTCGATTTCGGCTGACCCTCCCTCCCGTGCTTTCGGCACGGGCCGTGGGCCCGCTGCCGTAGTCGGCTGTCCGTTCCTGCGAGCGGTAGCCCCCGCCAACCTTATGACCCGCGAAAGACGTTCATGCCCAAGGCCGCTCGCTACCTGCTCCTCGCCACCGCGCTCGTTGCGCTGCATCCTGCGGCCGCGGAGCCCGACTACGCCGCATGGGATCAATACCTCGGCGGCCCGGACAGCGCGCAGTACTCGTCGCTCGACCAGATCACGCCCCAAAACGTCGCGCAGCTCGAGGTCGCCTGGCAATATCCGGCAGGCGAGGGTGCCGCGCCCCAGTTCAACCCGATCGTCGTCGACGGCACGATGTACGTGCAGACCGGCAGCGGGCAGATCGCCGCGCTCGATCCCGCGACGGGGCGCGAGCTGTGGAAGAGCGAGACCACCGGGCGGATCGGCACGCGCGGGATCAACTACTGGCAGAGCGCCGACGGCTCCGACCGGCGGCTGGTGTTCCTCAACGACGGGCTCGTCCGCGCGATCGACGCGCGCTCCGGCAAGTACGTGCCGAACTTCAGCATCGACCTGCGCGACGCGCTGCCCGAGGGGTCGATCGTCCCCGAGCGGCCGCTGATGACCAGCAATCCCGGCCGGGTGTTCGAGGACCTGTTCATCGTCTCGCTGCCCGGCGGGCAGGGCTACGGGTCCTATCCGTCGAACATCCACGCCTACGACATCCGCTCGGGCGCGCTCGCGTGGACGTTCAACATGATCCCGCGGATCGGCGAGCCGGGCTCCGAGACCTGGCCCGAGCAGGACCGCGAAACCTTCGGCGGCGGGCACAACTGGTCCGAGTTCACGGTCGATACCGAGGCCGGCGTCGCCTACATCCCGACCGGCAGCCCGCGGTTCGATTTCTACGGCGGCAACCGGCCCGGCGACAACCTCTACGGCAATTCGCTGCTCGCGCTCGACGCGCGCAGCGGCGAGCTCCTGTGGCACTTCCAGGCCGTGCACCACGACCTGTGGGACTACGACCTGCCGAGCGCACCCAAGCTCCTGACGATCCGCAAGGACGGACAGGCGATCCCGGCGGTGGTCATCGCCGCCAAGCACGGCTTCGTGTTCGCCTTCGACCGCCGCACCGGCGAGCCGGTCTGGCCGATCGAGGAACGCCCGGTCCCGGCGTCCGACGTCCCGGGCGAGCGGGCCTCGCCGACGCAACCGTTCCCGACCTGGCCGCTGCCGTTCTCGCGCCAGAGCTTCACCGAGGCCGACATCAACCCGCACGTGCCCGAAGAGGACCAGGCGAAGATCCGCGAAATCCTGCGCACTGCGCGCAACGAGGGCCTGTTCACGCCGCCGAGCCTGCGCGGCTCGATCTCGATGCCGGGCCACAACGGCGGAGCGAGCTGGGGCGGCACCGCGATCGATCCCGAGCGCGGGCGGCTGTTCGTGGTCAGCCGGGAGATCCCGACGCTCAACACGCTGGTTCCCGACAACCGGCCCGAGACCCGGGCGACGATGCCGAATGCAAGCGCCGAAGTGCCCGCGTTCGGCTCGCCCTACAACTTCATGCTGCAATCGAACGGCATGGCCGCCATCAAGCCGCCGTTCTCGTTCCTGACCGCCTACGACATGACCACCGGCGAGCAGCTCTATCGCCTGCCCGATGGCGAGAGCTGGGTGCTCGAGCAGCAGGGCGTGACCGGCGCCGGCAGCCAGGCGCCGCGCGGCGGGCCCGTGGCGACCGCCAGCGGGCTGCTGTTTGTCGGCACGGCCGGCGACCGCACCTTCCGCGCACGCGACGCTGCCACCGGCAAGGTGCTGTGGGAGCACAAGCTCGACGCGGCGACCGAGGGTGTGCCGGCGATCTACGAGGTCGGCGGGCGCCAGTTCGTGACCATTCCGGTCGGCGGCGACGGGCTGTTCCCGCACAAGGGACAGCCCGCTCCGGGGCCGAACCGCTATGTGACCTTCGCGCTGCCTTCGCATGGACGCTGAAACCGTTTTCCTGCACGATCTTTTTGGCCCCGCTCGCCATCGACCATGACCGGTGCGACCATCGGGACCGTTCGCGTCCTCGCCTTGCGCCCGGCAGGCGCTATCCTGCAGCGCGCCGCAGGCGAATCTCGACAGCGCGGGATGCCGGCGCCATGTGACCTGGCGCCGAATCCGGAGGAGTGCCGATGACCGACGACGTTCGCTTCTACATCGACGGAGCCTGGGTCGATCGCCCTGATGCGCCGCGCATTTCGGTGCACAATCCCGCGACCGAGGAGGTCATCGGGCAGATCGCCGCGGGCACCGCGGCCGACGTCGACCTCGCCGTCGCCGCCGCGCGGCGTGCGTTCGAGTCGTTCTCGCAGACGCCGGTGGCGGATCGGCTCGCCCTGCTCGAGCGTATCCGCGACCTGCTCGAGCAACGCAGCGAGCGCTTCGCGCAGGCGATCGTCGCCGAGATGGGCGCGGCGATCACCTTCGCGCGCGCCGGGCAATGCCACTTCGGCATCGAGCACGTGCGCGTGGCGATCGACGTGCTGCGCCGCTACGAATTCGAAGGCGAGGTCGACGGGATCCACGTCCGCCGCGAGCCGATCGGCGTGGTCGCCGCGATCACGCCGTGGAACTGGCCGCTCTACCAGATCACCGCCAAGGTCGCCCCGGCGATCGCCGCCGGCTGCACCGTGGTGCTCAAGCCGAGCGAGCTGTCGCCGTTCAGCGCGCTGCTGTTCGCCGAGGTCATGCACGACGCCGGGACGCCGCCGGGCGTGTTCAACCTCGTCAACGGCACCGGCGAGGCCGTCGGTGCGGCGATGGCAGCGCATCCCGACGTCGACATGGTCTCGTTCACCGGCTCGACCCGCGCCGGCGTGCTCGTCGCGCAGGCCGCCGCGCCGACGATCAAGCGCGTGGTGCAGGAGCTCGGCGGCAAGTCGCCCAACGTGTTCCTGCCCGAAGCCGACTTCGCCACCGCCGTGCCCAAGGGCGTGCTCGGGATGATGCGCAACGTCGGCCAGTCGTGCGCCTCGCCGACGCGGATGGTCGTGCCGCGCGCGCGGCTCGCCGA
>JBIQKN010000020.1:39970-41566 GCA_044506565.1 Sphingomonadales bacterium | reverse complement strand
GGCCCGGTGCTGGTGCTGATGCCCTACGACGACGAGGAGGACGCGATCCGCATCGCCAACACCACCGTCTACGGTCTCAGTTCGCATGTCCAGTCGGCCGACCAGGAAGCCGCCCGCCGCGTGGCCCGCCGGATCCGAGCGGGGCAGGTGCACATCAACTACCCGGCCTGGTCGGGTCATGCCCCGTTCGGCGGCTACCGCCAGTCGGGCAACGGCCGCGAGTACGGGGTGTTCGGGCTCGAGGAGTACCTCGAGGTCAAGGCTATCCTCGGGTACTGAAATGTCGGGACCGCACACGCCTAGGGTACTCGCCGTGCTCGCGCTGGCCGCCGCAGCTGCCCCGCTGTGCGCGCAGGACCTGGTCCCCTCGGGGTCGCGCCTGACCGAACCGCCGGAGGCACGGCTGGTGCCGCCGAACGCCCTTCCCGAGCACTTGAAGTTCGGTCCGGCGCACTGGCAGGATCTCACGCTCTACCGGGGCGCGGGCAGCGGGCCGCATCCCGTCATCGTCGCATTCAACGGGATAGGCGGATGGGCGCGCCATCGCCTCACCGAAGCCGGCATCTCGCTGGCGCTGATCGTCGACGGACGGTCCAACCCGACCGCGCCCGAAACCATCGACGGCGTGGTCGAGGCGCTGCGCTTCATTGACCGCGAGGCCGGGACGCTCGGCATCGACCGCGAGCAGGTCGTGCTGCTCGGAGTCGGCAACGGCGGCAGCCTGGCCACGCTGTTCGGGACCGATCCCGCGCTCTTCGAGCGTGCCGGCATCCCGTTCGCGAACCTGCGGGCGGTGATCTCGATCGGCGGCGAGGATTTCGACGTCCTTCGGCGCGCCGGCGAGAACGCCTATCTCCGCTCGCTCTACCGTCGGCACTACAGCCGCGACGAGGCCGAACTCGCCCGACTCTCGCCGATGACTCACCTGGCGCCGCCCAACGCCCCTGCGTTCCTGCTGATGGCCGAGGCGCGCGACGAGAATGGTATTCGGGAATCGCAGCGGATGGCCGCAGCGCTCGCCAGCGCCGGGGCTGCGGCGAGCTACGCGGAGTTGCCCGACCCCCGCGAACGCGTGCGCGCGACCCAGTTCATGGCCGAGGAAGCGGGGTCCGGCCGCGAGGTCATGCCATTCCTGCGCTCGGTGTTGACCGTTCCGGACGTGCCTGCACGCTGACCTTGCGTGATCAATGTACCGGGGGATCGGTGCGGGGGACCTGGTTGACCGGGGCGACCGGCTCGCCGGGCTCGCGTGGGGGCAGGGCGTTCTCCGGCACATCGTCGATCTGCATCGCCGGAGTCGGCACCTCGTCGAGGCTGCGGACGCGCACCTCGAGGCGCTCGCCGTCCCAACGGATCTCGTTGAAGCTCGGCGGGGTCGAGCGGATGCGCTGCGACAGCGTGCCGGCGCCGATCATCCGCACGGCGCCCGCGGGCGTGTCCTCCAGGATGTCGAACGGGTCGTGGACGTGGCCGCTGAGCACGCCGAGCACGGAACGCCGGGCGAGCTCGGTCAGCGCGCGCTTGCCGTTGACGGTCAGCGCCGTTCCCTTCGTGCCGACCTCGCGCAGCGGGTGGTGAACCGCGACCAGCGCGCGC
>JBIQKN010000020.1:13535-39870 GCA_044506565.1 Sphingomonadales bacterium | reverse complement strand
TCGAGCGACTGGATCCACCGGCACGCCGCTTCGAACTCGCGGTGGCGCGCGCGCATCGTCAGGTCGCCCGTGATCGCCACCGCGGCGGGCCGCCTCGCGGCGATCTCGGCCTGCACCCAGTCGAGCGCCTGGTTGTCCTCGAGCCCGAAATGGATGTCGCTGAGGTGGAAGAGCAGGGTTTTACGCGCCATCGCGCCGGGTCGCTACCAGATCGACCTCGGCCGCCGCCAGCACGAACTCCGTCTCGGGCTCGGCATCGGCTTGTTCGCCGTCGATCAGCAGGCCGAACGGATTGCCGCGCGTGCTCGCCAGCCGCAGCTTCGGCGCGCTGCCGAGCACTTCGTGCGGCCCCTCGCGAAAGTTGCGCCGAACCAGCGCCCAGCCCTGTTCGAGATATTCGGCGGCGTTTTCGGCGTGGTAGGCGACGACCTCGATCGCGTCCGGGCCCGGCTCGAGGCACAGCAGCGGGTAGCCGTCGGGGCGCCCGAACGCCGGCTCCGCGCAGCGGATCATCTCGCCGGTCAGCGTCTCCTCGATCGCCTCGATCGCGCTTTCGGCCAGCTCGACGACCGCGGCCTCGCGCATCGCCTCTCGCACCCGACCCCAGCTGGTCCCGGGCCCGGCCAGAATCCCGGCATAGCCGGTGCCGGCGGCCGTGCGGATTACCGACGGACGGCGCCGCTCCCCATCGCCGCGGGCGAACGCTGCGATCACCGCCTCCATCGGCCGATCGCCGTGGAGTCGGTGATACAGCAGGTTCATCGTCCCGCCGGGCAGCACGAGCACCTCGCCGTCCCAGCCGGCCAGCTCGCCGAGCAGGCTGTTGATGGTGCCGTCGCCGGTGAACACCGCGACCACGCCGATCCCGGCGGCGGCCAGCTCGGCGGCCGTAGGCAGGGGCTCGTCGGGAAACACGGTTTGCGACGCGACCCTGAGGCCGTTGTCGCTGCAGCCCGCCTCGAGCGCTTCGAGAGCGGCTTCGTCGTTGCTGCCGCTGGCCGCGTTGGCGACCAGCCATATCGCTCGCTCGGCGGCCATGCCGCGAAAGCGCTCGGCCCTGCGGCGGGTTCCCGTCACAGCCGGCGCGAAAGCACCACCCACGCCCCGACCGCATTGAGCAGCGTGTAGCCGAGGTAGGCCCAGACCCAGTCGGTATCCACCATGGCGACGAGGGCCAGCGCGAGGAGCAGCAGCGCGAATTCGAGCGCGAGGCTCGCGCGTCCGCCGAGGCGGTCGATCAGCCAGCCCAGCTCGAGCAAGGCGGGATGGCGGCTCTCGAGCACCGCGCGGTGCAGCGCAAAGTTGCCGATTCCGAGCAGGAAGACGAACAAAATTGCCATCGCGCCCTCCTCCATGAAACGTTCGTCGTTCGACGATGGCGGTTCGTGGACCCTGAAAACGCCTTCATCGCCATCGCCGCCGCCCGTCGACTCCTCAAAGTCCCGGTCGACCGGCCCGCGCCGGGCGGCGGCGCTCGGGCTATTTCCGGACCTGCGCCGCAGCCTTCAGCAGTCCCGAAGCTGCGGCGCAACCCAAGGTAACCCCCACCATGGGATCGAGGAGGATCACAATGAAAATGCACTCGCTCGCGCTGGCCCTGGCCGCGACTGTCCTCACTGTGCCCGCTGCGGCCACCGAAGACGAGGCCCCGAGCGTGGAAGTTCGCTACAGCGATCTCGACCTGACCAGCGAGGCCGGGCAGAGGCAGCTCGACCGCCGCCTCGAGCGCGCCGCGCGCGAAGTCTGCGGCATGGACGAGAAAGTGGTCGGTTCGTACCTGCGCCCACGCCATTCGCGCGAATGCTATCTCGAGGCGCGGCGCCACCTCGACCAGGAGTTTGCCCAGCTGGTGAGCCGGAAGAAGACGGTCGGCGGCTGACGGCCAACGGGCCCTGTGACCAGGGGCGTCTCCCGCGAGGGAGGCGCCCCTGCTGTTTTTCACGATCGGCCCCTAACGACCGGCCCCTAACGACCGGCCATGGCCTTGACCTTGCGCAGGTAGGTGCGGCCGATGCGCAGCGCCTCACCGTCGTCGAGCTCGGCGCTCCACACCCCGAGGCCCTCGTGCCGCAGGCCGCGGATGCGGTCGCGCCGCAGGATCGTCGACCGATGGATGCGCAGGAACCGCGCCGGATCGAGCTTGCTCTCGAGACCGGCGATCGTCTGCAGCAGGAGGTAGCTGCGGTCGCCGACGTGGAGCCGGACGTAGTCGCGCTCGGCATCGATCCGGTCGACTTGCGACGCGTCGATCCGCAGCAGTTCCGAGCGGTGTGGAACCCAGAACTCGGTCAGCCATTCGCCGCCGTCGCGCGCGACCCGCTCGCGGCGTGCGACCGCCCGGTCGATCGCGCGTTCGAGCCGCTCGGCGGCGACCGGCTTGAGTACGTAGTCGACCGCCTCGATGTCGAACGCCTCGACCGCGAAGTCCTCGTGCGCGGTGACGAAGATGACCGCGGGAGGATCGGCCCGCCTGCCGAGCTGGCGCGCGACGGTGAGCCCATCGATCCCGGGCATGGTCATGTCGAGCAGCATCAGGTCGGGCTTGAGCTTCTCGGCCAGCCTCAGCGCGGCCTCTCCGTCGCTGGCGGTGCCGATCACCGCCAGCTCGTCGATCTCGGCGCAAAGCACCTGCATGCGCTCGATCGCGAGCGGCTCGTCGTCGACGATCATCGTGCGCAGCACGCCCCAGTCCTCCCTGGCGAGCCTCATGCAGACTCCTGGAGCAATATCGGCATTCTGAGCTGGGTGGAATAGCCGCCGGGCGTCGGACCCGAGACGATCGTCGCCTCGTTGCCGAAACGCGCCTCCAGCCGGTCGCGGACGTTGACCACCCCGATACCGTGCCCGCGCTTGTCGCCGTCCGCCGTGCCGGCCCCCGGCCCGTCGTCGGACACGGTGACCACCAGCCGCCCGTATTCCTCGCGCGCGGACAGGGTAATCGTGACCTGCGCCGAGGTCGGCGCGACCGCGTGCTTGACCGAGTTCTCGACCAGCGGCTGCAGGATCATCCCCGGGACCTTGGCGTCCTCGAGCTCGGGCGGCAGCTGGTAGACCGCGCGCAGGCGGTGCGGAAAGCGGACCGCCTCGATATCGAGATAGAGCTTCTGCAGCGCGAACTCCTCGCGCAGCGGCACGTCGGCGGTCGGATCGTCGGCGAGACTGCGGCGGTAGAAGGTCGAGATCGTCTGGATCATCCGCTCGGCCGCCTGGGTCTTGCCGGTCAGCACCAGCGCGGACAGCGAATTGAGCGTGTTGAACAGGAAGTGCGGATTGACCTGGTAGCGCAGCGAACGCAGCTCCGCCGCCTTGGCCGCCCGCCGGTAGTCGCCCTCGCGCCGTTCGGCCTCGCGGGCTTTTTCGCCGGTCAGCAGCGCAAGATAGAGCGCGCACCAGGCGAGCATCATGAAATAGCGGCCGAAGGCTTCCTCGATGAGCGATTGTACCGGCGTCAGCGGGACCTGCTGCACGACCACGTCGGGCGTGTCCTCCGAGCCGGCGGTCTCCGGAACCGTGTCCGAAGTCAGCGGGTCGTCGGCCCATTCGCCCTGCTGTCCGGCGGCCATGTTCTGCGCCGCCGCCTCCTGGATGTCGGCGAACGCCATGGCGTTGCTCTGCACGAGCAGCACCGCCGCAGGCACCGACAGCACCAGCGCGGCGATGATCTTCATCCACAGCGGGCGCGCGTCGAACAGCCGCAGGATCAACCACAACATCGCCGTGATCCCGATCCCGGCGAGGCAGGCGAGCGCACGCCGCCCCATCATCTCGAGCGGAAATCCGAAGCCGAGAATCTCGGAGCGCAGCGTGGTCAGCACGAAATAGCACAGCCACAGGCCAGTGATCGACGCGAGCACCGTCTTCAGCGGCACGCGTGCGCGACCGGATTCGGAATCGTTTCGTTCCATACGACGGCCTCTAGCGGCCGGAGGGCGCAGCGCCAGCGCGGCGGTCGAGAAGAGTCGCGCCTTTGTCGAACTGGGCTTTCGGGTCCGGACGCTTGTTCGGCCGACCGGCGGGGCCGGAGGCTCAGGACGAGGTTTCGAGCAAACCTTCGCGGGCGATCTTCTCGCGCCAGTGCAGCGGGGCCAGCGTATGGACGTTGTTGCCCTCGGAATCGACGGCCACGGTCACCGGCATGTCCTGCACGGTGAATTCGTAGATCGCCTCCATCCCGAGATCCTCGAACGCGACCACTCTTGCCGCCTTGATCGCCCGCGCGACGAGGTAGGCGGCCCCGCCGACCGCCATCAGGTAGGCCACTTTGTGCCTGGCGATCTCCTGCACCGCACCCTGCCCGCGCTCGGCTTTGCCGATCATCGCCAGCAGGCCGAGTTCGAGCATCGTGTCGGTGAACTTGTCCATCCGCGTCGCGGTGGTCGGGCCCGCCGGGCCGACGACTTCGCCGGCGACCGGATCGACCGGCCCGACGTAGTAGATCGCCCGCCCCTCGAAGCTGACCGGCAGCGCTTCGCCTTTCGCGAGCATGTCCTGGATTCGCTTGTGCGCCGCATCGCGTCCGGTCAGCATCGCGCCCGACAGCAACAGGCGATCGCCGGCTTTCCAGCTACGGACCTCCTCGGGCGTCAGCCGGTCGAGGTCGACGCGCCGGGCCGACGAATTGGGCTGCCATTGAACTTGCGGCCATTCGTCGAGCTTCGGCGGCTCGAGGAAGCTCGGGCCCGAGCCGTCGAGCGTGAAGTGCGCATGGCGCGTCGCCGCGCAGTTGGGGATCATCGCCACCGGCTTGCCTGCCGCATGGCACGGCCAGTCGAGGATCTTGACGTCGAGCACGGTCGCGAGCCCGCCGAGCCCCTGGGCGCCGACGCCGAGCGCGTTGACCTTGTCGAAGATCTCGATCCTCAGCCGCTCGATGTCGGTCTGCGGCCCGCGCGCCTTGAGCTGGGCCATGTCGATCGGCTCCATCAGGCTCTGCTTGGCGAGCTTGACGCAATGCTCGGCGGTCCCGCCGATGCCGATCCCGAGCATCCCCGGCGGGCACCACCCGGCACCCATCTGAGGGATCATCTCGAGCACCCAGTCGACGATGCTGTCGCTGGGATTCATCATCTTGAACTTGGTCTTGTTCTCGCTGCCGCCGCCCTTCGCGGCAACGTCGATCGACACCGTGCGTCCCGGGACCATTTCGACCGCCAGCACGCAGGGGGTGTTGTCGCGGGTATTGCGGCGGGTGAACGCGGGATCGGCGAGGATCGAGGCGCGCAGCTTGTTCTCGGGGTGGTTGTAGGCGCGCCGCACGCCCTCGTCGACGACCTCCTGCAACGAGCGCGCCGACGCCAGCCGGCACTCCTGTCCCCATTTGACGAACACGTTGACGATGCCGGTGTCCTGGCAGATCGGCCGGTGCCCTTCGGCGCACATCCGGCTGTTGGTCAGGATCTGCGCAATGGCGTCCTTTGCCGCAGGACCCTGCTCCGCCGCGTAGGCCTCGCCGAGCGCGCGGATGTAATCCATCGGGTGGTAGTAGGAGATGAACTGCAGCGCATCGGCCACGCTCTCGATCAGGTCTTCCTCGCGGATCGTGACCATGTCGTTCATCGAAGCTGCTCTCCTGCCGGTCGACTGCCCGGCCCCATAGGCTTGTGACTGCCCCTTGCAAAGCGGCGGCCCGGCGACCACTTGCGACAACAGGGACCATTGCCCGGCGCGAGCCCAGGTCCTAAAGGCTCGCCCGGCGTTATGACATGAGATCAATGCAGTGACGATCGTGGAGGACCGGCCGCCGGCCGGACATGAGGCCGCCCAGTCCGAATCGGCGCGAAGGGCGATGATCGACAGCCAGCTGCGCACGAGCGGCGTCAACTCCGAGCCCGTGCTGCGGCGCATGGCCGAGGTCGCGCGCGAGCGGTTCGTACCCGAGATCGCCCGGGGTCATGCCTACATCGACCGGGCCATCGCGCTCGGCGACGGCCGCCATCTGGCCGCGCCGGTCGTCCACGGCATGATGCTGCAGGAAGCGCGCCCCGGATCGGTCGACAAGGCGCTGCTCGTCGACGGCGGCAACGGTTATCTCGCCGAGCTCCTGCGTCCGCTGGTCGGCTCGCTCGAAGTGATCGGCCCGGCCGAGGCGGTCGCCGCGACGCGCAAGGGTGGCGCGTTCACCTTGCTGATGATCGACGGAGCCATCGAGCAGCTGCCCGACTCGCTGGTCAGGCGTCTCGCCGACGACGGCCGGGTGGTCACGGGGGTTGTGAGCAACGGAATTACGCGGCTCGCCGTCGGCCGGAAGGCGGCAGACGCCGTAGCGCTGCTGCCGCTCGCGGAACTCGGCATCCCGGTGCTGCCGGAATTCGCCGCGCCCAGGG
The DNA here is from genome assembly GCA_044506565.1 of Sphingomonadales bacterium. GTDB lineage: Bacteria > Pseudomonadota > Alphaproteobacteria > Sphingomonadales > Sphingomonadaceae > Croceibacterium_A. The sequence goes on along the minus strand of JBIQKN010000020.1, from coordinate 33,547 downwards.
GCTGGAGCTTCTGAAATGCGGCGCAGGGGACTGGGCTCGATCCTGGCGGCTTGCGTGTGCCTCGCGGCCGTCCCGGGCGTCGCTCAGGACATCGGCGACGGCGGCGAGATCGACACGCTTCGCGAAGCGCTGGCGATGGCCTACCGCACCAACCCCACGCTCCAGTCGGCCCGCGCGAACCAGCGTGCGACCGACGAGAACGTGCCGATCGAGCGAGCCGACGCGCTGCCCTCGCTGAGCGCAACCGGCACCGCCTCGCGCACGATCTACGAAGACCCGGATAGCGGCAGCCCGTTCCGCAACGGTCTCGCCCAATTGACTCTCGGCGTGCCGATCTACGCCGGCGGGGGCGTCAAGAATTCGATCCGCGCGGCCGAGACCCGGGTGTTGGCCGGGCGTGCCGACCTTCGCGGCGCGGAGAGCGGCGTGTTCACCCAGGTCGTCGCCGCCTACATGGAAGTCATCTTCCAGGAGGCGCTGGTCGCGCTGGCGGCCAACAACGTCCAGGTGCTCGAGGTCAACCTCGAGGCGACCAGCGACCGGTTCGAGATCGGCGACCTGACGCGGACCGACGTCGCGCAGTCCGAGGCCCGGCTCGCGCTCGCCCGGGGCGACTTGCGCACCGCGCAGGCCAATCTGGTGCGCGCGCGCGAAAACTACATCGCCGTGGTCGGCGGGGCGCCGGGCCAGCTGCAGCCGCCGCCCCCGCTGCCGGGCCTGCCGGAGGACCCGGAGACCGCGGTCGAGGTCGCGCTGCAGGACAACCCGGACCTGCTCGGCGCCCGCGAGCGCGCGCTGGCCGCCGGCTACGACATCCGCGTCGCCCGGGCGAGCCGGCTGCCGCGGGTCGATGTCACCGGCGGCGCCGACTACCAAACGTTCCTCGGTTCGCTGCCGCCGGGGTCCGCGGGCGTGCTGACGAATTCGTCGAGTGGTGCCACGGCGGGTGTGCGCGTCACGCTGCCGATCTTCCAGGGCGGCCGCCCCGCCGCGCTGATCCGCCAGTCGCAGGCCCGCGCGTCGAGCGCGCTGGAAAACGTCGTCGCCACCGAGCGCGACGTGATCGCGACGGTGCGTTCCGCCTATTCCAACTGGCGGGCCTCGAACGAGATCATCGCCTCGGCCCAGAAGGCGGTCGAAGCGGCCGAGCTGAGCCTCGAGGGCGTCCGCGCCGAACAGACGGTCGGCAACCGCACGATCCTCGACATCCTCGACGCGCAGCAGGAACTGCTGCAGTCGCAGGTCCAGCTGGTGACCGCCCGGCGCAACGCCTACATTGCCGGCTTCGCCCTGCTGGCGGCGATGGGCCACGCCGAAGCGCGCGACCTCGGTCTCGACGAGTTCGGGCCGCTCTACGATCCGACCGAGTACTACGAGCGCGTCGACGGCAATATCTGGGACTGGTCGAACGATCCCGATCCGACGACCCAGTCGACCCGCACCGTTGACATCCCGCCGCAGGACGCGGACATTCCCGAGCTGCAGACCGTCGAGTAGGCCAGCGGGGAACGATGCGGCACGAAGGCGAACCCTCGGTCGAGGAAATCCTCGAATCGATCAAGAAGGTGATCGCGCGCGACAACCGCGAAGCGCAGAAAGCCGAAAGGCGCCGGCGCGAGAGCGCGGGCATCCCGCTCACTCCGGGGAAGCCGACCGATTACGACGGCAATGCGCTCGACGACGACGAAGTGCTCGAACTCAGCGAGGCCGGGGAACTGGTCGACAGCGACGAATCCGACGACGGTCTGACGACGGAGACCGCCGCGCAGTCGATGCGCGAATCGCTGGCGGCGCTGGCGATGATGGCCGAGCCCAGCGCTCCGCCGCAGATCGTCCGCTCGGGCGAGACTTCGCTCGAGGGCCTCACGCGCGACCTGCTCCGGCCGATGCTGGCGGAGTGGCTCGATCGCAACCTGCCCGATATGGTCGAGCGTCTGGTCAAGGCCGAGATCGCCCGCATCGCCGGCAAGAAGGGTTGAGTCCCGTTACCGAGCTCGCGAACGCCGACGCCATCGCCCTCGCTCGCCGAGCGCTGGCGCAGATCGGCGGCGAGGGGATCAGGCGCCATATCTTCCTTTGCGCGATGTCCGAGAAGCAGAGCTGCTGCTCGCGCGAGGCCGGAGAGGCGGCGTGGAGCTTCCTCAAGCGGCGGCTGCGCGAACTCGGGCTGGTCGCACGCGGGGGGGTGCAGCGAACCAAGGCCGATTGCCTGCAGGTCTGCGTCGGCGGGCCGATCGCGGTCGTCTGGCCCGACGGCGTCTGGTACCATTCGTGCACCGAGCCGGTGCTCGAGCGGATCATCCAGGAGCACCTGATCGGCGGTATCCCCGTGGAAGACTACCGCCTGCGGCCTCAGGAACCCTCGTCCGCCTGATCCTTGGGCGCGGCGTCGTCGATCGACTCGTCGTGCCCGGTGCCGCTCGACAGGAACACGAGCCCCATCAGCGCCGCCATCAGCATCACGGCGAACCCGACTCCGAGCGCGGCGGCGATGTAGAGGTGCAGCGAGGTGCCGCCGAACTCGCGATACAGCAGGCCCAGGGCGACGACGATCACCGCCGCGGTGAACCCGGCCATCCACACCATCAGCCGCTTGTAGCGCGCCCAGGCGTGGGCGGCGATCGTCGGATCCTCGAGTGGGGAGCGGCGGGTCATCGATCCCACATGGCGATCCCGCCCCGTCTCGGCAACGCCCCGCCGCGCAAGAGCGGCGGCAAATTCGCCAGAATCGGCGAATCGTGGCATAATGGCGTCACGACATGAGGAGAGTCGCTGATGACCATCGCCAGGATCGTCGCCGGACGCGACCAGCAGATCATCCATTGTTCACCGCAGGAAACGGTGCGCGAGGCCGCGCAGCGTCTGGCCGACAAGCGCATCGGTGCACTGCCGGTGCTCGATCGCGGCAGGGTCGCGGGAATTTTCTCGGAGCGGGACCTGCTCTACTGTGTGGCGAAGCACGGCGACGGAGCGCTCGGGCTGGCGATCGGCGACGTGATGACCGCCCCGGCCATCACCGTGGGGCCCGAAACCAGCGTCAACGAGGCGCTCGAGCTGATGACCCGCCGGCGGATCCGGCATTTGCCCGTGCTCGACGGAGGGAACCTCGTCGGGTTCGTCTCGATCGGAGATATGGTCAAATATCGCATCGATCTCGTCGAACACGAGGCCGAGGCGATGCGCGAATACATCCGCTCGGCTTGAGCCGGGGCGCCGCGCCTCCTACATCGCCGGCATGGCCGAGCCGCTTATCCTGACCCCTGCCGCCGCGGAACGCGTCGGCCTGATCGCCCGCAAGCAGGGCAAGCCCGCCATCCTGCGGCTGGCGGTCGAAGGCGGTGGCTGCTCCGGCTTCCAGTACCGGTTCGACCTCGCCGAAGCGGTCGAGCCCGAAGATTCGATCAGCGAGACCGCCGGAGTGCGGCTGGTCGTCGATCCGGTAAGCCTGGAGCTGGTCTCCGGAAGCACCGTGGATTTCGTCGAATCGCTAGGCGGCGCGGCGTTCAAGGTCGAGAATCCGCAGGCGGCGGCCGGTTGCGGTTGCGGTTCGAGCTTCGGCATCTAGACTGCGCTCCCGTGCGGATCGCCAGCTTCAACATCAACGGCATCAAGGCGCGGCTGCCGCGGCTGCTCGAATGGCTTCAGGAAACGCGGCCCACGGTGGCGTGCCTGCAGGAAATCAAGTGCCAGGACGACGGCTTTCCCGCCGCGGAATTCGAGGCGATCGGCTACAAGGCGATCTGGCACGGCCAGAAGGGCTTCAACGGCGTCGCCATCCTCGTCGACGGCGAGGAGGCGGTCGAGGCGGGGCGAGGGCTGCCCGGCGATCCCGAGGACGAGCAGGCCCGGTTCATCGAGGCCGACGTGAACGGCGTCCGGGTGGTCAACCTCTACCTGCCCAACGGCAATCCGCATCCGGGACCGAAGTTCGATTACAAGATCGCATGGATGGCGCGCCTGCGCACGCGGCTTACGGAGCTGCTAGCGCTGGAGATTCCGGCCGTGGTGGTCGGCGATTTCAACGTCATCCCCGAGGACAAGGACGTCTGGTCGGTCCAGGCGATGGCGCCCGACGCGCTGATACAGCCGGCCTCGCGCGATGCCTACAGGCGGATCCTCAACGACGGCTGGACCGACGCGATCGACACGCTCAACCCGCGCGGCGGGGTGTGGACCTTCTGGGACTACCAGGCGGGCGCCTGGCCGCGCGACCACGGGTTCCGCATCGATCACCTGCTGCTTTCGCCCGAATGCGCCGACCGGCTGGTCGCCGCGGGCGTCGACAAGGAATACCGCGGTCGCGAAAAGGCCAGCGACCACGCTCCCGTCTGGGTAGAGCTCGCCTGACGGGGACCGCGCCGGTTCACCGATAGAAGATGTGCGAGTCGATCGTCGCGACGGCGACCTTCTGGCGCGCCCAACCCGGACGGACGTAGCGTGCGTGGAAGAACAGCGCGTCGCCGGCCTGACTGTCCCACAGGTCCTGGTGGGCGATCTGGGCCACCGCCTGAGCGCGGGACCATGCCAGCGAGTTTTCGTCGGGAGAGGGGATCCGGCCGCGTCGCACGAACGAGAACTGGCCCGGCTGGGTGACCACCGAGCAATAGTCGCCCGGGTAGTGCTTGGAATTGGTCCGGTTGACGATCACCGCCCCGACCGCGAGCTGCCCGTCGAGCGGCTCACCGCGGGCCTCGAAGTAGATCGCCTGGGCGAGACACATGAGGTCGCGCGACATCGGCGCGTCGGCCGGCATCGTCTCGACCAGCGCGGCAAGCGAACCGGCATCGGATGCGGGCGTCTCGGGAATCTGCTGAACGACCTCGGCGGAATAGAACCGCGGCAAGGGGTCGGGTTCGGTTTCGGATTCGGCGGGGGCGGGCGCGATCTCTGCGCTCGTCGTCCCGGTTTCTGCCAGGGCGCCCGTCGCCTGGACGCCCATAAGGGTAATACAGCACGTTGCGGCCGCGGCGATCGCCCCGGCCTTGACCGTCTTCGTCATTGATCCCGAAACTCAAGGCGGTGAGTGCCCCGACGCAGGCCCGGGACCGTTGCCCGAGGGCGCGGTCCGTCTGGCGGCCTGCCGGCCACTCCCCGTCTTGCGCGGCGTCCCGTCGGCCCCGGATAGAGCCGCGTGCGATCACCTGCGCTGTTGGAAAGTTGACGCGCCCTGTAGCGGCCGGCCGGGCGAGGTCAACCCCGGGTTCCCGCTAAACGATGAAACGTTCCCCATTCGGGACATCCAGTTCGACGATCCAGAGATCGTCGTCCTGGCGCTTTCGCCGATCGCAATAATCCCAGAATTCTCGAGGATTTTCCATGTCTTGCTTGCGCGACAGCGCCCAGGCACGGCTACCGTCCGGTTGCGGCATGCGTTCGTAGGCCGCGGCGTTCGCGCCGTTTTCGCAGCAAACCACCAGCAGAGTCCCGGCATCGCGCTCGCCCTTGGCAACCACGGTGGCAAAGCCTCCCGCGGCCTCGACGGCCCGGATCAGCCCGGATACCTCGAGATGCGCCGGGATGCGCGCGCCCATCGGGTCACTCCGGCGCGCGGTATCCGGCGAGGCCGGACAGCGCGATATGCGAACGCATGAAAGTGCCCGTGCCCCGACCGATTTCCTCCCCTTCGGAATCGACCAGGTGCGATTCGGCGATGAACACGCGCCGGCGTCCGCTGATCCAGCGCCCTTCGGCGATGACTTCGCCGGCGCGGATGGGACGGGTGAAGTGAAGGTTGAACGCGGTCGTCAGCAGGAAACGGTCGCTGACCATCGAGTTGGCCGCGTAGAACGCCGCATCGTCGAGCATCTTGAAGTAGATCGTGCCGTGCGCCGCGCCGGCGGCGTGGTGAAACCGTTCGTCGACCAGGAAGCGGATTCGCGCGTGGCCTTCCTCGACGATCTCGAGCCGCGATTCGAACAGGGCGTTGACGGGGGCCGAGGCATAGAGGGCCTCGAGCGCGCGATAGTGGACCGAAGCCCCACTCGGCCCCCCATCCATGGCGATTTCAGGCCGCGTAGCGGTCTGCCGCGTTGGTCAGCAGGCCGTAGATCGCCTCTTCGTCGGGCGCTTCGCTCAACGCGTCGTGCACGCGCTCGTCGCGCATCAGGCGCGAGATCGCCGCCAGCGCATGGAGATGCGTGGCGCCGCTGTTCTCGGGCGAAAGCAGGCCGAACACGATGTCGACCGGCAGCCCGTCGGCCGCGGCGAAGTCGGCCGGCTGGCGCAACTTGATCAGCGCCGCGACCGGGCGCGAGAGCCCGGCGATGCGCGCGTGCGGAATCGCTACCCCGCGGCCGAAACCCGTGCTGCCGAGACGCTCGCGCTCCTCGAGCTGCTCGAGCACCTGCCCGGCATCGAGATTCCAGCTCTGCGCGAAAATCTGGCTTAGCCGCTCGAGGATTTCCGGCTTGTCGGCTTCATCGATGATCGCGACCGATTCCGGCCTGATCGAATACAAGGGACTCATCGTGCTCGTTTCTCGGTCTTGCTCGCTCGTGATTGGTCATCGGCGCGGGGCAACGGGGGTCACCCTGCCGGTAGAATCATCAAGGAGTTGATAACATCAGCGGCGGTCCGTCCCACGACCCGGGAAATCCCGCCTAAGAAGGTTCGACCCATCCGATCGACCCGTCGGCGCGGCGATAAACCATATTATGCCTTCCGGTTCCAGCGTTTTTGAAGAACAGCGCGTTGGTATGCCGCAAATCGAGCAGCATTACGGCATCGGATACGCTTACCACCGGAATGTCGGTCCGGGTCTCGGCGATGATCGGCGGCGCGTCGGCGACCACCTCCTCGTCCGATTCGTCGGCAGCGAAGACCGTGTAAGCCGCCTCTTCCTGCCGCATCGCGTGCTCGGCCTGCTCGTGGCGGTCCTTGAGGCGGCGCTTGTAGCGCCTGAGCTGCTTTTCGACACGCTCGGCCGCCTGCTCGAACGCCTGATGAGCGTCCTGCGCCTGTCCATGGCTCTTGAGAATCAGGCCCTGGTTGACGTGCAGCACGATGTCGCAGGTGAAAGCTCCGGCAGGCGCCTTGCCGAACGTGACCGCCGACGACAGCGCCCGGCTGAAATATTTCTCGGTGATCGCATCGAGCCGCTCGGTCGCGTGTTCCTGGAGGGCGGAGCCGGTCTCCATCTGATGGCCGGAAACGCGAATTTCCATGGGCGGGGGTCCTCCTTCGGGTATCTTGCGCACCCCGGGCGCCGAACCCGAAATTCAGCGTGCCCAGAGCGGTGAGTCAAACGATTCGATGAAGGCTTTGTGCCGCGCCAGTTCCTCGACGGTCGCCGAATGCGGTCGCGGCGGGCGAAATTCTCGCCGGCGCGGGCGAACAGTGGCGATCTCGATCGTCGTCGCCCCGACCTCGGCCGCGAGGGCGAGGCCGATCTGACGGCCGCCGGTCAGCTCGACATAGACTTGCGCGAGCAGCTCCGCGTCGAGCAACGCGCCGTGCTTCACGCGATGGCTGCGGTCGATTCCGTAGCGCGCGCATAGCGCGTCGAGCGAATGCTTGGCGCCCGGATGACGGCGGCGCGCCAGTACCAGCGTGTCGACCATCCGCTCGAGCTCGACATGCGGATGACCGCAGGCTCCGAGCTCGCAGTTGAGAAAGCCGAAATCGAACTGCGCGTTGTGCGCGACGAGCGGCGAATCGGCGATAAACTCGAGCAGCTCGTGCACGTGCTCCTGGAAGCGCTTCTTGTCGGCGAGGAACGCGTCGCTGAGACCATGCACCCGCTCGGCCTCTATGGGCATCGGCCGATCGGGGTTGAAGTAGGCGTGGAAGGTGCGCCCGGTCGGCACGCGGTTCACCAGCTCGATGCAACCGATCTCGACCAGCCGGTCCCCGCTCGCCGGATCGAGCCCGGTCGTTTCGGTGTCGAAGACGATCTCCCGCATCGCCCGAACCTATCGGTCGGCGTCCGGCGACTGGCAAGCGCCCTCGGTGAGCTTGTCCACCAGCCGTGCGACGGCGGCGTCGGTTTCGGCGAGCGGGGTGCCGGTGTCGATGACATAGTCGGCGCGGGTGCGCTTCTCGGCGTCGGGCGTCTGCAGCGCCTGAACCTGCGCGAATCGCTCGGCGGTCATCCCCGGCCGTGCGAGAACGCGGGCCTGCTGGATCTCGGGCGGTGCCGAGACCACGAGGACCGCGTCGACCTCCTCGACGCCGCCCTTCTCGAACAGCAATGGAATGTCGAGCACGACCAGCGGCCGGTCGGCGTGCCGCCGCAGGAACTCGGCACGCGCGGCGCGTACCGCCGGGTGAACGATCGCCTCGAGCCGTTCGAGCGCCTCGGCGTCGCCGAAGACGCGCGTGCCGAGCGCTTCGCGATCGACACCCCCGGCGCCTGTCGTATTCGGGAAGGCCCGCTCGATCGCCGCGACCAGTTCGCCCCGGGAGCCCTGCATGCGCCGCACTTCGGCGTCGGCGTCGAACACCGGTACGCCCCTTGCCCCGAACATCTCCGCCACCGCCGACTTGCCCATGCCGATCGAGCCGGTGAGCCCGAGGACGAAGGGCCGCTTGCGCGAGGGCTGGCCGGACGAACTCATCCGCCAAGCCGCACGCGCAGCTCGCGGTCGCCCTCCTCGCGCGGCGGTGGGCGGCCGAAGAACTTCCCGAAGGCGACCGCCGCCTGGCCGATCAGCATCGCCAGTCCGTCGACCGTCTCGAACCCTGCGGCCCGCGCGGCCTGCAGCAGCGGCGTGTCGACCGGATGGGTGACGATGTCGTAGACTACGCTCCCTGGCGGTGCATGACTGAGGTCGAACGCCAGCGGCGGCTGGCCGGCCATGCCAAGCGGACTGGCGTTGACCACGAGATCGAAACACCCCTCCCGGTCGTCGAATGCGAAATCGGTCGGCTCGGCAAAATGGGCGATGTCCACCGCGTGGTGCTCGCCCCCCGGGTCAAGCTCGTCGAGCAGGGCGCGGGCCTTGGCCAAATCACGCCCGGCGAGAACGATGACGACGTTCTCCCGTGCGAGAGCCGCGACGATCGCCCGGGCTGCGCCGCCGGTGCCGAGGACGCGCGCCATGCGGAACAGGTGGCGCTTGCCGAGCCGCCGCGCGAGCGGTTCGAGGAACCCCGCCGCGTCGGTATTGTAGCCGGCCAGCCGGCCGTCGCCTTCGCGCACGATGGTGTTCACGGCGCCGATCCGCTCCGCCAGTGGATCGAGACGGTCGAGATGCGCGATCACCGCCTGCTTGTGCGGCATGGTCACGTTGCAGCCGCGCCAGGCGGGGTCGGCGCGGCGCTGGCTCAAGTAGTCTGCGAGGTCTCCGGCCCGCACGAGCTGCGCGCAGTAGTCGGCCGCGATGCCCAGCTTCTCGAGCCAATGTCCGTGGATCGCCGGCGATTTCGACTGCGCGATCGGATCGCCGATGACCTCGGCGTATGGCCTCACGCCGGTAACTCCTCCAGCTCGCGCAGCGCGCCGAGCACCGGCAGCAGCGGCATGCCGAGCACCGTGAACATGTCGCCCTCGATGCTCTCGAACAGCTGCGGGCCGAGCGCCTCGATGCGGAACACGCCGACGCACTGGCTGACCTCCGGCCACTCGGCCACAAGGTACTTCTCGATGAACGCATCCGACAGATCGCGCACCTTGAGGCGCGCCAGGGCCACGTGGCGCCACTTGACCGTGCCCGCCGTGGCGATCGCTGCGGCCGAATGCAGCTCCATCGTCCGGCCCGAGAAGAACCGCAGGTGCTCGGCGGCCTGCGCGCGGCTGGCGGGCTTGCCGAACCGGCGCCCGTCGACCGAAACCACCGAATCGCTGCCCAGCACCGGCTTGCCGGCGCCGTCGACCGACAGCGCCTTGGCTTCAGCCAGCGCCAGCGCAACTTTACCCGGCCCGGCGTCGCCGAGCTCGGCCTCGAGCGCGCGCTCGTCGATCGCCGCAGGGCGCACCTCGAACTCGACTCCGGCCGCGCCGAGCATGGTCCGCCGCGAAGCGCTCTTGGATGCGAGTACGATCATATCGGCTGGGTCCCCGTCTCGGCCGGCCGTTGCTGCCGTTCCGTGTAAAGCTTGATCACCGCCGCAGCGGTTTCCTCGATCGAGCGGCGCGTGACGTCGATCACCGGCCAACCGTTATCCGCGAACAACCGCCTCGCAAAGGCCACTTCCTGCTCGACCCGCTCCTCGTCGACATAGGCGGTCTCGGGCTTCTGGTTGAGCGACAGCAGCCGGTTGCGGCGAATCTCGACCAGCCGCCGCGCGGCCGTGGTCAGGCCGACGACCATCGGCCGCTTGAGCTCGAACAGCAGCGGCGGGGGCGGGCTTTCCATCACCAGCGGGATGTTCGCTACCTTGAAACCGCGATTGGCGAGATAGATGCTGGTCGGCGTCTTCGAGCTGCGCGAGACGCCGGCGAGCACGATGTCGGCCTCTTCCCAGTCCTCCCAGGCGATCCCGTCGTCGTGCGCGATGGTGAACTGGATCGCGTCGACGCGTGCGAAGTAGGCCTCGTCGAGCGCGTGCTGGCGGCCGGGGCGCGCCTTGGCCTCGACACCGAGACGATCCTCGAGTGCCGCATTGACGCTGTCGAGCGGGGCGACGTGCGGCAGCCCGAGCGCGCGGCAGCGCTCCTCGAGCCGGCGGCGGGTTTCGTCGTTGACGAGCGTGTACAGCACCAGTCCGGGATTGGCGGCGAGATCCTCGACGATCCGGTCGAGATGGTGCAGCGAACGCACCATTGGCCAGAAGTGACGGATCACTTCCGCATCGTCGAACTGCGCGAGTGCCGCCTTGGCGATCATCTCGAGCGTTTCGCCGGTCGAGTCCGACAGCAAGTGGAGGTGCAGGAGGGTCATGTGGACAAGCACCGGCATAAACCACGGGAGGGGGTACCGGACAAGTTCGGCAGGAGATTCCACCCCCGCAACCGGCGATTCAGGATGGCGTTAACCAACAGCCGGACGAAGCTATCGACAGCTTGGGGATAGCGGGGAGAAGCAGCGCTTGACGCGGATCCGTGCGGATTCGCCAACCGGCGGACCCCTGTTCAGCGTGGGAGAAATCGGGCAAGGGCACGCTCTCCCCGCAATCCACAGGGCCAACAGAGTCCTGCATCCTATTTCAAATATCTATTTTATTGGATTGGACTCTCGCGATGCCCGGTCTGCTTCTCGATACCCTGCACGGCAAGACGACCGATCGTCGGCCGGTCTGGCTGATGCGCCAGGCGGGGCGCTACCTGCCGGAATACAGGGCGTTGCGCGCAGCGAAGGGCGGGTTCCTCGAGCTCGTCCACGACAGCCAAGCCGCGGCCGAAATCACGCTGCAGCCGGTCCGGCGGTTCGGTTTTGACGGGGCGATCCTGTTTTCCGACATCCTCGTGGTGCCGCATGCGCTGGGGCAGGACCTCGCCTTCCTCGCCGGCGAGGGACCGCAGCTTTCGCCGCCACTGGTCGACCTGGCGCTCGAGGCGCTCCAGCCCGCACCCGAACGCCTCGATCCGATCTACCGCACAGTGGCGCTCGTGCGCGAGCAGCTCGGACCGCAAACCACGCTGCTCGGGTTTGCCGGCAGCCCGTGGACCGTCGCGACTTATATGATCGCGGGCGAAGGCAGCCGTGACCAGGCCGCCGCCCGGAGCCTCGCCTATCGCGATCCCGCGGCACTTCAGGCGATCCTCGATGCGATCGTGGCCTGCAGCATCGATTACCTGGTTCGGCAGGTCGAAGCCGGCGCCGAAGCGGTACAGCTGTTCGACTCCTGGGCCGGCAGCCTTGCCCCCCGCGAGTTCGAACGCTGGGTCATCGCGCCGACAGCGGCGATCGTCGAGGCCTTCCGCCGGCGTCAGCCGGGGGTTCCGGTGATCGGCTTTCCCAAGGGCGCCGGGGAGAAACTCGCCGCCTACGCCCGCGAGACCGGCGTCGATGCCATCGGGCTCGACGAGACGATCGACCCCGCCTGGGCCCATTCGGCGCTGCCCGACGGCCTGCCGGTCCAGGGCAATCTCGACCCGCTGCTGTTGCGCGCCGGCGGCGACGAGCTCGAGGCTCGGGCACGCGAGATTCTCACGGCCTTCGCCGGGCGGCCGCACGTGTTCAACCTGGGCCACGGGATCGACAAGGACACGCCGGTCGCGCATGTCGAGCGCTTGCTCGCCGTGGTGCGGGGCTGACGGAGGCCGCCGATGCAGGAAGCGCTGTCGATGATCTATTTCTGGCTCAAGGCCGGCCACATCATCTTCGTGGTGTTCTGGATGGCCGGTTTGTTCATGTTGCCTCGGCTGTTCGTCTATCATCAGGAATGCGAACCCGGCTCGCCCGAGAATGCCCAGTGGATCGAGCGCGAGAGCAAGCTGATCCGGATCATCCTGACGCCCTCGATCGGTGCGGTGTGGATTCTCGGACTCGCGCTGGCCTTCGCGATCGGCGCCTGGGGGCAGGGCTGGTTCTACGCCAAGCTGGCGCTGGTGTTCGCGCTGTCGGGCTACCACGGCTATTTGCGCAGCTACGCGCGCAAGCTTGCCGCCGGCGAGCGCCCGCTGGCGGGTAAGCAGTTGCGGCTGCTCAACGAAGTCCCGACGATCGTTCTGGCACTGGTCGTCGTGCTGGTGGTGATCAAACCCTTCTGAATTCGCGACGAGCGGTGGCTTTGGGGGCGATTCAGTGAATTGACGCTGCGCCGGTGAATCCATATTTGTCGGCCACCAACCGGCTGGGGCCGCCGTCCCGAGCGGCCGGGTCTCGCTTTCTCCAAGCCCAAACGACCTGCCGGCATCCTCACACCTACGGAAATACCACGATGCATTTGAAAGAACTCAAGAAGAGGGCGCCGGCCGACCTCGTCGAGATGGCCGAGGAATACGGCGTCGAAGGCGCCTCGACCATGCGCCGGCAGGACCTGATGTTCGCCATCCTCAAGGAAGTTGCCGAGGACGGCGAGGAGATCATCGGCCAAGGCACGATCGAGGTGCTGCAGGACGGCTTCGGCTTCCTGCGCAGCCCCGAGGCGAACTACCTCGCCGGCCCCGACGACATCTACGTCTCGCCCAACCAGGTCCGCAAATGGGGCCTCCGCACCGGTGACACCGTGGAGGGCGAGATTCGCGCGCCGAAGGACGGCGAGCGCTACTTCGCGCTGACCAAGCTGATCACCGTCAACTACGACGATCCCGAGGCGGTCCGCCACCGGACCAACTTCGACAACCTGACGCCGCTCTATCCCGACGAGCGGCTCAACCTCGACACCAAGGATCCGACGGTCAAGGACAAGTCGGCCCGGGTGATCGACCTGATCGCGCCGCAGGGCAAGGGCCAGCGTGCGCTGATCGTCGCCCCGCCGCGCACCGGCAAGACGGTGCTGATGCAGAACATCGCCAAGGCGATCACGGACAATCACCCCGAGGTGTTCCTGCTCGTGCTGCTGGTCGACGAGCGGCCGGAGGAAGTGACCGACATGCAGCGCTCGGTGAAAGGCGAGGTGATCTCCTCGACTTTTGACGAGCCAGCCTCGCGTCACGTGCAAGTTGCTGAAATGGTGATCGAAAAGGCCAAGCGCCTGGTCGAGCACAAGAAGGACGTGGTGATCCTGCTGGATTCGATTACCCGCCTCGGCCGCGCCTACAACACGGTCGTGCCGAGCTCGGGCAAGGTGCTCACCGGCGGTGTCGACGCCAACGCGCTGCAGCGGCCGAAGCGCTTCTTCGGCGCCGCGCGCAATATCGAGGAAGGCGGCTCGCTGTCGATCATCGCCACGGCGCTGATCGATACCGGCAGCCGCATGGACGAGGTCATCTTCGAGGAGTTCAAGGGCACCGGCAATTCCGAGATCGTGCTCGACCGCAAGGTCGCCGACAAGCGCATCTTCCCGGCGCTTGACGTCGGCAAGAGCGGTACCCGCAAGGAAGAGCTGCTCGTGCCGAAGGATCAGCTCAGCAAGATGTGGGTCCTGCGCCGCATCCTGATGCAGATGGGCACCGTCGACGCGATGGAGTTCCTTCTCGACAAGATGAAGGACTCGAAGACCAACGAGGACTTCTTCGCGACGATGAACCAGTGATCGCGCGGCGGCTCAGCCGTCGCGCATTTCGTCGAGCACCGTTTCCGGATCGGGCGAGCCGGCCAGCCACAGCGCGCGCGTGCGGCGCTTGAAGCTGCGTTCGATGGCGGGCTTGTAGGCCTTGTCGCCACCGTCGCGGTTGAGCCGCAGGACGCGCGTGGTGGCGTCGCCGCTGATCAGGTTCCAGCTCATCTCGAACCCGTCGTGGGAGTTGGTGCGGCTGTAGCGCGTGGCGTCGAGCCCGATCAGGCGCATCTGCCGGCCGCGCGCGTCGTAACGGAAGCGGCGGGTCGAGACGATCGCGGTAGTGCCCCCGGTCATGTCCTCGAGGCTGAGCACATTGTCGGCGAGCGCGAGCTTCGCCGGGGTAGACTCGCCCGGCTCGAGCGGCAGGATTTCCGGCCGATAGCGCGGATCGGCCGCATTTCCGACCGACAGCAGCACCGTCAGCGCGCGCCAGTCCTCGCTGTGCGCGACATAGGCGATGTCGGGGATGCCGTCGCCGTTGAGGTCCCCGTCCGCTCTCACTTCGATCGTGGCACCGGCCGGCAGTTCGATACCGGGTGCGATCTCGGCACCCTGCGCAGGGGCGGGCCCGGTGGCGAGAGCGGCGAGCGGCAACAGGAGCTTTCGCATATATCCTCCCCCCATTCGGAACAGCGAGGATACAGGCTCGCCGCGCCGTAAGCGAGTGCCGAGTACCGGCCGTCTGCGCGGGTTCACCCGGCGGTCCTGTGGGGCTATCCTGCCGATTCGAGAACAGACCGGGAGACGGATTCATGCGTGCCCTGTTCGCTGCCACCGTGCTTGCCCTCGTCTCCATGCCCTCTGCTGCACAGGATGGCGGCTTCGAATACGAGACCAGGGTGATTCAGCTCCCCGAGGGCTCCCGCCCGCACGACGCGGCGCCCGGGCGGCCCGGCGAGATCTGGTACACCGCACAGCGTCAGGGAGCGCTCGGTATCGTCGACATCGCGTCCTGGACCTACCGTCAGGTCCCACTCGGCGAGGGCTCGGCGCCGCATGGAGTCGTGCTCGGCCCTGACGGGAGGGCCTGGATCACCGACGGCGGCCAGAACGCGATCGTCCGCTACGACCCGGCGAGCGAGGCGATCGACGTGTGGAAGCTGCCCGAGGACACCGGCTACGCCAACCTCAACACCGGCGCCTTCGACAAGGACGGCGTGCACTGGTTCACCGGCCAGAGCGGCATCTACGGGCGGGTCGACGCGAGCGGCAAGGTCGAGGTGTGGAGTGACCCGAAGGGTCGCGGACCCTACGGCATCGACGACTCGCCCGATGGCGAAATCTGGTACGTCTCGCTCGCCGGCAGCCACCTGGCGAAGGTCGACCGGGCCGACGGCAGCGTCACGATCATCGAACCGCCGCACGAGAACGCCGGCCTGCGTCGGGTCTGGGCGGATTCGCAGGGCGACTTGTGGATCACTGGCTGGAACAGCGGCAAGCTCTACCGCTACCGCCCGGCGAGTGGGGATTGGACCACGTTCGACCTGCCCGGCGAGAAGCCGCAGGCCTATGCCGTCTACGTCGACGAGCGCAACGACGTCTGGGTGACCGACTTCGCCAGCAACAATACACTGGTGTTCGACATCGCCACCGAGGACTGGATCGCGACGATCCCGGGAAGCGGTCCCAACGCCCAGGTTCGCCAGATCCTCGGGCGCGGCAACGAGGTCTACCTGCCGGAATCCGGGACCAACCGGCTGATGCTGGTGACGGTTTCCGGGTGACGCGGGCCGGGGTGCTGGCGCTGCTCGCTGTCGCCGCAGGGGCCTGCGCCGCCGTTCCGGGCCCGAAGCCGGCCGAACTCGCCGCGGGCGAGCGCGCCTATCAGAAGTGCTACGCGTGCCACTCGCTCGAAGGTCCGGACCCGACGACGCAGGGACCCTCGCTCAAGGGCGTGCTCGGCCGGCCCGTCGCCGCGGAACCGGGTTTCGCCTATTCGCCGGCGATGCAGGCCTACGCAGCCCGGCAGGGCGATTGGACGCGCGAGGCACTCGATGCTTTCATCGCCGATCCCCAAGCCGTCGTCCCGGACAACGAGATGGGATTCTTCGGCATCGCCGACCCTGAGGAACGCCGCGCGCTGATCGACTACCTCGCGCGCCCGTAGCGCGCTCGGCTACCCGAGGTGTTCGGCGAAAAATGCCGCGGTGCGCTCGTCCGCGAGCCGGGCGCCTTCCTCGTCGCGGCGTTCGCCGAGCTCGGTGGCGAAGCCGTGGTCGAGCCCCAGGTAGTCGTGCAGCGTCACCCGCGGATGATCGTCGAGGCCTTCGTGAATGGCCTTCTGTTGCTCGGGCGGGACGAAGTGGTCGGCCCCGGCGATGTGCAGCATCAGCGGCCGGGCGATCGCGTGCTTCTCGCGCAGCAGATCCGGAATGCCGACCGCGTAATATCCCACGCTGGCGTCGGCATCGGTCCGGGCGGCGACCATGTAGGCCAGCCGCCCGCCGAGGCAGTAGCCGACCACGCCGACTTTCGGCACGCCGAGCGCGTTGCGGGCATGACGGATCGTCGCCTCGATGTCGCGCACACCCTGGTCCTGGTCGAACCGGCCCATCAGCGCGAGCGCGCGCTCGAATTCTTCCGGCACGTCGGGATCGAGCTGGATGCCCGGTTCGAGCCGCCAGAACAGGTCGGGCGCAAGCGCCAGGTAGCCGTCGGCGGCGAGGCGCTGGCACTTGCGGCGAATGCCCGGGTTCACCCCGAAGATCTCCTGGATGACCACGATCGATGCGCGAGGCTCGCTTGTGGGCCTGGCGCAGAAGGCAGAGAAGGTTCCCTCGCCGTCGAGGGTGGAAATGTCGACCGTATCGCTCATATAAGACTCCTCCCGGCGTTCGGCGCGCTTATGCCCCTGCTACGCTGCGGACCCAAGCGCGTTCCGCGCCGCGTGAAAGGCAAGCCCCGATGAAGATCAACATCGAGATCGATTGCTCGCCCGAGGAAGCCCGCCGCTTCATGGGCCTGCCCGACGTCGAGAAGGCCAACGAGGTCTACGTCGATGCCTTCGCCAAGGCGATGAAGACCGCCGGCAACACCGAGCAGCTGCAGGAATATGCCCGCCAGCTCGCGCCGATGGGCCAGATGGGCTTGAAGATGTTCCAGAATTTCATGGAAGGTGCGCGCAAGGCAGGCGAACGGCCGGTCGATGAGGACGACAAGCCCGGCGCCTGACGTCGCGCGGGGATCAGCCGGGCCATGGACACCATCTTTGCGCTGTCGAGCGGCGCGCCGCCGGCGGGAATCGCCGTCGTACGGGTGAGCGGGCCCGAGGCGGGCGCGGCGCTGGCCGAGCTGGCGGGGCGCCTGCCTGCGCCGCGCCGGGCGAGCCGGGCGGTCTTTCGCGACCGTGATGGAAGCGTTCTCGACGACGGCCTCGCGCTGTGGTTCCCGGGGCCGGCGACCGCGACCGGCGAGGATCTGGCCGAGCTCCATCTCCACGGCGGCCGCGCGGTGGTTGCGGCAGTCGAGGCGGCACTGGCGGTGCTGCCGGGATTGCGACGGGCCGAGCCGGGCGAGTTCACGCGGCGCGCTTTCGTCAACGGGCGGATCGATCTCGCCGAGGCGGAAGGGTTGGCCGATCTCCTCGCCGCCGAGACCGAAATCCAGCGTCGTGCGGCGATCGAGCTCGCGGGTGGGGCGCTGTCGCGGTGCGTCGAGCATTGGCGCGACCGGCTGCTGCTGCTCTCGGCACAACTCGAGGCCGTGCTCGATTTCGACGACGAAGGCGACGTGGCGACGCTGCCGGCAACGTTCACGCGCGAGATGGAGATCCTGGGCGAGGAGATTGCATCGGCCCTCGACGCTCCCTCGGCGGAGCTGTTGCGCGAGGGATACCGGGTTGCCCTCGCAGGGCCGCCGAACGCAGGAAAATCCACACTATTCAATGCTTTGGTTGAGAGTGAGGCAGCCATCACGGCGCCGCTTGCAGGGACGACCCGCGACGTCCTGGTTCGCCCGGTCGCGCTCGGCGGGGTCCCGTTCAGCTTCGTCGACATGGCCGGGCTGCGCGAGCGTGGGGCTGATCCGGTCGAAGCGATTGGAATCGAGCGCGCCGAAACCGAGATTGCCCGGGCCGATCTCGTGCTGTGGCTGGGTCCGGAGGGCGAAGGTCCGGCCGGCGCGTGGGAAATCGAGCCCCAGTGCGACCGGGCGGATCATCCGGTGAAGACGGCACCGCGGTACCGGGTCTCGGCAGTCACCGGAGAAGGGATCGCCGATCTGAAGCGCGGGTTGATCGAGCACGCTGCGGCCGCGATGCCGCGGCCGGGCGAGGGCGCGCTCAATAAACGCCAGCGTGACTTGCTCGCGCGTGCTCGTGAAGCCTTGGGCGAGGCCGTCCGGCAATCCGATCCGCTGCTGCTGGCCGAAGGGTTGCGGCAGGCGCGAGCCGCGTTCGATCGCCTCGTGGGCCGCAGCGCTACGGAGGATGTGCTCGATGCGCTGTTCGGACGTTTCTGCATCGGCAAGTGACACGTGTTTCACGTGAAACGCAGCTGCGCTTTGACCGGTGCCATCGACCCGATTAGGGGCGCGGCATGAGCGCGTACGATCTCCTCGTCGTCGGGGGCGGCCATGCCGGCTGCGAGGCGGCCGCCGTGGCTGCGCGGATGGATGCGCGCGTCGGCCTCGTCAGCTTCGATCTCGACGCAATCGGGGCTATGAGCTGCAACCCGGCGATCGGTGGCCTCGGCAAGGGGCACCTGGTGCGCGAGGTCGATGCCTTCGACGGGCTGATCGCGCGCGCGGCAGACGCCGCGGCGATCCATTACCGGATGCTCAATCGCTCGAAGGGCAGCGCGGTCTGGGGGCCGCGGATTCAGGCTGACCGAGCGCTGTTCAAGGCAGCGGTCCAGTACGCGGTCAAGGCGCAGCCCGGCCTTGAGCTGGTCGAGGGCGAGGCCGCGGCGCTTGTGCTCGAGGGCGGCGTGGTGCGCGGGCTCGAGCTTGCCGACGGTACCAGGCTCGAGGCTCCTGCGGTGGTGCTGTGCACCGGCACCTTCCTCGGCGGCGCGCTTTTCCGCGGCGAGGAGCGGATGACCGGTGGGCGAATCGGCGAGAGTTCCGCGCGGAGACTCGCCGCGCAGCTGCGCGAGGTCGCGCTGCCGATAGCCAGGCTCAAGACCGGGACTCCGCCGCGGCTCGACGGACGCACGATCGACTGGGCGCGCCTCGAGGAGCAGCCGTCGGACCCCGACCCGTGGACGATGTCGCCGCTGACGCCCCGTCGCAGCCATCCGCAGGTGTTCTGTGCGATCACCCGGACCAATGCGGCGAGCCACGCGATCATCCGCGCCAACCTGCATCGCTCGCCGCTGTTCACCGGCGCGATCGAGGCCGCGGGGCCGCGTTACTGTCCGTCGATCGAGGACAAGATTCACCGCTTCGGCGACCGTGACGGTCACCAGGTGTTCCTCGAGCCGGAGGGGCTGGCGACACACCTCGTCTATCCCAACGGAGTCAGCACCTCGCTTCCCGCCGACGTCCAGTTGGCCATGCTGAGGACGATGGAGGGGCTTGAGCGGGTCGAGATGGTCGTGCCCGGTTATGCCGTCGAGTACGACCACGTCGATCCGCGCGCGCTCGGGCCGGACCTGCAGCTCCGCGCCATTCCGGGCCTCTATTGCGCCGGGCAGATCAACGGCACGACGGGCTACGAGGAAGCTGCCGCGCAGGGGCTGTTCGCCGGAATGCACGCGGCGTCGCGCGTACTCGGCCGCGAGCCGGCGCTGCTCGATCGCGGCAACAGCTACATTTCGGTAATGGTGGACGACCTTACCCTGCATGGAGTCAGCGAGCCCTATCGGATGTTGACGGCGCGGGCCGAGTACCGCCTGCGCTTGCGCGCCAGCAACGCCGCTTCGCGACTAACGCCGCTGGCCATTGCCACTGGCTGCGTCAGCACCGAGCGCATGCGCTGGTTCGAGGAGCGGGAGCGGGACCGTGATCGCTGGTCTGCCGCTCTCGAG
>JBIQKN010000020.1:8904-13435 GCA_044506565.1 Sphingomonadales bacterium | reverse complement strand
GGCGACGACTTTCCGTTCGCCGAGGTGCCGGGTCTTTCCAACGAAATGGTCGAGCGTCTCGCCGCGGCGCGCCCGGCCAACCTGGCTGCGGCGGGCAGGGTGCGGGGGGTGACGCCGGCCGCACTCGCCGCGCTGCTGGTTTTCGCCCGGCGAAAGGCGCTCGCCGCATGATCGAGCGAGAAGACGCGGCACGGGCGTTTTGTGCCGAGCGCACCACCGATGCCGGCGGAATCGCGCGGCTCGAGAGCCTCGCCGCCATGCTCGCCGAGGAGAACCAGCGGCAGAACCTCGTGTCGTCGAACAGCCTGGCGACGATCTGGCAGCGCCACTTTGCCGACAGCCTGCAGCTGCTCGACGTTGTTCCACGTGGAACAGCGCCGTGGATAGACCTCGGGAGCGGGGCGGGCGTGCCGGGCCTCGTGCTCGCCTGCGCACGGCCCGATGACGGCATCGTGCTCGTCGAATCGCGCAAGCGCCGCGTCGAGTGGCTGACCCGCGCGGCCGAGGCACTGGGGCTGGAGAACTGTCGCATTCTGGGATCGCGGCTTGAAAATGTGGAAACTTTCCCCGCCGCCGTAATTACCGCCCGTGCCTTCGCCCCGCTCGGCAAACTGCTTCAGTTGTCCGCCCGGTTTTCCACACGGGACACGGTTTGGCTGTTGCCCAAAGGGCGTTCGGCGGCGCAGGAACTGTCGGAACAGCCGCCGGGGGTCAGGGACATGTTCCACGTGGAACAGTCCGCCACCGATCCCGAGGGGGGCATCCTGATCGGACGAGGGACGCCGCAACTGCGATGATCAAGATCGCGATCGCCAACCAGAAGGGCGGAGTGGGAAAGACCACCACCGCGATCAACATCGCAACGGCCATGGCGGCTACCGGATGGAGAACGCTGCTGATCGACCTCGATCCGCAAGGCAACGCCTCGACCGGGATGGGGATCGACGCGGTGCAGCGGGAGGTGTCGAGCTACGACCTGCTGCTCGGCGAAGCCCCGCTCGCTGAATGCACGGTAGGGACCGCGATCCGGGGGCTCGACATCGTTCCGGCGACGGTCGACCTGAGCGGTGCCGAGATCGAGCTCGTCGGGATGGACAACCGCGCGGCGAGGCTCGGCGGAGCGCTGGCCGGGCATCGCGGACACGATATCTGCTTTATCGACTGCCCGCCGTCTCTCGGCCTGTTGACGCTCAACGCGCTCAGCGCGGCCGACACGCTGCTCGTGCCGCTGCAATGCGAGTTCTTCGCGCTGGAGGGGCTGAGCCAACTGTTGCAGACGGTCGAGCAGGTCCAGCAGCGCTTCAACGCCGATCTCGGCATCGTCGGGATTGCGCTGACGATGTTCGACCGCCGCAACCGACTGACCGATCAGGTCGCCGACGACGTGCGCGAATGCCTCGGCAAGCTCGTCTTCGATTCGGTCATCCCGCGCAACGTGCGGCTGTCGGAGGCGCCCAGCCACGGGTTGCCGGCGCTGATCTACGACCACGCTTGCATGGGCAGCCGGGCCTACATGGCGCTCGCGCGCGAGCTGATCGGCCGCTTGCCGAAGGAAAGGAAAGCCGCATGAGCGCCGAGGAACGCCAGGACACCCGGCCCGCGGCCCGCCGCAAGCTCGGGCGAGGGCTCGGAGCCTTGCTTGGCGAGGCGCGTCGTGAGGAGCCGCTGATCGCCGGTGCGCGCGACCACGCGCCGAGCGAGCCGCAAGCGATCCCGTCCGCGCGCGCTGCTGCGGGCCTTGCCAACGTTCCGGTGGCGGCGATCGAGCCGCATCCCGAGCAACCCCGGCGCAGGTTCGAGGAAGAGGCGCTGGCCGACCTCGCGGCGTCGATTGCGGAGCGCGGCGTGATCCAGCCGGTGATCGTACGCCCACTCGCCGAAGGGCGCTACCAGCTGGTCGCCGGCGAGCGCCGCTGGCGGGCCGCCCAGAAGGCGCAACTCCATGAGATTCCAGCATTAATTCGCGACCTGGAAGAGCGCGAGGTGACGGCGCTGGCGCTGATCGAGAATATCCAGCGCGAGAATCTCAACCCGGTCGAGGAAGCGCGCGCGTATAAGCGGCTGGCCGAGCTCGAGGACCTGCCGCACGTCGAGATCGCGCGCCTGGTCGGCAAGTCGCGCAGCCACGTGGCCAACTTCATTCGGCTGCTGAGCCTGCCGGCGACGGTGCTCGAGCACCTCGAACAGGGCCGTCTCGACATGGGTCACGCGCGGGCGCTCGTCGGCCATTCCGACGCGGCCGCTCTGGCGGAACGAGCGGTAAACGAAAATCTTTCGGTCCGCGAGGTCGAGAAGCTTGCCCGGCAGTCCTCCGCAGAGCCCGCCGGGCGCCGGACGGTGCGGCGTGCGCGCGACGTGCCGCAGGACGCCGATATCGTCGCGGTGCAGAACCAGCTCGAGGAAGTGCTTGGTCTACCGGTAAGAATCGCGGCGGACACGGACCCGCGCTCGGGCGCCGTCACTATCCGCTACCGCACGCTCGACCAGCTCGACCTGATCTGCCAGCGCCTAACCGGGGGCGGCATATAGGGGTCACCCCTTAAGAAAAAACGCGCAGCCGTTAACCAGCTTTACCGACCAAGTTTGAATTGCCGCAGGCCTATTGGCGCCGTCAGCGGGCGACGTGTCCCGTCTGGCGGGCAAGGGGGCCCGCAGCGAGTTCTGCTTGGAAGGGGTACCATAAGATGAAATCCGTTCTTCGTTACACTGCTGCCGGCGTGGCCCTCGCCACCTTCGGTTTCGCTTCGGCCGCCCAGGCCGCTACTGCCACCGCCGACGCGGAGGCCGAGATCCTGGCCGCGCTGACCGTCACGCTCGACGCCACCGCCAACGCGCTCGACTTCGGCTCGATCGCGGAGAGCGGCGCCGGCGGCACCGTGACGCTGACCTCGGGCAACGTCCGCACCTGCTCGGTCGGCCTGCTCTGCACCGGCACGACCGTCGTGCCGGAGTTCGACATCGTCGGCACGCCGAACGCGCCGGTTTCGATCTCGTTCACCAACAACACGATCCAGCTGACCGGTCCGGGCGCTCCGATGGACGTCAACCTCACCTCGAGCGCCGACAACCTCAACCTGTCGGCGGGCGGTACCGCGAGCTTCACCGTCGGCGGCGTTCTCGACGTCGCGGCGGGCCAGACCGCGGGCACCTACTCGGGCCAGCTCGAAGTCGTCGTCATCTATAACTGATCCTGCCGGCACTCCGGTGCCGACAAAGCCGAGGGCCGTTCCGCCGCGCGGGACGGCCCTTTCGCTTGCTCCCTAACGGGTGCGGTTTACGGCGAATTAACCCTGTCTCCCCTAAGTCCGCGAGGACTACGCGCCATCCCGTAGGGGGAAACGCGCAGGGGGAAACCAAAGCCGATGCCGTCTCCATTCGCTTCCGCCCGTCGCCGCCTCACCGGTGCCTTGACCGCCGCGGCTCTCACCGTGGCGGGCCTGCCGAGCCCGCTGGCGGCGCAGGGCGACCTGCTGATCGCGCCGACCCGCCTGGTTCTCGACGGCCGCCGCGGCGGCGAAGTGATTCTCTCGAACATCGGCAGCGAGGAAGCGACCTATCGTGTCGCGCTCGAGCTGCGCCGCATGACCGCCGAAGGCGGCCTGGAACCCGTCGACGTAGCCGAGGCCAGCGTTTCGGAAAAGGCCGCGCTGGAAATGATCCGCTACGCGCCGCGCCGCGTGACGCTGCCCCCGGGCCAGCCGCAGGCGATCCGCATCAGCGCGCGGCCCGACGCCGAGCTGCCCGACGGCGAATACCGGGTGCACATGTCGTTCAACGCGCTGCCCAAGGTCGAAGCGCTCGGCACCGCGCTAACCGACGGCAACCAGGGGCTGTCGATCAACATCATCCCGGTGTTCGGGATCACGATGCCGATCATCGTCCGCAAGGGTGAACTCGAGGTCGTGGCCGGGCTTTCCAACCCGCGTCTCGTGCAGACCGAGCGCGGACCTGCCTTCGCGGTCGACATCACCCGTGCGGGCGAGGCCTCGCTCTACGGCGACCTGCTGGTCTACAAGCCGGGCAACTCCGAGCCGGTGCTCGTCGTACGCGGCCTCGGCGTCTATCCCGAGATCCCCGCGCGGCACGCGACGTTCGGCCTTTCGCCCGAGCAAGCTGCGGCGATCCGCGGGCCGGTGCGCATCGAGTTGCGCGATCCGCTGCAGAGCGGCGGCGGGCTCATCGCCGCGCTCGACGCGGTCCTGCAGTAGGACCGCGATCGGGCTGCAACCGGGCTGCCAGCCGTGACTCCGTTCCGCACATGGCGCAAGGCGGCCGTCGCGAGCATTGCGGCGGCCGCTGCGTTGTGGACGGCGCCGGCGGCGGCGCAGGACTATGCGCCGAGCGAGGACGATGCCGTCCTGCTCCAGCTCCAGGTCAAGCGATTCCGCCTCCTCAACGAACTCCGCGGCTACCAGACGCGCGACGGCGTGTGCGTCGACCTTGCGGACGTCATTCAGTCGCTCGACCTGCCGATCCGGCTCGACAAGAAGTCGCGCCGCGCGACTGGCTGGGTCTTCGCCGAGAGCCAGAC
>JBIQKN010000020.1:4415-8804 GCA_044506565.1 Sphingomonadales bacterium | reverse complement strand
TCGGTCGACGTCGTCGCCGAGGCGAACTACCGGCGTGGCGCGGGCGAAGGGCAACTCGCGCGGCGCTACGAAGTCTTCGCCAGCGGCGAGGTTGCGCTGGCCAGCTTCGACATGCGTCTCGCCTCGGATCACCAGGGCGTGCCCGAAAGCCTCCGCCTCCGCGCCTACCGGATGGACCCCGACGGGCGCATGCTCGGGCCGCTGCAGGCGACTCAGATCATCCTCGGCGACGTCGAGCTCCCTTCGGGAAACCTTTCCGGCGGAGCCGGGGTCGGCCGAGGGCTGTTCGTCAGCAACACGCCGCTCAATCGGCCCTCGCGGTTCGGCACGACGATCGTGCGAGGCGTGCTTCCGCTCGGCTGGGACGCCGAGCTCTACCGCAACGGCCAGCTGCTCGCCTACCAGGGGGACAGCGTCGACGGGCGCTACGAGTTCGAGGTTCCGCTGGTCTACGGCCAGAACGACCTCGAGGTCGTGCTTTACGGCCCACAGGGGCAGATCCGCCGCGAAACCCAGAACATCCCGGTCGGCTTCGGAGCGGTGCCCCCGGGCAAGGTCGAATACTGGGCCGGAATCGCGCAGCGCAACCGCGACCTCGTCACGTTCGGCGAGCGCGCGCCGCAGCCGCGCTTCGAGCAGGGCTGGCAATACGCGGCGGGGGCTCAGTACGGAATCGATCGCCGCACGGTGATCGGTGCCAACGCGCTGTCGCTGGTCTACGCTGGCGAGCGGCGCAATTACGCCGAGGTCAACCTCCAGCGTGCGCTCGGGCGCATGCTACTCAACCTCACCGCCTCGCAGGAGATCGGCCGAGGGAGGGCCTACCGCCTTGAAATGCTTGGAGATATTGGCCCGATAGGGGTCCAGGCCGAGAGCTTCTTCGTCGACGGGGGCTATACCAGCACGCTGATCGATCCGGTCGAGAGCAGCGCCCACCGGGTGCAGTTCGACACCGTGGTCAAGGCCGGGCGCGTGCCGATCCCGCTGTCGCTCGGCCTGCGCCGCACGACGCAGCACGACGGACGGAACGTCAACGAGCTGCTCGCGCGCGCCTCGCTGATGCTGCCGCGCCTGTCGCTGACCGGCTTCGTGATCCACCGCGATACCGAAGACGATGACGACGGCACCGAAGATCACGCCGACGGCACGCGCGTCGGCCTGCTGGCCAACACGCGGATCCTCGGAATGTCCGTCCGCGGCGAGGCGACCTACAAGTTGAGCGGGCCGGAAAAGGGCTTCGAGGCGGCTGCGGTCACGGTAGAGCGCGCGCTCGACGACAAGTCCGAGCTGCGGCTCGACGTCGATCACACCGCACGCTACCGCCTGACCGAGTTCGAGCTCGGCTACATTCGCCATTTTCGACGCTTCTCGCTGCGTGCCGGCGTCGGGGCCGACACGCGCGGCGGCTACGGCGCTACGCTCGGCCTGAGCTTCAGCCTCGGCCCGGATCCGCTCGACGGCGGCTGGCGGATGTCTGGCGAAAAGCTCGCCCAGCGCGGCCACGCGGCTGTCTCGGTATATCTCGACGAAAACGGCGACGGGCGACGCTCACCGGGTGAGGCCGCGCTTCCAGGAGTCGGCATCACGGCCGGGCAATTCGGCTCGGCCGAGCCGACCGACGAACGTGGGCATGCCTTTGTCGAAGGCCTGCAACCCTTTGAAAAAGTGCTTGTTTCGGTCGACGAGTCGACCCTGCCGGATCCGTTCCTGGTGCCGCGGGGCAAGGGCGTCGTGGTCACCCCGCGGCCCGGCGTGCCGGCGGTGCTCGAACTGGCGATCTCGCCGACCGGCGAGGTCGAAGGCGAGATCGTCGGGCCCGACGACCGGCCGATGGCCGGCGTCGAGCTCGAGCTGCGCGGCGCCGACGGGTCGCTCGTCGCCCGCGCAATGAGCGAATACGACGGGTTCTTCCTGTTCGAGCGGGTGCCTTACGGACGCTATACGCTCAAGCTGTCGAGCGACAGCGAGCGGGCGCTGGGTCAGGTCGGGCAACTGGCCTCGGCCATCGAAATCGGCCCGAGCCACGTGGTCGAGCGCCTCGGCACGATCCGGTTGCGCAACGCGACCGTGGTCGCGCAGGCGCGTGCACCTCCGGCGGGCGGTTCGCCCTGAGCGACGTGTGCTACTCGGCGGCCGCCGGGTCCGACTCCGCCGCGGGCGCGGCGGCGCGCTCGCGGACGATCGGCACGCGCACCCAGATCACCGGCGCCATACCCTGGCCGTAGGCGTAAGGTGCGCCGGCAACCGGTGCGGCGGCGTAGGTACTCTCGTACTGCGCGAGCTGCGTCTCGCACGCGTCTGGGGCGCCGCCGCCGCCGAGGCTCGCGCCGCTCTGCAGGAACACGCTGCGGCACTGGGCGAGCCAGGCGTTGCGCTGCTCGAAGGAGAACGGCGACGCCGGGATCACGCGCCGGATCAGCGGTGCATTGGCGACTCCGCGAGGCTCGCTCGGCGCCGGGACCTCGGGCTCGTTGTAGGTCCCGGTCCAGGTGCCGCGGTAGGTGCCGTCGGGGGCCCACTCGCCGTTCCATTCGCCCTCCCAGCCGCCGCCGGCGGCGGGTTCGGGCAAAGGCGCGGGATCGATCTGGGGAAGCGCCGGGGGCGCATCGGCGTCCTGCGCCACGGCCGGGGCTGCAAGGCAGGTCAGTGCGGCGGCAAGCGCCGGGGCGAAGCGAAGCGACATTCTCGAGCCTCCAGATTGGCGAGGCGCACGGAGGCACCTGTCCATCGCCGCGATCTTAGCGCCCTCGCGGCGAATCCCAATCGGGCAGCTGGCCCGTGTCCCGAATCGGGCCGCTAGATTCGCATGCCGATACGCGCGGCCAGCGCCTCGAAACCGGCCTGGTCGTCTTCGTCGAAGCGGTCGGGCCTTGGGCTGTCGAGATCGATCACGGCGATCACCGTGCCGTCGCGTATCACTGGCACGACGAGTTCGGAGCGGCTCGCTGCGTCGCAGGCGATATGGCCGGGAAATGCGCGGACGTCGGCGACCCGCTGGGTCTCGCCGGTCTGGGCCGCCGTCCCGCACACGCCGCGGCCGAGCGGGATGCGGATGCATGCGGGCTTGCCGCAGAACGGGCCGAGCACGAGTTCCTCGCCGATCAGGCGGTAGAACCCGGCCCAGTTGAGATCGGGCACGAGCTGCCAGACCAGGGCGGCGAGGTTGGCCATGTTGGCCACACCGTCGGGCTCTCCGGCGGTCAGCGCGTCGGCCGCATCGAGCAACTCGCGGTAGAACTCGGGCTTGGGCTGCGCAGGATCGGCGGCGAAGTCGTACATCCCGGCTCCCTAGCCGCACAGGCCGTTGCCGCAAAGCCGGGCATGGCTTATCTCGTGGTCAATGAGGATCCTGAAGAAGCTCGCCATCGGCCTCGTAATCGTCGCCGTCGTCCTCGCCGTCGCCGCTTGGTGGATCATCCGCGGCGATCCCGCAGAACACACGCTCGACGAGGTCAGCGGGACGGATCCGATCATCGCCCAGCCCGATCCGCAGTGGATCCCGACCGTCGGTGTCGCCGAGCCGATCGGCTGGGGCGAAGACCAGGCGCCCGAGGCGGCCGAAGGCCTCGAAGTCAACCGCTTCGCCGAAGGGCTCGTGCACCCGCGCGTGATCTACACGATGCCGAACGGCGACGTGCTCGTCGCCGAGAGCAACGCGCCCGAGCGGATCGTCGCCGGCGGCAACGCGATCACCAACTGGATCGCCGGCCTGCTGTTCAGCCGCGCCGGCGCCGCCGTGCCGTCACCGAACAAGCTGGTCCTGCTGCGCGACGCCGACGGCGACGGGATCGCCGAGGAGCGGCATACGCTGCGCGGCGACCTGTCCTCGCCCTCGGGCATCGCCTGGCGCGACGGCAAGCTCTACGTCGCCAACCATGATGCGGTGCTGCGCTTCGATTACGAGGAGGGTGCCACCACGCTCGCCGGCGAGCCCGAGAAACTGATGGACCTGCCGCCCTCCGGCAACCACTGGATGCGCAACCTCGTGCTCAACGAGGATGGCACCCGACTCTATGTCGCGGTCGGCTCGGCCTCGAACATCGCCGAAGGCGGAATGGAGATCGAGGAGGGCCGCGCTGCGATCCACGAGCTCAATCTCGAGACCGGCGAATCTCGCCTGTTTGCCCAGGGGCTGCGCAATCCCAACGGACTTGCCTGGAATCCGTGGAGCGGCGAGCTGTGGACCACGGTCAACGAGCGTGACCAGCTCGGTTCGGACCTCGTCCCCGATTACCTGACCAACGTGCCGATCGGCTCGCACTACGGCTGGCCGTGGGTCTACTGGAACGAGGAGGTCGACGAGCGCGTCGAGGCGCCGATGCCGGAGTTCTTCACGCAATACACGCGCACGCCGGAATATGCGCTCGGGCCGCACGTCGCGGCGCTCGG